>JAKATP010000029.1 GCA_021818685.1 Bacillota bacterium | reverse complement strand
CCCCCGCCGGGCCTCCAGACGGCCGGCACGGTGAAGAAGGCCAGCCGCTCGACGACTGGCCTTCCCCTCACGCGTCGTTCTGTCCGCTAGGGGCGTGCCCCGCCTCCGGTATAGGCCGCCGGGTCCGCCACGAAGGCCTGCAGACACCCCTGCCCGCAGAAGAGATACGTGGTTCCGTCCCAGTCCAGGCGCGCCGCGGCAGTCTCCCGCATCACGCTCATCCCACAGACGGGGTCCACCGCGGTCCGGGGCCCCTCGGTGTCGCCAGAACCCTTCGTGAGGAAGCGCGCGGGGTCGGCGCGGAACTCTTCGCCGCAGGCCTTCGCGCAGAAGTAATACGTGGTGCCGTTGTAGGTATGCCGATCCGCTTCCTCGCCAATCGTCACGGTCATCCCGCAGACCGGGTCGATCGCGGTGCCGACTCCATGCTCTGCCATCGTGATGCGGTCTCCTTTCAAAAAGCGCTCCGGATCCTCCCGGAACTCCTCGAGACACGACTTCGCGCAGAAGTAGTAGGTCTCCCCCTGATACGTGAACCGGCCCGCCTCATCCCCCACTTTCACGGTCATCCCGCACACAAGATCCACCGCCGTCGTCGGTTCGGCCTCGCGCTTGGGAGCGGATCGGTCCGTCTCCGCCGCCTCCAGTTCCGCCGTCCAGCGCGCTTCGGTCTCGGTGAGGCCGGTGTAGGGATTGGCCCGGTTCAGGAGCGCCGAGTTGCTGGTGACGAGGATCGACGACATCGCCATGGCGGCGCCTGATAACACCGGGGCCAGCCAGCCGAGGGCGGCCACCGGAATCAGGATGATGTTGTAGATGAACGCCCAGAAAAGATTCTGATGAATCTTCCCGAGCGTCTTCCGCGCAAGGCGCAGGCCCGCCGCCACTCCGCGCACGTCGCCACTCATCAGCGTGATCCCGGCCGCGGCCATGGCGACGTCGGTGCCGGTGCCGATGGCGATGCCGAGATCCGCCACGGCGAGAGCGGGCGCGTCGTTGATCCCGTCCCCGACCATCGCCACCCGGAGCCCCTCGGCCCGGAGGGCCGCCACGGCGGCCCCCTTGTCGGTCGGCAACACCTCGGCCCGCACATGATCCGCCGGGATGCCGACCTGCCGGGCGACCGCCTCCGCGACCCGGTGGGCATCCCCGGTCAGGAGATAGACCTGAACGCCATCGTGCTGTAGCGCCTGCACGGCCTCCCCGGCCGTGTCCTTGATGGCGTCCGCAATGGCCAAGGCCCCGGCCAAGCGGCCGTCCACGGCCACAAAGACCGCGGACTGGCCGTCGGCTTCCCACGCCATCGTGGTATCCGCGAGGGCGTCCACCGGGATGCCGGCGTCGCGGAGCGCCTTCCTACTCCCCACCTGCACCGGCCGCCCCTCTACCTGGGCCTGCACACCCCGCCCTACCACCGCCTCAAAGTCCGTCGCCGGCGGCAGCTTCAGGCCCCGGTCCCGGGCGGCGTCCACCACCGCCTGCCCCAACGGATGCTCGGAAAACTGTTCCACGGCCCCCGCCCACTGCAGTAGGCGGTTGGTATCCGCGAGGGCGGGATCCGCCAGCTGCATAGCGGTCACACTGGGCTTGCCGCGAGTCAGGGTACCCGTCTTGTCGAACACCACGGCGTTGATGCGGGCCGCAGCTTCGAGATATTCCCCGCCGCGAATCAGGATGCCGCGCCTGGCTCCGACGCCGACCCCCGCGGTCACGGCGGTGGGCGTCGCCAACCCGAGCGCACAAGGACAGGCGACGACCAGCACGGTCACGGCCGGCAGGATGGCCGCCGCCAGGTGGCCCGTCACGAGCGCCCACAGGATAAACGTCAGCAGGGCGATGCCTAGCACCACCGGCACAAAGATGCCGGAGATGCGGTCGGCCAGCGCCTCGACCGGCGCCTTCTGGGCCTGGGCACTCTCCACGGCCGCCACAATCTGGGCCAGCGCGGTCTCCCGGCCGACCTTGAGGACCTTCAGGCGGAGCATCCCGGTCTGGTTGAGCGTGGCGCCGACCACCTGGTCGCCGACCGCCTTCGCGACCGGCACCGGCTCGCCCGTCAGCATCGACTCGTCGACCCGGCTGCGGCCCGCGATCACGACGCCGTCCGTGGGGATTTTCTCCCCCGGCTTCACGACCAGCTCCATGCCGAGCTCCACGTCGTCGATCGGGATCGACGCCTCGACCCCGTCCCGTACCACGTGGGCCTCCCGGGGAGCGAGGCCCATCAGCTGCTTCATGGCGATCGAGGTCGCGCCCTTGGCCCGGGCCTCGATGAACTTGCCGAGGCTCACCAGCGTCAGCACAATCGCGGCATCATCGAAGTAGAGCATTCGATGGGAGCCGGCCAGGACTAAGCCCACGCTCAGCCCGTAGGCCGCCGTCGTCCCGAGAGCCACCAAGACGGACATGTTGGCATTGCGATTCTTCAGGTTGTGAAACGAATCCACATAATAGAATCCGCCCACGTAGGCTTGCACCACCGTCGCCAAGGCCCATTGGAGCCAGACGTCCGCCAAGACGGGATGCCCGGCCAAGCGGCTAATGAGCCAGATGGCAAGCGGAAGCGAAAAGAGGGCCCCCACTAGGAACCGCCATAACCAGCCCCGGATCTCGTGCGCGCGGGCTTCCTGGAGGGCATCGTGTTCCTGCCCGAGGTCCTCCGTGGGTAGTCCCTGTTCCTTGAGGTGTCGGCGGACGTCCGCGGGTCGCACCGTTTCCGGCAGATACTGCGCCACAAACGCGCTGGACGTGGCTTCAAAGCGGACGCCCACGATGCCGGGGATGGCGGCGAGGAGCGCCTGCCCGTGCTGCACCGCGTCCTCTGATAGGGTCTCGACCGGCTTTAACCGCATCGTGTCCGTGATCGCTTTGTAGCCGACGTCCTGGATCTTGGCGACGATCCGGGCGGGATCGACCGCCTGCGGGTCAAAGTGCACGGTCGCCTTCTCCGTACCAAAGTTGACATGGACCGCGTCCACGCCCTCCAGACGAGCCAGCCCCTTTTCGATACGCAGGGCGCAACTCGCGCACGTCATGCCCACGATGCCGATCTGCACCGCAGGGTCGGCAGTCGTCTCGCCTGACAGCGTCGATTTCACGGCCATGGTGTGCCTCCTCCTTCCCCGTCGTCAGACGGATGGCGCCGCCGGCGGCTCGGCGGCGTCGGCGGGCGGGATGCCTTTGGTGTAGCGCAGCGCCTGCACCAACTCGTGAATGAGGGAGGCGCCTGAGCCGGCCAAGATGGCGTCGGTCACGCAGGTGGAGAGGTGATTCTTTAACAGCACCTGTTGCACGCCTTCGAGACTGGCCTGCACGGCTGCGAGCTGTTTCATGATGTCCACGCAATACTGTTCCTCGGTCACCATACGCTCCACCGCCTTCAGGTGGCCAATCGCCCCCTTCAACCGGTGATTTGCGTCCGCCTTGTACTCTGCGATCATGCGCGCCCGCCTCCCTTCCCCGCGCTGGACGGCTCTGCCCGACACATAGTATATCCCCCCCGGAGGGGGTGGGTCAAATTCAGACAGACGCTCCGGCATGGGTGTTGAACCGCAGCGCCCCCCGCCCAACGTGCTCAACGCGGCCCCATTTTTCACCGAGGATGGTGCCCACCCTCGTGGATCTTCGTCCGCTCGCCGGCCCACCGGGCGGCGCTCACCCGGTCGCGAGTGACGCTACGTGGTCCTCGCCCTACCGCGCATGATCCGCGAGAGCGGCGCGTCGCTGACGAGACATCTCGAGGTCGATATCGCGGCGGGCGAGGCGCTCATCCAAGATCCGACGTGCCGAATCCGAGGACGAGTCACCCTCGCCCCGCCGCAGGGCCGTCACGAGGGCAAAAATCGCCCAGACCACAAATCCCCAAAACAGCACCCTACGGACGCCCATGGCAACGCACCCGCCCCAGGACCACCCGGCCCCATACCCACCACATCATGGGGGCACCTCCGTCCTCAGCCTGCGCCGGCCCCCGCCCCCCTGGGAAGGCCCTTCGAGCCCGCGCCACGGGACCACCCGGTTCGGTTTGTCGGGCGATGGCCACGGACAGAAGGACGTCGTGCCCCAAGGGGCCAACCGACCCCGCCGCACCTGGTCAGCCGGACGCGGCTAGACCAACACGGCGACCCAGAGGGCGCCGAGTAACAGCACCAGACTGACGGCGGCAACCGGAAGCGTCTGTACCGTCGCCACCGAGACAGAGCCGGTGTGCCCCGCCGCATGTCCGTGAGCCACGCCAGGCGCGTGCGGCGAGCGGCGTACCGACTCCTCGGCCGGCGGTTCCGGCGCGGTGCTCATTAGCCCATGCTTCAGACCGTGGGCGACCAGCCACCAGTTGAGGGGATACGCGACGCTCGCCCCCGCGATGAGCGCCATGGCCATCATGAACCAGAACTCGGGTCGGGCCGGCACCCCCGCCGAGGGGTGGACATGCATCCACACCACCATGACCACCGCCATGCCCGTCATGACGCCATTCATCGAAAGCCACTCCGGGAAGAACATCGCCCGCACAGCCTTACCGTACGCCCCGCCCACCATATCCTTCATGAACAGCGACTGGAAGATCAGCCAGCCGACCAGAAAGCCGGCGGCGTATTCGATGAGAATCCCCCACACCATCGTCACCCGGACGACGCTGGCCATGACGGCGGCGCCGACGATGCCGACGCTGTCCCCGGCCACGCAATGGAAGGTAGACCCCACCACCTGCTTCCATCGCGCCGCGATGTACGCGCGATGCATGCCCGGTAGGGGCTCGCGAGCTGTGAGCAGGTACAGCACCACGCCGACCGGGCCCATAAAGAGTGTGATGAGCAGGAACCCCACATGCATGGTGACGTCGATCGGAGCGTGCGGCCAGTCCACAAGCAGAACGACCACACTGACGAACGACACCCCCCACCACAGTGCGGCAGCCCCGGTCACGGGCGTGCCTGCCGGCTAGGCGAGTGCACGGCCTCCAAGGTGAGCGGAACCATGGGGCTCTCTAAAGCCCCCCAGGGCGCCCCCCACCGAACGCTCTCACCCGCAAACGCGTCCCGCACTCCTTGTCCTCCCGTCTTCGCGCGTGCCGTATCACGCCACAGTCCTATGTGGTCGCCTCGCTTCCCTTCGCCACTGAGATGCTCCCCGGGTGTAGTCGCGGAGCCCTCGCTGTTGATCAGTGTTCGCCGATTCTTTATCGGAAACGCGTGCGCCAGGCGACTAGACCCGAAGCACGCCCACATATATGGACCGCGGGGGAGAGCCGTGGATGCACCTGCACGACGCCGGGTTGCCCATTGGGTTAGCGCAACAGCCGCTTGCGTGACGTTTGCGGCCCTGTTGTTCGCCGTTCCAGACGTCATCCTCTTAGGCGTGCTGGTCATTACCCTGCCCACGTTAGGGGTCGTCCTCCACACCCATCACCATGAGGTGGGCATGGTCGGCATGGTGGCGGGGACAGCCGGGTCGCTGCTGGGGGCACTCCTGGCCATCGCCAGCCATCTTTGGCTCGGCCACTCGGTGGCCGATGCGGGTATGACAATTGCGATGGCAGCTATGGCGGGAATGGTCGGAGGCACCCTCATCGGAATGCCTGCCCTCTGCTGATGCACAAAGACCGCCCCAACCCGATGAGGGCCCCGGGGTCGCAAACAAATTCCGATCCAAGGCATCGGCGGCCCGCCGCACCGTCGTCCGCGTCCCTTCGGACCCGAGGACATGGAGATCCCTCTGGGGAAGATATTTGCCAGGGGGGGGCACTCCCTCCTCAGTTGTACGGCATGCTGGCTCGTACACCCTCGTGAGGATGATGCCGAGGATGCCGTGAGCCCTCGTAGCGGTTGGGGCGGTTCCCAAGGCCAATGGAACTGGCTCGAATCCCACAACAGGCAAGGGCAAGAGTCAACGACCGGGACCGAGACACCCGTGCACAAACCAACAGCAGCCGTACGACGGCCAGGACACCGTATGCCGTCCCCCCGGATACCGACCGTGCCGATCGCTACGACCCCGGAGGCGGTCAGCCGTGTCCGTTGGCCATAGCCTGCTGGATGAGGGAGACCATGCTGGCGGGCGATAGGAGGGCCCCCACGTGGATCGCCGTAATCCGCCCATCTGGGCCGATAAAGACGGAGGTGGGCAATTGAGAGACGTCATAGGCGGTAGCCACGCCGCCCGTCGTGTCCAACAGCACGTCATAATGGATGCCATGCGCGGCAAGCCACCGGACCACGGTGGATCGGGACTCCTGCAGGTCGATGCCGTAGATAGCGATCCGGTTGCCGTAGTGCTGGTGCATCCGCTCCATCAGCGGCATTTCCCTCCGGCACCACGGACACCACGTGGCCCAGAAGTTCAACCACACGGCCCGGCCGCGTAAATCCCAGAGGGTCACCGTATGGCCGTGGATGTCTTCCAAGGTGAAATTCGGAGGATAGTCCCCGGCTTGAAGCCCGACGGCCACCCGATGCGCCGGGTGTCCACGCCGCAGTGTGGCCGTGGGCGAGGCGTGGGGAACCACCACGGGCGCCAGCAGGAACCCGGCATAGGCCGCGGCTGCGACTAGAATCCCAGCCGTTGTGACACGCTGCCACCTGGAATGCATGTACTCACCTCTTTCCGCCCACGGGGCGTCCAGGGTCCTCCCGCGCATGCGATTCCCCTGCCTGGCACGCCGGATGAGGAGCACCCAACCACCGGTCGACCGGGGGCCGGACGAATTTGCTGTACGGTTACGATAGGCGCCACCCACTCACACGGCGCTCATGGCATCTCGCGACGCCGGCACGCCCCCTCCCGGTTTCACTCCCAGCACGGGTCCCACGTTCCAAGCCCCGACACCGTATTCCCCGTCCTACCCTCACGCGCCAGGAATCGCCGTCGGAGGGAGCCCGCTGGTTCCAGGCGAAGGCCCATCCGAGTGCAGAACGATGGGAGACAGTCCCTCCGGACATTGGTCATCGCCATAGGAAGACATGCCAACGGGACCCCCGCTGGTCCTGTATCCCGGGCGGGCCCCCGACGTCTCGCGTCGAAAACCTCGTCCATCCCCAATGTTTGGCACGGGGTCAATCTCGCCAACCTTGTCGGTCTGGGTCCACCGACGGAATGATGTCCGAAATGCGATGCCGGTCGGCAGATGCATGCCCACCAGCATGATGGCAGCGCCCAACTGCTGGTCGGCTACCTGCGTCAAACCAAACACCCGGGGGACATGATCATAAAACGGGTAATAGGGGCGCGTATCCAGCAGGATCGGTGCAAAAAGGCCAATCATGGGGAGGCTGATGATAGTGCAGTACAACATCGCCAGCCCTGGATGGGCCGCGGGTTGCTCAGGAACTGGGCTGACAATCGCCCACCAGTAGCCGAGGGCGGTAACGAGCAGCAGGGCGTGATAGGCGAAATGGACGATCGCGTCGGTCTCGATCCACGCGTAGACCGGCGGCATGATAACAAGTGCCATGACGACCGTGAACGCGGCCTGGGCCACCAACGGGCGGGTGCCAGCCGTCAGCAGGACGCGCGTTGGGTGCCAACGCAGGAGCGGCCGCAGCAGCCACGCGGGCGTACCCACCAGCAGCAAGGGCGCCGCGACGAAACTTTCCAAGAGGTGTTGGACCATGTGGGCGCTGTAGAGATACCCATCCGCGAGGACATCTAGCGGACCCCCGAAGCTCAGATAAATGCATGCCAGCGCGGCCAGAAAGGCGACCTTCTGGCGTGCCGACCCGGCACGACGGCCGGGAAGCCGTCGCGCAAAGCGTCCGTTCGTCACCGCGAGATAGAGTAGGGCGGGCGCTATGTTGACCAACAGGGGAGCAGGCTCGACCCACCCCATCACGCCAAGATGGTGCAAGGCGCCCGGCATGCGGTTCCCCTCCTCGCCCTGGCGCTCACCGGTTCGGACGGACGGCGCTCCATGATGGGCCGAGCTACCACCGAGTCTGCGTTCCGGCACCGTCCAAGACCGTTACACCATCCATCAGGTCGTACGGCCCAGGGGAGGTAACCCCCCGATTTGACTCGGGCGCACCGCCGTGAGCGGCAACCGCGACGGACGCCGTCTCCCTGGTTGACCAGCACCCACTCTGCACCAGGACTTTCCCATTACGAGGCCCGATCGTATACTGAATGCCAACGTTTGTCGAGGAGCCTCTGATTGTGAAGGAAGTGAACATCCCTACCTATGCGCGCGCACTCGCCGGCTCAGCTCCGCGCCCTCACTGAAAGACGGCGGCGATATGTTTGGGCGCTCTTGGCCATTCTTGGCGTCCTACTGGTCGGCGTCGGGATCCTGGCCACGCTCCAACCTAAGGCCCCCCACAATGCCACAGGCATCGCTGTCGGTCGACTCGCCCCCACCGCGCCACTCCTGGCGACAACTGGCGGCTCCGTAAGCTTGGCTGGGTATCGGGGTCATCGGGTCGTGCTGTTCTTTTATGAGGGAGCGACCTGAGGGGCGTGTCAGCAGCAACTCGTGGAGTTGCGGGACGCGTCCCCTCAAATCCAGCGGGACGGGGCACGCATCGTGGCGGTGAGCACCGATCCCTTGGCGCTGTCCCGCTCCCTGGCCCAAATGCTGGATCTCTCCTTCCCCATACTCTGGGACCAGAACGGTCGACTCGGCCGTGCGTTCGGCATCTACGATCTGCCCGAGATGAGCATGGGGCCGGTGGATCGCCATGCCATCTTTATCATCAGCGCGACCGGCCGGGTTCTCTGGAAACGGGTATCCCTGCGGCGCATGTATGTGCCGATGGCGGCGGTCCTTGCCGCTGTGAAGGAGCCGCATTGATGAGCCGGGTCGACATCGAGGTGGTGACGGCCCCTAGCTGTCATCTGTGTGAGGATGCCCACCGGATTCTGCTCGAAGTGGGCATGGAGTTTCCGGTGCGCATTCGGGAAATCGCGTGGGATTCCCCCGAAGGCGTGCGTCGGCGTATTCAGGGGGCGGCACTGTTCCCTCCCGCCATCTTTATCAATGGCCGCTTCTTCAGCTACGGCCGGCTATCCCGTGGCCGGCTTAGGAAGGCGCTGGAGGCGTTGCTCACGTGACCGCGCTCATTTACTCAAGTTCGCTGGCCGCCGCGTTCATCGGCGGTATACTCGCCCTCTTTGCACCGTGCTGCATCGTCGCCTTGCTGCCCACCTTCGTGGCGGCCACCCTGCCTCACCGCGGCGTGCGGCTCTTGCAGAACAGCCTGCTGTTTGCGGCCGGAGTGGCCCTTATCCTGCTTCCCATTACGGTGGGTGTGGGGGCGCTGGCCCAGTGGGTAAGCCAATTTCACACTGAGGTCTTCTTGTTCACCGGCATCTTTCTGGTCGGACTCGGCGCCTACAGCTTAAGTGGGCGCGGGCTCGCGCTGCCCATGCCGGGTCTCGGACGCATCGATCCCACCCATCCCGGCGGCATGGTCTTGTTGGGCGTGGCGTCGGGGATCACGAGTTCGTGCTGCGCGCCGGTCCTCGCAGGGGTTGTGGCGTTGTCGGCCGTGGCTCCGAGCCCCGGTGGAGCGGCGGGGCTCGGGATCGCCTACGTCCTGGGGATGGTGATGCCACTCATGACGGCCACCCTCGTTTGGAACCATTGGCAACACGCCGCGGGACGGCGGTTTCCCGGCATCGTGGGCCGCGTGTCCTGGGGTCGGTGGTCGGTTGGCTGGACCGATGCCGTAGCCGGCGTCATGTTCATCGTGATGGGCGGTACGGCGATCGTCTTGGCACTAAGCGGCCAGGGCACGTTGACGCCCCCTTGGCTGCATACGTTCAATACCTGGGCTGGCGCGATGGGCGGAGCCATGGCCCGGATCCTCGACCGTTTGCCCGGTGTGTGGCAGGCCGTGGGGCTGGGAGCGGTCATCGTCGGGCTGGGCATGCTGTGGGCGTGGAGCTGGCGGCATTCGAGGTTCCCCAATGGGTAATGCCGGCTGATCGTCAGCTGTGTAGCGTAGACCCGCAAATCCGCCCCTGCCCGCTGTCTGGAGTCGCCGGGCTTCCTATTCCTCCCGTTGAAAGCCGATTGACTTCGGCCCGGCGGTGTCACGCGTGCCACGCCGCCGGAACAAGTCGAACGGGCAGGTGGGAATGCGGACCCCACGGGTCCATCTTCGTCACGTCGTGACGGGAGGTAACGTGCGTTCAACGGCCGAGCCCATGTGGCTAGTACCCGCATCGTGCCATCCCCCTCGCCGCCCGTCGCGAGGCGCAGTGAACCGGGGATGGCCTGGCGCTCTGCTGGCCGGCGTCGTGCCAGTGGTCAGTCTGGTCGTGGGCCCCCCAAGTTTCGGCCCACGTTTTCCTGGCCCAAAGCCAACCCGCCGCCGGACAACCTCTCACGGTCGCGCCGCGTGCACTGGGGCTGCGTTTTACGAAGCCGGTCGCCCACGTGGACGTGACGTTGGCGCGAGTCGGTGGGCCCAGGCTTAGACGCGGTCCGCCTCAGCGGCGGGAAGAAGGCCTCAGCCTGCGATGGCGGCTTCCCGCCTTTAAGGCCGGCGTGTATAGTTACGTGGCTGGCGGTGTCGGCCACCGATGGCCATGACAGTGCGGGACGCTTCGCCTTGGGGGTCCGGGTGGTCGGCACGCTGCGCCAAAGCCGTTCGATCACTCCCACAGCGCGGCGGGATTTCGCCCTGACATGGCTTCTATTGAGGTTGCTCGCCTGGTGTGCGGGGGAGGCCATTCTTGCCGGCGACGATCGCAGAGTGGGGGGTCGAGACTTTCATAGCGGCAGCACGCACCGTTATGGATGGGCCTGGTGGTTACCGCGGGTGCGCCGGCATTGCTTATGGTTCTGACCGGTGTCCCCGTCGGAATCCGGGCCGGCGTGTTTGGTGT
Source organism: Bacillota bacterium (assembly GCA_021818685.1). Taxonomy (GTDB): domain Bacteria; phylum Bacillota; class Sulfobacillia; order Sulfobacillales; family JAIMBI01; genus JAKATP01. Next base: position 14,157 of record JAKATP010000029.1, on the reverse strand, counting down.
GGCACCCGTCGTGGTGTGCTCGGCGGGCACGGTACGCTTCATCGGCCTGGGTGCGTCCGCTCGTGGCGCTCCCCGTCGCGGTCATAACGGTATGGGACGGTATGGGTCGGTTTCATCATTCAGGTGGCCGTCTGGACCTGGGCTGCTTGCCGAGATCCCGCGAGTGCGGCCGAGTGGTCCCCCAGGGTACGCGAGGCAACCCGAGGAGACCAGCCCCGCGAGGCGACCCCGGCTGCCGCATTCATCTCTCCGCCTCCCCCATGCTGACCGCTCATCTCACTCGCCACCCCGAATGACGATCATCCGCAGATCATAATGGCGGAGGCAGCCACCAGAAGCGCCGCAGCCGATGTGGCCATCCCCAGGGCGGGCAGGGAGAGGTGGGGGCGGTTCCATTCACGGCGGGCCAGCGCCTCCAGACGTTCCTCGACCCCCGACCCCGTAAACCCGGCTCCCAGCGTTTCCATCTCGGATCGCGCAGCCACCAGGGACCCGAACGCTTCCGCTAACGCGGAGCGACTGGTCATCCGCACCGCGAAGGCGTCGGCCTGCAATTCGCACGTCTGCTTCAAGGCAGCCGCCAGCCGCTCAATGATCGGCCACGGCCAGTACACGGCACTCACCACGTCCAGCGCTGCGAACAGTCGGGGATGCCCCCATTGGCGATGGTGTTCCTCATGGGCCAGCACGGCGGCCAGGGCTTCTGAGGACAACTGCCGTACGAGGCCCTCGGAGACGATGATACGGGGAATCCATCCCACCGTGACGGCCCAGGGGGCCTCAGCGGGGTGGACAAGGAAGCTGCATGGATCCACCCGGCCGGCGCATGCCGTTTGCATCAGGGTGCGAGACGCCTTCACGTGCCCGCGAACCACACCGCCCAGTCGCCACCCCATTCCCGCCACCCAGATCCCGCCGAGGACCCACGGGATCGCGGCGCGGGCGGATCCCCACCACATCCAGCACCCCGGCCACCAGCGGGCGACGGCCCCGGGTAACAGCACGGCCAAGATGAGCGGCACGGCGACCACCGCCAGGATCCATGCCGCGACAAGAACCTTAGACCGAGCCATCTTGGGCCTCGTGCGCGATCCGGTGGGCCAGATCCACGAGCCGGCGGGCCGTCTCCCCATCGGTGCCAGACCGGGAGCCAAGAAACTGAGGGACGCTCAGCGCCTCCATCTCGTCGAGAAACACACGCCCAATCCACATGCGGACTTGGGCGGCCAACTCATCGTGGGAGAGACAGGGCCAGAACCGGGCGGGTGTGCCCGGGTCGCGCGCGATCAGCCGTTTGCGCACGAGGCGATTCAACGTACTCATAATGGTGTTGATGTTGCGGTGTGGCCGAACCCGATTCTCCACCTCCCGGGCCGTGTGGGCCGGCCCTTCCCACAAGACCTGCAGCACGGCATACTCCAGGTCGCCGAGCACGCGCTGCACGCCGTCGCGCCCCAAATCCAGGGGACCTAGCCAGGGCGGAGGTTTCACACACGCACCTCCCTCTACCATGGACGTCGAGCGTTCGGCCCCCCACTCTGTCCGGCATCGTAGCATAAGCGCCTCGGCTTGTGGTGGCCGTCCGCCCCCTGTATACGACCAGCGATCGTACGGCGAAAGAGAACCGGCATGCGGTGGAGGGCTTGGGTGGCTGGCGCCACTGATCCCGGCGGGCTCACGCTTTTGCCACGCACGGGTGGACCCTGTCGTTGGCCGGCCGGTGATGACCGCTGCCGCCAGGGTCCGCGCGTGGGGAGCATGGTCGGGCGACCTGCACCCGCGTTTACCTTGGCCACGCTCACGGGACGCTGCGTGCCTCTCGACCAGTCTCGGGGCATCTCGCCTTCGTGGCGAGGGCCTTGGGCGTCATCGGCTCGTACACGGCCCCACGCAAGTCACCGTGAATCTCCGCCCGGGAGAAATTGCCCACGTGCACGGCCATACTGTCCGGTATGCCGGCATGGCTCGGCTCGAGCGGGACTCCCCGGCAAGATGGAGGGCCACGGCTCCATGGACATATCCGTCACGGATGGCCCGCTCCTCTGTCGGCTTACGCAGGGCCGCACCTGGACCGCCATCAGCCATTATTCCGTTATGGACGTGGCGAGCCTCTGGACCGATCGGGGTCTCGGCTTTCTCATCGCCGGCGGCGTGGGCGCCTGGATCCCACGGCGTGTCCGGGCTGAGCTGTTTTTGGCGTATCACCCCGGTTCGCCCCCTTTTGAGGTCCGTTCATCGGACCGATCCTGGCCCTGGTGAGCTTCGTGTGCTCGGTGGAAAACCTCCCGCTCGCGGCCGGACTCTGGAATGGCGGCATCGGCTTCGGCGGGTGGTGTCCTTCATCTTCGCCGACCCCCTCCTCGCGCCCATCATCAATATCCATCGAAAGGACTATAGGGGCCTCGCCAGCCTGTATCTGGCCGCCATCTCCTATCTGGCCATGGCGGTGTCCCGTCTGGTCGTGGAGGGAGTCTTTCACGCCCCATCTGGTGCCCCGGCACCGGACCGCCGCGGTGCTGCCCTCACACGTCGGCCGGAATCTCACCACATGGCTTAACCTGGCCCAGTTGGTGATGGTGACGGCGTTGGCGAGGCGGTTCCCGGCGACGGGAGGGCCTGAGATGTTGACGGCGATGGCCCAGCCGGGGCATGAGCACGGGTCCGCGGGAGCCCGCGATCCCGTATGCGGGATGCGCGTGGATTCGACGACAGCTCGGGAGCGCGTCCAGCTCCATGGCCACATGTCTCGGTTCTGCTCGGACTGCCGGATCCGATTCGAGCAAGACCCGAGCCGCCACCAGGATAAGTTCTAACCGGATGCGGGTGGCCTCACCACCCGCTCCGAAAGACGCACAGAGGTGGTGGCTCCCGCCGCGGTCGCACCCCTGAACGTTCTTTTCAGGCGGACCGACTGCCCTTACGCGTGTCGAAAGCGAGGTTGGGGTCTGGGGGCCCCTGCAATCATGGTGGCGCTCAACATCCGGTGCGCGGCGGGAGACTCCTGGTTGTGGTCGGGTGGTCGCAGAGCCCCTCCAAGAAGCGAATGACCCGCGCCACATCCGAGACGTCGCTGACAGCCCCATACGAGACGCGCACCACTCCCAAGGTGGGCCGATCCAGGCCCGTCACCAGGTCGTCCACGGACTGCCCGCGGCGGGGGTCGCCGAACACGGTGCGAAGACGGTCGCCCGGGAAGGCCAGTGCGCTCTCACCGGCGCCCGGATTGCAAAAGCACCCCGTGCGGAGCACGATGCCGGCCCGATTGGCTTCCCGGATCACGTACCGCTCATCGTCTGCCCGTCCGACGCCAGCACCCGAAAGGCCAGCGTGGGGCCATGCTGCGTCGCATCCCGGGGGCCCAAGACCTCGATGAGGGGGGTCCCACGCCGGTGGCGCAACCGTCGCAGGCCGTCCAGGGTCCAGGCCGTCAGCCCCTGCGTGCGGTAGTGGATGCGGCCCATCCCCGCGCGCTTCAGCTAGTGAAGCCCGATCGCCACTGCTGGGATGTTGAGAAAATCCACGGTTCCGTCTTCGAATTCGGAAGGCGCTGGCCAACGGGACATGGGCTCCGGCGGCCACCGAGGCCGCCAGCACGGTCCCACTTGAAAACCAGGGCCGCGAGAGTTCCATCAGCGCCTCACGGCGGTGCCACCAGCGCACCCACCCCGGTGGGGTAGCGGAACAGCTTATAGGACGACAGGGAGACGAAGTCCGGGCGCACTGCGGACAGGTCCAACGGCGTGGTGGGCACGAAGGCGGCGGCGTCCAACAGTACCCGCGGTCCCCGATCCTGCGCGTAGTGCGCCCATCGCAGATCATGTTGGACCGCCGGTGAAATTGGACTGTTTACCCCCGAGGCACGGGCCTGGATTGTTAGCCTCGCGTGTCAGAAACCGAGGGACCTGGGCTGGGCGCCGGAGTTCTGGTCGGAAGCCCTCTTGGCCCGCTACGTGCGGGAGCAGGCGGCCGCCGCCGGCCACCCCAGCGCCGCCCGGGTGGTCCAGGGCACCATCTCCAAGATCCTCGCGGCCCACGGCCTGCATCCGCATCGGGTGCCGTATTACCTCCAGCGGCGGGATCCCGACTTCGACCGGAAGATGGTCCAGGTCCTGCACGTCTACCAGCAAGGCGAGTTGGCGCTCGACCCGGAGGACGGGCGACGCGGCACCCGCACCCTCTGGGCTGGCATCGACCTGGCCACGGGCGAGGTCATGGGCCTGGTGCGCCCCCGCCATCGGAGCCGGGAGGTTGTGGAGTGCCTGCCCGCCTTGGAAGCCCGTTACGCCCCCGACGTGAAGATCCAGATCGTGCTGGACAACCACTCCGCCCATCGGTCGCAAGAGACCCGAGCCTACTTGGCGACGCGCCCGAATCGCTTCACGTTCGTCTTCACTCCCACCCACGCCTCGTGGCTGAATCTCATCGAGATGTTCTTCGCCAAGCTGGCGAAGCAATGTCTCCGGGGGATCCGGGTGGAGACGATCGAGGAGCTGGAGACCCGGATCCGGCAGTATCTGGCGTGGGTCAACGAAGACCCGGTGCCCTTTCGCTGGCGGGGCCCCGGAAACGCCCCCGGCCGCCTCATCCGATGCTGTCAGTTAGGAATGTATCTACCAGCCACTGCAACAGGACGTACGTACATCTAGCCGCTGAAGCGAGCATGCCTCGTCATGGATCGGCGCCCGGCGAGCGCCCGCGCGCCTCCGGTTGTCGGGGAGCCCTGCGACCATCCGTTAGGGCGCTGACCGACACGCCGTTGACCAGCTGCCGATAGGCGAGAAGAGCCACCAGAACCACTGCTCCCGTGTTCGGATCGGTGCCCACGCCGCCCAACACCCCAAAATCCTGCCCCAGCCACCAGGTGGCTATGGTAACCAGGACCGTTGCCCACCAGGCGGCTGGGGACGGTTCGCGCCGGGCCCATAAAATCGCCATCAAGACAAACACGCCTGAAACGACGGCGTTCCAGCTACGAGGATTCGCGGCTACACTTCGCCCCCAGACGTACAGCGGCGCCGACGTCAGGCCAGGTTGCGCCATGTGAGCCTGGCTCCGAATCAAAGTGGCCAGCTGGCGCTGGGACCACCAGCCGTCCGCGGGCCACATCTGCAGCACGGCCGCCAAAAACCATCCCCCTGCGATGACCCGTCGCCAGGTTCGCACAAACTTGGGGGTACGCCAGGCCTCCGTTGGGAGCAGGAGGCACCCTGCCGCGATCACGTATCCAAAGGCCGACCCCGGCGCGCCCGTAAGCCACCCGGCGCCGGAAAAGAGGCTGCCAAACCCTTCCCCGAACGTCCAAATGACAAGTCCCCATCCGATCGAGGCCCATAAAGCCCATCGGCGCCCGCTATCCTCACGCCCCACAAGAATGGCTATACCGATACCGATCTGCATCCAGGTGGCAGCCAAGTCCCACGCCCAGGGGGCAAGGCTCCACCAGTGCTCCCCGAGGCGCAGCAATAGGTCAACGCTTTTCGGTTGCCCGACCTGCAATGGCACCAGAACATCGTTAACGAATTGCGTTGCAAGGCGCGGCTGCGCTTGCAAAACCCCATCCAGGATCCAGAGGGCGGCGAGTCCCCTGAGCAGGGTCTGGCGGGCGCGGGGGATTACGGGGGCGAAAAGGTCCGGACCATGCGCCTGCCATCGGCCGACGAAGACGGCTCCGCCCAACACGATCACCAAGAGCGCCACCACGCCGTTCAAAGCGTAGAACGTCGTCAGGATGGGAGAGGATGTGTGGGACGCGATCTGCATGCCCAGAGCGCCCACCTCCCTCAATAGTTGCGCCGGTTCGCATGATGAAGCGGGCCGAGGTATGGCGTGGTGATCGCGCCCACCCCGCGGTCGGATCTAGCAGGTGAGACCGGGAGGCGAGGGGCCCCTTCATGACCGATCCGGTACGCCCCTCGGCTTATCTCACGAGCATCCCGTCTTCAAGATCGTGTCCAGACATCCACCCGCTGGAGGCCGCGGCAGCACACGGCCACCGGGCCCCTCCGCCCGGGTTAGCATAGACCTCTCCGGTGGCGAGAGCGGCCTCGGGGGGCGTCTCGGCCACGATCCTGAAGCGCTCCCGCCATCGGAGACCCGTTCCGCCAACGACAATCCCGGATCCCAGGAGGTACCCGCCGGATACTCGGCAGGTGGGCGAGGAGAACTGCCGAGCCGCCCGCGAGCGTGACCCCGCCACCAGGAATAGGAGCGGTCGAACCCCCGCGGGTTACCTCGTGCCGAACCCGGGCTACCACCGCCGTGGCTTCTGCATCCGACACCAAATGAATGGCCGAGCGGCGCCAAGTCCGCCGCACCGTGAGCCCGGTGAAGACCATGACGGGGGGCGTGAAGAGCTACATCTGGGTAGTCAAGCCGATGCCCCAGTGCGGATTCAGGTAGTGAATGAGGTAGAGCGGGTTGTCGCAGGTGGTCTCCCGCACCACCCCCCGGAGCAGCGCGTAATAGAACATCGCGGAGCAGAACTGGTAGCCCGGCGGCACGGGGCGGCTCCGCTCGATCCGCACATAGCGCACGATGAGGAAGAGACCGATAAAGGAACCCCAGATCTGTCCCAGCCAGCATCCGAACCCGAGCTCCCGTCATCCGCCCCAACACTTCGTGATGGAAGATGTTCCCGATCCGGACCATGAAGATGCCCAGCCTAATGCCGGGAATGGTCCAGTCCGCCAGATGGTTGAAGACCAAGGGATGGGTCCGGAGCTGGTACCAGAGCACAAGGATGCCCGCCCCGATGGCGCCGTCGTACGCCAGCCCGCCCTGCCAGATCTTCAAGGCTTGTATGGGATGCCAGATCCACTGGGGCCGTTCCAGCACGAACACGAGACGGCCGCCCACCACCCCGGCCATGATAGCCCAGAGCGCCACGGTGACCAGGTGACCCGAATCTTCCTGTAGGTCCCGACCTCGTTCCAACAGGTACCAGAGGCCCCCGCTGATCGCGGCCACCGGGAAGAGGCCATACCAATGAATGTGAACGGGACCGAGGCTCACCGCGATCGGGTTGCGTTGGGGGAGGAACATATGGCTCCTTTCTTTGCGCGACGGGGAACACCCGACTGCGGTCAATCACCATGGGCCGCGGTCCCACTCCCACCACGATCTCGCACGTAATCTCCCGGCCCCGCCCTCGCGTCCGCGCCACACCGCACCCATCGCCTAGCCGTCCGGGCTTACGGCCCGCCCTCGGATGACGGGCATGATGCCGCCTGACCGCACCGCTTCGCAATGTGTCAGCCGAAGTCGGGAGCGCCGAAGACTCCCCTCCACATCCCGCGTCAGGTGACACCCGCCGGCGAATCGTCGCCAACCCGGCTCGAGGGTGCTTTGGGCGAAACGCGCTGCCGGGCGTGGACTCCGCACGTGTTCCATGAACAGGTATTGCCCGTCTGGCTTCAGCACGCGGGTAATTTCGTGCAGCACCCGGTCCACGTCGGCGACGCTGCACAGTACGAGACTGCTGAGCACCGTGTCAAACGTGTCGGCAGGGCTGGGGATGGTTTCTGCGGCCGCAGCCCAAGAGGTCAAGTGGGGATATCGTTGGAATAGGATTCGCCGCATGGTGGCATCCGGTTCCAATAGCACAACCTCGCCGGCCGCGGCCCCGAGTACGGGCACGTCCAAACCGGTCCCGGCGCCGATAATGAGCGTCCGTCCGGCCACCTGGGCATTCTGCAGCTGCCGTGCCTTCCCAACGATGCGGTTTAATGCCCGTTCCGTGAACGGATACAGCCGGCTGAAGCATGGATGATTAATGGTGACTGGGGTGGTGTCAGGTTCATGCGCTCCGAGCACTCTAACCTACCTCCAATCGCGCCACCTTGTGGAAGACATGCAGCAAATGCGGTTCCGTAGGTGCAATCGAACGCGGCTGGGCCCAGCGGGCGGGAGGATCTCGCACGCGCCACAGGCATCGAGGTGGAAGCGTCCTGGTCGTCGCGCCATCCGAATCGCTCAACCAGCGAGGGAGCACCTCGCAACGAACCGAGGGGCCACGGCCGTTCGATCTCACCGGCGCTATGACGCTAACTGATCACTAATTTGCCGTACATCCCCTGCTGCGCATGCCCGGGGACCGGGCAGAGATAGTAGTACGTGCCCCGGGTCGCCGTGAAGCGGCCCGAACGGGTGGCGTACTGCGCCGTCGCCAGATTCTGTGTCGTCCGTTCCGGGAGGGGCATCAAGAGAAACTGGTTCGCGATCCCCATCATGGCCATGTCCGGATACGGCGGCGGGGTCGGGGTCAGCTCGAAGCCGTGCCAATAACCCCAGTCCGTATTGACCAGGTCCACCGTGACGCGCGTCCCGGCCGGGATCCGAATCGTGGGATTGACGAGCCCGTCAATCTCCCACGTCATATTGGGGGCGCCATGCGGGGAGGCGAGCGCCACCACCAGCGCCGTCCGCCCCCGGTAGGTAATGGTGTCCGCGGCGCGGTCGATGCGGGCACCGGTTTCGCCCTGCCGGACCAGGGCGGCGACAGACGCTGCCGAAATGCGGGTCGATCCATTGGCAGAACCCGTGCCGCCCATCATGGTGGCACCGCCGCCCATCATCCCTCCGACTCCGCCGCCCATCATCCCGCCAGGCGCTCCATAGGGTAGCGGGCCGCCAACGCGCCACGGGCCCCAAACACCCAGGATCCCGAGCGCCAGGAACACGCCTCCGAGCCATGCGCTGGTGCGGGGCGTCATTCCGCTCCCCCCTTGCTGTCCAGATCCCGTTGCAACTGCAAGAACTCGTCCCGGGTGATTTCCCCCCGGCTGTACCGGATGCGCGCGATCGCCAACGGCTGATCGGCCTCGGCTGGCATCCGGCCCTTCGGATCCCCCCAGCGCTGCACCAATGCGTAGATCAAGAACCCGACGCCGACGAGAATGAGAAGCCACATCACCGCCCCAAAGAGCATGCCGCCCCACATGCCCCCCATCCAGAATCCCATCGTCACGCCCCCTTTCCATACGTCTAAGGTGCCCCGCCGGTGTTGTGTTTTGATGAACCTGGTATGAAGAGTTTGTCGAGCGGTAGCATGGCCGACCCTTCGTCGGTTGGGCACCACTCGGCTCCAGGAACCGAAGGCGAACGCGGGCCCGGTGCCTCCCTGCCGCGATCGGTAGCGGACAACCGCGCATGAAAACGCACCCGCGACGGAGCGCACGGCTGCGGGGGTCGACATCGGTCCGGCCATGGCTCTGAGTTGATTGGGCGACCGCAGTATCAGTGTAGCGGTGGTTATCCCGGTCGGCATCTGTGCGTCGACGCCGAGCATAAAATGCGGTCCGACGACGGATGCTCGAAAATGAGACGTCTGGAAGGAGGGTCGACCAATGCCCTACGCTCACGAGGCGCCCGGCACCCATTGCTGTTGTTCTCAATGCCATTCGGGCCAGTGTAACCAGAACTGTAGCTGCTCGGCACAATGCTCCTGTCATACGTGTGGGTGTGCCCAGCACCGGTAACCGTTCGGGTTAACGGCCCTTCACCGGTGAAGGGCCGTTGTCAGGGTCGCGCTGCAGGCCGTTCCTCCTCTGGTCCTCCCTCTCGAGTTCCACGGCCCGGCCCCGCAGAAACGGCATGATACCCTCCGCCCGCACCGGTTCGCAGCGCGTCAGGGCCAACAAGGGCGAGCGCCGGATCCTCCCCTCCCCATCCCGAGGTAAGCGACACCCCCTGGTCAGATGCCCCTTACGGGTTCGACGGCGTGTGGCACGACACACGCCCAGGGGTGGCGGCTGGCCACGTGTTCCACAAACCGGTATTGTCCTCCGGGTTTCAGGACGCGGGTGATCCCCGCCAGCACCCGGTCAACGTCTGTGACGCTGCACAGCACGAGGCTGCTGAGCACGGTGTCAAACGCCGCCGCGGGACCTGGGATTTCTTCGGCGGCGGCATCCCAGCAGGATAGCTGGGATGCCGTTGGGCTACGATGCGGCGCATGGTGACAGCGCCGATGATGAGCGTCCGTCCCACCGCTTGGACGTTCTGCGCCTCGCGGGCTCTTCCCATGATCCGGTCCAGGGCCCGCTCCGTCAGCGGATACAGCCGACTGAACCACGGATGGTCCACGGTCTGCCGGCGTGGCCGGGAAGTGCCGTCCCCCGGTGGGAGTCCTCGCGTCACGGTGATCTCCCCTTGCGCGCCTCCCGGTCTCGCATCATGGGCAGAAACTCGTCGCGGGTGATACCGCGGCCGGGCCATGGCGAGGGGTTCGTTGCGGCGGGCAGCCGGCCCGCCCCTATCTCCGTCCGTCTCTGTCATGGCCACCGTATCCTTGGCGGGTCGTGTTTTGATGAAGGGGCCGTAAAGAATGGGTGGAGCGGGCGGCCCGGTAGGCGCATGGCATGATAGAGCTAGGACACGGGAGGAGGGGAGCGGTGCCTCATCTGCTGCTGATCGACGACGATGCCGATGTGCGGCACCTGATTAACGCATACGGCCTCGCCATGGGCTGGACGGTCACCACCGCCGCCGACGGTGCCAGCGGGCTTCATCTACTCCGCACGACACCGGTGGATGTGGTGGTGTTGGACATCCTGTTGCCGGATCAGCCGGGTTGGGCGGTGTTACAGGCCATCCGCCGGGAGTCGCCGGTCTACGTGCTGATGCTCTCGGCCCTCGGCACGGAGGCCGATCGTATCGGGGGACTCGCCCAGGGCGCGGACGATTATCTGGTCAAACCCTTCAGCCCGGGGGAGCTCTGGGCCCGACTTCAAGCGCTGCTACGCCGGCCGCGGTCCCTGATGACCGCGGCCTCGGATGCGCCGACCTCTCCCCTGATCCTCGATCGCGAACGGCACGAGGTCCGGTACCAGGGGACGCCGGTCACCTTGACCGCGCTCGAATTTCGTCTGCTGGACACCCTGGCCCGGCATCCTGGCCGCGTCTTTACCCGCGATCAGCTGGTGGAGGCCGCCCTGGGCTGGAATTACGCCGGGTACGACCGGGTGATCGATGTCCATATTGGCCACATCCGCCGCAAACTGGGTGACACCCCGGCCCACCCACAGGTCATTGAGACGATTCGGGGGGTGGGGTACCGGCTCGTGGCGGACCACGCGCCATGAGGTGGGAGACCGCCGTGCGACGGGCGCTCGTTCTAGTGGCGGCTGCGGCGCTGGCGCTGGCCGCCCTAGGTCTCGTCCTCATCCTCGGCACGGGGCTTCTGGGCGCCGCCGCGGTGGCTCGGCTCTCGCCCGCATCGCTGAGGGCCCTGACGCAGGCGCTTCTCCTCAGTGCCGGGGTGGCCGCCGCCGGGGCGTTCCTCATGGCGGGCGGCCTCGCCCGACTCCTGGCGGGCCGACTGACCCGCCGCCTGACGGCCATCATAACCTGGTCCCGTCAGATGGGGCGTCCAGAGGGGGACCCGGGCCTCCCCATCGACGACCCCGACGAGTTTGGGGAACTGGCCTATGCGCTCACCCAGGCCCACCGTCAACTGCGCGCGGCGGTCACGACCCGCGAGCAGTTCTTCGCGACGGTCGCCCATGACCTCCGAACGCCACTGGCCGCCGTGCAGGGGCAGTTGGAAGCCATGATGACGGGATGCCTGCCCTCCGATCCCGAGACGCTGGCCCGCCTGCATACCGATGTCGGCCGCTTAGGGCGTCTGGCCGAGGATCTCCTGCTGCTCTACCAGGCCGAGACCGGAGGCCTCCGGGTCGACCGGCGGCGGGGTGACGTCGCCCCCCTGACCCGCCAGGTCGCGGAACGCCTGGAAATCGTGGCCCGAGATCGGGGGATCACGCTCATCGTCGACGCGCCCCCCAGTCTGATCGGGTGGATCGATGGTGACCGGATGGACCGGGTCCTCACCAACCTCCTCGCCAACGCCCTCACCTATTGCCCGCGCGGAAGCCTCGTCACCCTCCGGCTCGACCCCGACCCGGAAGGGATCGAGTGGCATGTGATCGACAATGGGCCCGGCATTCCCCCCGCCATCCGGAACCGGGCCACCGACGCGCTGGTGCGGGGCGATCCGGCCCGCGGCCCCGGTCACCTGGGTTTGGGACTGTCCATCGCGCGGGCCTGGGTGCAAGCGCACGATGGCCGGTTGGTGATCACGAGCGATGCACAGGGGACCCGGGTACGCGTTGTCGTGCCGGCTGGCCCTCCGGCAGCCCCGGCCGCTGACCCTCAGCCTCGGCCCGGTCCCCGGTCGGAGGGCGGTCCGGGAGGATGACCCGGGGGGTGTCGAGGGGTTCTGGCGCTGATAAGACCGATCCGCGACTAGCTTCCCTCGACCCGTCTGCCAGCCGAACCTGCCCCGCTGCCGCGCTAGTAGAGCCATTCCTAAATAGCCGGGTCTTTAGATGCCTCCGGCGGCTCGGCGGATTCGGGCCGATACTGCCACCGGAACGGGACGGGATCCGCGTTGACCCAGGCCAGGTACGCGAGCAGCCGGCTCTCCAGTTCCTCCACGGAGGCCACGCGGATGCCGCGGAGGCACTGCTTGGCCAGCTTGGCGAAGAACACCTCGATGAGATTCAGCCACGACGCATGGGTCGGGGTGAAGACGAAGGCGAACCGGTTGGGCACCGTCGCCAGATACGCACGGGTTTCCTGGGAGGTGTGGGCCGAATGGTTGTCCAACACCACCTGGATCTTCACCGCGGGGGCGTACCGGGCATCCAGGGCCTGCAGGAACTCGATGAACTCGCGGCTGCGATGCCGCGGCCGCACGATCCCCACGACCTCGCCGGTGGCCAGGTCGATCCCGGCCAGCAGGGTCCGGGTCCCCAGGCGGCGGTACTCGTGGTCCCGGTGCCAGGTCGCCTGCTCGGCGCCGTCCTCCCCCGGTACGGGAGGCCGGTCCGGCGCCACCGCCGCCAGGGCTTGGATGCCCGGCTTCTCGTCATACGACCACCGCACGGTGGGCCGGCCGTCGTCGGGGTCCAGGTCCAGCGCCACTGGCTCATACACGTGCAACACGGAGACCATCTTGCGGTCAAAGTCGGGATCCCGGCGGTGGAGGTAATACTGGACCCGGTGCGGCTGCAAGTCTTGGGCCGCCAGCAGCTTCGAGATCGTCCCCTGCCGGACCTGGGCGGCACTGGGATGCCCGGCCGCGGTGGCATGCTCCCGAACATAGCGCGCGAGTAGGGCTTCGGACCAGAACTCAGGGGCCCCGCCCACGTCTTTGGGCTTCTGACACGCGAGACTGATGATCCACGCCCGCGCCTCCGGGGTGATGCGGCGCCGCCGGCCCGCCCGTGCGCTATCCTCCAGCGCTCGCAGGGGCCCGACGGCCAGCGCTTTCTTGACACAGCGGGTCACGGTTGAGGCCGGGAGATGGAGCTGGGTGGCAATGCTCGGGATGCTGGCGCCCGCCGCATAGGCCCGGAGGATCTGGGCGCGGGCGACCCGACGGGTGGGGGCCGTGCGGGACCGGGCGAGGCGGTCGAGCGTGACTTGTTCCTCGGGGGCCAGGACGATCGGGGGGATCGTGCGGGGATGGGGCATGGAGCACCTCCTCGGATGCCTCCAGTCTATCCCACATCCTCCAACGCGTCACGATTTAGGAATGGTTCTACTAGTGTCCTGAGTTGCAAGTGATAGATCTATGTGGTATGATCAGGTATGAACACCTCAACCCCCCCAAAGGTCGGCCGGAAGGGTCGCCCCATCGCGCCGTTGACCCTCACGCCCGCGGAACGCACCACCCTCGAAGGCTGGGCCCGGCGCCGCAAGACGAGCCAAGCGCTGGCCCTCCGGGCCCGGATTGTCCTGCGCTGTGCGGAGGGCGTCTCCAATCAAGCCGTCGCCGCGGAGCTCGGCGTCAGCCGGCCGATGGTCGGTAAGTGGCGCCAACGCTTCGTGACGGAGCGGCTCCGCGGCTTGGCCGATGCCGCCCGATCCGGCGCCCCGCGCCGGATCACGGACGACCAGGTGGAGGCGGTCCTCACCAAGACCCTGGAGGAGACCCCGCCGGATGCCCCCCACTGGTCCACCCGCTCCATGGCCCGTACCGTGGGGCTGTCCCAGACGGCCGTGAGTCGGATCTGGCGGGCCTTTGGGCTGCAACCGCACCGGACGGCGTCCTTCAAGCTCTCGACGGACCCCTTCTTCGTGGACAAGGTCCGGGACGTCGTGGGTTTGTACCTGGATCCCCCGGAACGGGCGGTGGTGCTGTGTGTGGACGAG
>JAKATP010000184.1 GCA_021818685.1 Bacillota bacterium | reverse complement strand
GACGGTTCTGACGCCTCACGAGCTGAACAACGATACAAAGAACATGACAATGAATCCGATAATGAACCAGGTCCAAAACTGCCGGCGCCTCCGCCGGATTAGCTCATCGATTTCTGGTTGAATAGCCTCATCGTCCGGGTCTGTACCATGACCATAATCCCACCAGTTTCGATGGGTGGGTGACGGGGGTGACGGCTCGAACACAGAGTCGGCGCGCCGGACCGCAATCGTGCGCGGACCTTGATACAACCGCCAGACGGTCGTACCCGCCTCTGGTGAAATCGTGACCTCAAGCCGGTCGGCACGAAGGAGCTGGTCCGCGGTAAACGGTTTGGGGGGGTCGTGACCTCCATACCATATAATGTCGGACGGCACCGTGTAGTCGACCCGTATCGTCGTCTCGTGGTCTGCGTAGCCCGATCGCTCCCTCGGCCGCCGTTTCACGACCATGGCCTCCTCTTCGTTTCGTTCTTCGACAGGACCATGGAGAGTCCGGATACGAAGCGACCGACGCACCGAGAGCCCGCCCACAGACCGTCCCCCGCCGTATCCTGCATTCACCGCCATGATGCCCCTCCCGGATGCTGCGGTCACGTCTTAGGAGCCCTCTTTCGCAAGACGAGGGCTCCCCGCGGGCAGGCCGATGGTCGGTGGCCCGTGCCGGTTCAGGGGCCCCCTCATGATGCGAGGTGACCCCGGGTTGGAAAGTGGGTACGGCCGATGGCGTCCTACGCTCACGCGAGGAAGGGGGTGGTGAGCCACGGTGAACCCGGCGCGTTCCATCAGCTTCCCGGGACGGTACCCAGGGCAGGCGACGATGGCGGATTGAAGCTGTTATTCTCGGAGCTAAAGGAGACGATGAGGTGATCGGGCCAGCGTTGTACGATGCCCTGCGCCCCTGGATTCTCGGGGTGGGGTCCATTCTCTATGTGGCCGTAGGCGTACTCGTCTGGAAGCGGATTGCCTGGGCCTATCGAGTAAGCTACGTCCTTGGAGGAGGGGCGCTCGCCTTCTATGAATTTCACATGTGGTGGTGGGTAGCCGTAGCCGCCATTGTCCTCGTGGGGATGCCACTCGGGTCGGCGAGCATCACGTCGCCCCGCCCACCATCCAGCTGAGATGGGTCACGTACTGCTAGAGGATCCCCATGAGCGGACGCTCGGGTACTTGCGCCCGCAAGCTAGGAAGCCCGCCCGGATACCCCTCACATAGATCGCGGTAAAGAGGGCGGCTCTCCCATGGGTTCGGCATCAAGTCGAGCCCCATCGACGAAACGGCCTTCGACCGCGACACCTCCATAGGCACCGGCCAGCCGGACGGCACCCATGAGGAATCCAGCGACAACGCCTGACCGACGGAACGAACGACGGCCTGGGGACCGCATCGCAGGGGATCCACCACCCCGCCATCGTCATGGGGCGGCCTAAGGCGTCGGTCAGCCGCCCGCTCTCCGTTCGTCGAAACTAGGTCCGACCAGACCCTGCACACCGAACGCGTGATCGCCAGGTTTCCCATGACGCCCATGGTCTGTTCGGATAAGAGGATCCCAAAACAGCGATGATGACCAAACCGTAAGCGTCCATCAAGATGCCGAAGACGGCCTCATGGGGCGATGGCGTAAGACCGAAGTCCGACCTCCAGTCGTATCGCGGACACTCGACTGACCCTTGCCCCAGGGCCGACCAGCCAGCGTGGCCGCCCGTCACTTTTGTAGCTCCTGCGCGAGACGCGGGTAGCAACACGTGCGTACGGCGGCGGTCGTTGACCGACGATGACAGGCGTCGCGTGCGTATTTGGCCGGTATGGGGTCAAGGCGATACCGTCCAAGGCGCCCGGCTCCCGCGTCCTGGACAGGTGCGAACCCGCTCCTGCGGGCGGCCCGGCAGCAGACGATTCCCTACGGCTCTTTGCGTCGTGGCCAAGGTCGGCGGGGCACGGATCCCTACCAGGGGGCGTCACAGGCAGCCAGCGCGAGAGGAAACGGGAGCGTGGAGCCGTGCGCACGGGAACATGGCTAGAAATGGCCGTCAGGAGACATCCGGCCCCGCACGGATGTCGAGGACGACGAGCACCGGGGTTCCGGATACGCGACTCGCCGGGCATCGGAGACTACAATGGAGTGAAGCCGGAGGGGTCCCCGAACCGTCCTGAGGGTCCCGGCTTGATGCACACCGGTGATACGCGCCGCGTATGCTCGCTATCGTTGTGGGCGTCGGTGGAGGTAGGGCTCGGTCGTCTGCGCCATGGTGGTCCGTCATTCCTGCGTTCAGTTCGAACACCGTCGTAAACACATCGTCCTCATCAGGTCTTTGGCCGGTGACTCCTGGCATGCGGGGGAGGTGACCAGATGCCAAGACTGGTTCCGTATCAGCCGCCGCTGCCCGGTCAACCCATCGAACGAGACCGGGCCCGGCACGAGGAGAAGCTCGCCGAGGCCATCCGAGAGCAGTTGCCCTCAGTCGTGGGGCAGACGCCCGTGCTGACGGCGCCAGGCGGCCGTCAGGTGGTCGTCGGGGTCAAGATGCTGCAGCTGCCGCAGTTCCGCCGGCGGCGAGACGTCCGAGCCCACCCCGGCCCGGGGGTCGGGACGGGCCCGGGGAAGCCTGGCGACGTCGTCGCCCAGGTCCCCAAGACGGACGCCGGCGACCTTGCGGGAGACGCGGACGGGTCCACCATCGAGATCTTGATCGACATGGATACCCTGCAGGATCTGGTGTTTGACGATCTCAAACTGCCGCGCTTGACTCCCACCGCGACCGGGCGGATGGAAGAGGATGCGCCGCGCTGGACATCGCGGCGGGACCGCGGACCGGCCCAGCGCCTGGACCGCACCGCGACCATGCGCGCGCATCTGCGGCGGCAGGTGATGTCCCCGTCTGGACCCGTGCCCCTATCCTCCCTGGATCTGAAATATCGCTCGTGGCGGACCCGCGAACGGCCCATCACCCAGGCGGTCGTGGGACTCATCCGCGATATTTCCGGCTCCATGGACCGGGAGAAGGTGTATCTCACCCATTCGCTCTCGTGGTGGGTGGTGAGTTGGCTCCGCCGTCAGTACCGGGAGGTGGCCCTCGACTTCTGGGTGCACCATACGCAGGCATGGCGGGTGGACGAGCCGACATTCTTCGCCCACCGCTCGGGCGGGGGCACCGTGGCCGCCGCCGCGTATGAGGCCCTCTTAGAGTCCTGGGAGCATGAGTTTCCGGCCTCTGCGTACAACCGCTACGTGCTGCACTTTACGGACGGCGACGATGCCAGTCCCGATGCGGCTTTCCGGGCTTTGGAGTCGGCCAGCGCAAATTTTCAGCTATGGGGGCTGGCCGAGCTGCGTCCGCCCGAAGCCGGGGGGCTCGGGATGCGCGCCTCGCGCCTTTCCACAGCCCTGAGGGCCCTTCCATCCCCACCGGTACGGGTAGCCTCCATGGCCAGTCGAGACGACGTTTATGAGACCCTCCACACACTGCTGGGAGAGGGGGCCGAGGAACGTGGAGAGTCAGCTCGCGCAAGACTGGATTGAAGAGGTGTGGACGCTCGCCCGAGCGTCCGGCATGGATCCGGCCGAGACCGATTTCGCGCTCGTGCCGGGTGAAACCCTCTGGGCCATGGCCAGCTATGGCTGGCCCCATGCCCCCGCGCACTGGACTTTCGGGCGCGACTACTGGCGCATTCGGCGCCAGAACATGACCGGCGTTTCCCGCCTCGTCGAGCTGGTGGTGCCCGGTGACCCCTGTCTGGCTTATATCGATGAGGCCAGTCCCCTCGCGGACCAGAAGCTTGTGGTGTGCCATGTGGCCGGACATGTGGACCTCTTTCGCCGTCACCCGTTGTTTCAGGAGAGCCTCCGGGACATGCCGCGCACGTTCTGGAGTGCGGCCGAACGGGCGTCGACATATGCCGACGAGCACGGCGCGGAGGCCGTGGAGGGGGTGATGGACGCGGCGTTGAGCCTCCAAGCACAGGTCGGTGAGCCGCCTGCCGATGCGGCCCGTGATGACGCGTCGCCGGACTTTCGCGACCTGTTTATCCCCAAGACCCCGGGCCCCGCACGCGAGCGGCCTTCCCGATGGGCGCTCCCCACGGCCGATGTCTTGGGCTTCATCGCCGCCCACGCCCCTCTACTGGAGCCCTGGGAGCGAGACCTGTGCGAGGTCGTCCGACTGGCCGGGCTCGCCCGGCGCGCGACGCGACTCACGAAAATCGTGCACGAAGGCTATGCGAGCTGGGCGCACCACCACCTATTGGACGCCATGCCGCTCAGCGGCCAGGAGCGGATCGTGTCGGCCCGTTCCCGCGCCCTTATCGGGTGGGAGTCCCCGGCCATGGTCAACCCCTACGACCTCGGCTACCGGTTGTTCCGGTTTATGGAGGAACAGGAGGGCGCGCCGGCCGTCGTGGCGAGCGCCCCAACTTTGACCGATGGTGAATTCCTCGGGCGCTGGCTCACCGAGGAGTCGGTAGACGCCCTTCAACTATACCGGTACCACTGGGTCGACGCCGGGCGCCACTGGCGTGCGACCCGCGATGGCGGCGACTGGAGGGCGGTCCGCGATGAATTGGTCGATGCCATGGTGGAAGAGCCGCCACATGTAGCCGTGGAGGCGGTCGAGCCCGATTACACGCTGGTGCTGCGATGGGACGATCCCGCCCCGCCAGACGAGCCATGGGCCAAGCTTACGCTCGACGCCACCGCCCGTCTCTGGGGTGGCGGCGTCCGTCTGGAGCGCGAGCGCGGACCCGCACTCATCGCGGACAAACCGGTGGTAACCCGGCGCGCCCACGTGTGAGAGGAGAGGAGATATGGATCTGCTCGCAAGAGCCCAGGAACGCTACGGAGCCGAGTACCGCCAGATCTGGAGATC
>JAKATP010000183.1 GCA_021818685.1 Bacillota bacterium | reverse complement strand
TGGTGGCGGAGCACGGCGATGGTGGTGCTCGTCCTCATCGGATTTGCCCATGGCCTGCACTAACCCCCACTAGATCCGCTCTGGTGACGATCCCATCGTGGCCCATGTAGGGGCCCGGGTGTTGGGCGATTGGGCCGACCAGACCGGGGTGACGCGACATTTGTCGGTGGCGCTGTCCGGGCTCAACCAGCGGCAATGGGCCCATGATCGGGGCCAGGTGCTGCTGCAGCTGGCCCTGGCGATCGCGGACGGCGCCACCACGCTCAGCGACATCGCCGTGCTCCGCCACCAACCGGCCCTGTTCGGTGCCGGGGCCACGGCCCGACCGTGTGGCGGACCCTGGAGGCCCTCACGGCGGAGCCGCTCGCCCACGTGGCCACGGCCCGCGCGGCCGCCCGGCAACGAGTGTGGGCGACCGGGTTGGACCCGGGGTTTGATGTCATCGATATTGACGGCAGCGGCCGGCGCGGACACGCTGGCCGCCACCCTGGTCACCGCGCGCGCCTGGCCTGGTCGGGAACCCCGAGGGCTTCCGGCGGCTGACGCACGCGATTACGGACGCATGGGCGCGTGGCCCCAACACCCGTGCGGACGTGTCCGTCCATGACGGCGAGGGGTTCCGAGCGTGCGTCCTGTGCGAGGCGTCGCCCTGGGAGGACGCATCCGGAACGCGGCACGCCGTCCCGTACAGAGACGAGCTGCGCAGGATACCGATCCGACGCACCTGGGGCCCAACGCGGAGTTGGACCTCCCGCCACGCTGAACCTCCCCACGGATAAATCCGGGGGGTTCTAAAAACCTATACCTTCACCCTCTCAGCGGCTCTCACTCCCGCTTGCGCGGAAGTTACAGCATCCGCTGCCTTAGGCTCCGGCAGATTTTCTTTCTCGGACGACCCGCTCTGACTCGGGCCGCTGGGATAGCGGCCAAAGGAGGACGGCGGCTGCCGTCCACTCTCAGGTTGGTTTTGGATTGCCTGTTGCCAAGCCGTCCGCAGGAGCGGTTCCGCACCTGGCCAAGGCTCGGCAGCCTTGGCGACTTGGAGGGCATCATCTTCCACAAAGCGGGCCAGGTAGGCACTAAAGAGATCCCGTTGCATCGTCACACCGCAGTCACAGGCATGGATGCGGTCCGAGAGGCGCTTCTTGTGTTTCTGCCCGCACAAGCAGATTTGTGATAACGCGGTGGTCCGGGTGTTGAATTCAACGACTTGCCCACCAGCGCTTTCAGCCTTGCGGGTCAAGATCGACAAAAACAACTTCGGCGCACGGACGCTGATGGACCGACCAAACCTCTTTTGAAAGACTTTGTAGGACAGCTTCTCCGTCTTGATCACAATCCCGAGGGCCATGAACTGATTCGCCAACCGACCATGCACGGTCTTGCGATGCGCGGCTTCCTTCCGATGCAGGTCTCGAATGCGCGCTTCGGTCTTCTGCTGTCGCCGACTGGTGTGGGTCGGAGGTTGGCCTTTGATGGCCCGACCCTGATCATCATAGCAGGCGGGATTGTTCGCCCGGCGTTGGCGATCCAAATGCCGTTGCAAGCGGCGGATCGTTTGATGATCGCGCACGACCTCTTCGGCAAACTGCTGGAGATCCGCGTGGGTTTCTCCCACCACAGCGATAGTCGAGGGGCCAATGTCCAACCCCAACGTCTCGCCCCCGAAGGGGTGTTTAAACTGACCGGTCTTCGGATCGAGTTTCTGCATCGGGACGCCTTCACAGACCAGTTGGGCAAACCAACGGACGCGCCCTTTAATGGTCCGTCGTACCAATCGCCCGTATTTGATGCGTTGGGCCAGCCCATAGGCGATGACCGGATCGCGATCGGCGTGCTGACCCATTGGAAGAACCAAGCCGCCCCAGTGCAACGCCCCGTTACGCCACCGGAGGCCGGCGGCATTAGATTTCCCTTCGAGGCTGCCGATCTGATGGAGCCCCCGCTTCCCCTTAAACCGGACTTTTTTGGCGCGCCCCAGGGCGATTTTGTTCGCCGCGTCAAAGGCGCGACGGGTCAAGGTTTGCCCGATCACCGCATCGACATGATCGCCAATCCACGACGCATGGATCGTCGTCGCGTATTGCGACAAGGCATATTCGGTGAAGCCGATGACCTGTCGGGCCGCCGCAAACGCGGCCGCCCGTTTGTGGCCCTGACCGCGAGGAATTTGATGCGCTTCACGATAAGCTCGCGACTGTTGTAGGAGATGGAGCCGCCTGATAGCCTCTCCGAGCAAGGCATTGTAGAGCTGTCGCGCGGCCTCAAAGCGAGTCTGCAAGATGTCTTCTTGCGTCGGATTGACCCGCAAGGGCACTTCGCAGACAAAGGACGGTGTGGTGGCCCGCCTACGTTCAGACCGACTTTTGGTTTTCAATGTACTGTGTGATGACGGCAAGCGGGGCACCTCCCACCGTTGAAACAAAATAGGAATTTGTCCACAAACTGGGCAGGCGACTCGTGAGCCACGGAAACTCTTGTCGCAAGAGCCGCGAAGAACGGCCTTTGAGCTGTTTCGCCAATTTGTGGATGCCGTATTGGGGATCGACTTCGACGAGCAAATGCACATGATCCGGCATCACTTCCATCTCAATCACCTCGGCGTCGTGTTCTTGGGCGACCTGGTGAATGATGTCCTTCAAGCGTTCATCCACTCCACGCACTAATACGCGCCGCCGATACGTCGGGCACCAGACCACATGATATTTGCACGAATACACGACATTGTGATTGGATTTGTAGCCCATGGGATCATTATACATCCTAACGCGGTCTAATCCGAAACCCTTAAAAATCTTTGGCCCTAACGGGCCACGGGCTTATATCCCCAGGCGTAAACGCCGGGGCTTTACGCCCGAATTTGGTAACCCGCGTCCGCATGGGCTCCTCTTCCCATCCATCGTGAGGCCGGAGGCTCTCGCAGGTCCTTTCCTTCCCTTCCTGAGCTGACTCGACCCCGCCACCAGTGGGACGACCTCACCCGGGCACCCGACCAGACGGTCGGCGCGGTCCGCACAGTCGTCATCCAGGTCGAGCGCAGCGCCCACCCGATTCCGCCGTCCGTATGGCTGGTTTTCTGGCGGTGTTGCCCATGGACCATCCGGACCGGCGGCCCAAGCCGGAAATCGTCCGTCGAGGGGCCGGTCCGCCATCGAGGGTGATCCGGAAGGTGCGCTGAATCAGGCCCGGGTAGGCATGGGGGTGCACCCGCCTATGGGTGAGAGTGGAGGTGAGAGGGGCGAGACATCATGTTTACAGACTTCCTGGGCGTCATGTTGGTCACTCTCGCGACTGGACTGGCGTTGCTGGCGCACTACCTCTACCGGGACCCGCCGGCCGGTGAACGGCGCAGTTGGGCGGCCGGCTTCTTCGCGGTAGGATTGGTGCTGTTCCTGCTGGCGTTCGTGATGGTGGTCACCTGGCCGTTGCCCGGCGGATTCAACGTCGCCTTTGGCGAGCCGGCGCTGTTCTTGAGCGCGGTATTCCTGGCGGCGGCGGTCACCCTGACGTTTGAGTGGGAACCCCTGATCCCGGCCATGCTGGGCGTGGCAGGAGGCATCCTGGCGATCGTGGTGGGCGTGCGCCTGATAGATCTGCACCTGACCCAAAGCCCCATCGTGGCCGGCATCGGCTATCTGACTGCGGGCATCGGCGGCATCCTGACGCTGCCCGCGCTGCGATGGCGGCAGATGCGGTGGTTGGCGCTGACCGCGGCCGTTATTCTCGGCATCTCGGCCTTGGTGTGGGCCTTTACCGGGTATGAAGCGGTATGGGCGCATATTCTCGACTTCAGCAAGTGGGTACCGACCGACATGCTGCAGCGGCTGCCACACGGCAAGTAGAGGCGGAGACGGCGAGCCCCTCGCGGCACCGCGAGGGGCTTTGGTGTGTCGGGGGGGTGGACGTGGCGGAGACGCTGGAACGCTTGAGTGCCATCGCGGGGTACGATGACCGCTTGAGCGCCGTGCGATGCGTGGCCGGTATTCACCCGCCGCTTGCAATACCGAGCCCGGGAAACCGACCTACCCCACGCACAGCGCCCTCCGGGTACGGGATAAGGGGCTTGCTGAGAGGCCATTTGGCCGCCATTGAGGGCACTGCGCCCGTGAATCGGACCACCTCGTTTCCCCGTCTTCCGATCCGACCCGGCGACGACCCGATTGTTAGCCATGCCGGCGCTCGCGTGTTGCCAGATCTCGCCGATGCGCTGGGCATGACGGCAGGGCTATCGGCGGCCGGGGACGGGACGAAGCAACGCCAGCGCGGTCACGATCGCGGGCTCGTGCTGGTCAACCTGGCGGCCGTGATGGACGGTGGGGCCACGTCCTTAAGCGACCGGGAGCTGTTTATCCGGCAACCGGACGTCTTGGGGTCCGGGGCTTCGGTGCCCACCACCTGGCGGACCTTGCACGCCCTCGACGACGCCGTCGCCGTCCGCCTGGCCACGGCCCGGGCGGCTTCTCATGCCTCCTGCAAGATTTGAGCTAATACCAGGTCGCAGCCCTCGTCTTTGACGATCGCAGGGGCCACATCTAGCGGGCGCAATTGGCGAACCGTGAAGGGCCACGGTGCGTCACCGTCTCGGGGCTTCGCATCCCCGCCCGGCACTCTCCGCGCGGTGCCAACAAGGAGACCGACATGAAGCCCCCGGACATTCCATGCCATGCGCGGGAATGGGGCCGTCGGCCAGCGTCTGAACCAGAGGAAGGTGCGGGCATCAGGCACGAACTCCGTTTCTCCCATTTTCTCAAGGTCAACGGTGCTTCCTTCACCCCTGAAACAAAGGTGTGCGACGTGAATGGGTTGATGCCCCTCCTGCAGATGGAGCCTCTGGCCGACTTTAAAATCAGAAGAGGAGTCCTGGTGGTGTCCCCGTTGCGGAGACTTC
>JAKATP010000182.1 GCA_021818685.1 Bacillota bacterium | reverse complement strand
GTGGGCATCCCCGGCACTCAGGCCGTGAAGTCGTCACTTGTTCATGAAAACGTGCGTCCCTCTCGAGCGTCTCGGGCAGCGACGGACCCCGCACCACCTAAAATTATCACAGCGGCAGGCGCGGCCGGCCCCATCCGTCAGGAGCAAAGGGCTTGTCACTCACGTCCAAGACCAGAAAAAACGGGCGGGAGCCCCGCCCGTTTCCTTGACAGGTAGTGGGGTCAGGCTTCGCCCGACGCCACTTCGATCGTGACTCCGCCGCCGGTCTCACGGCCCCAGATGAGCCAGGCCAGCGCCGCCAGCGTACCCACGAACCACACGGCCGAGTTGAACAAGATGTAGTGAGGGATCGACATCTTGGCGGTGATATAGA
This sequence comes from Bacillota bacterium, assembly GCA_021818685.1. Lineage (GTDB taxonomy): Bacteria > Bacillota > Sulfobacillia > Sulfobacillales > JAIMBI01 > JAKATP01. The sequence goes on along the minus strand of JAKATP010000182.1, from coordinate 4,525 downwards.
TGGTCGGGATGTAGAGCCCGATCGATACGAAGCGGGCGATGGCGGTCAGGGTGCCGCGGTGCAGCGTCGGCCATACCTCGGGCTTGACCGTGTCTTCGGTGAGGTAACACAGGGAGTTCACCCCCGCCAGAATCACCAAGAGGACCCAGAAGAGCGTCATGTCGTGCTTCCATGCACTGGAGGTGAGCCCGACGATGACGGTCAGGACGAAGGTCCCCAGGAAGGTCCAGAAGAGCGCATGCCGCCGTGATACCCGGTCCGCATAAAGCCCGAGAAACCCGACCACAAATCCGGCCCCTTCAAAGATCGCCAGGATGGTCGGCTGCAGGGATGGGAAGAAGGCGAAGGCCAGGGCGTACGCCATCAGGCCGAAGCCGATGGTGTTAGCCGCCGCCACCACGATCATGACAATCATCGTGAACCATTGATACCGGTTGGACGGCGTCTTCACGGCGGTGGGCGTGGTTTCGGCCGCGCTCACCACCTCGTGGGCCTCTTTCACGTCTCCGTAGTACGCGTGCACGGCCCTTTCGAGCTCCGCCTGGCGGCCTTTGCGCTGCAGCCACAAAAACGACTCCGGCATGCTCATCCGGCTCAGAAACAGTATGGCGACCACGACGAGGACCGCCACCGCGACCACGTCGCGTTGCATAGTAATGGCGGCGCTGCCGGATACGGCGGCGTTGGTCAGGGCGATGATGGCCAAGGCCAGGCCGCCCAAGTTGATGCCGTTGATGATCATCATGGTCGCCTTGCCGCGATGCTTGCTCGGCATCAGTTCGTGAGACGCCACCATGATGGAGTTCATCTCGCCGCCCCCGGCCATCAGCATGAGCGCCAGCGCGATGAGAATCACCAGATAGGAGTTGGCAAAGAAGAGGACGATGCCGCCGACGGCGTAGAGTCCGAGGGTGGAAAAGAGGGTGACCTTCCGTCCGTATTTATCAGAAAAAGGACCGGAGATGATGATCCCCACGATGAGCCAGATGGGCGCCCAGGCCAGCAGCAGCTCGCCCAGCGCCTTCGGCATCGTCTCCCAGTAGATGGCGATCGAAGCCAGAGAAAACACGTACGATTCCAGAGCCAGACCCAGGACGAAAGAAATGAACATCCAGGTGGTCTTAGAGCTCCACCGCGCCTCGGCGAGCCGATGCACGTTGACAGCCGCCATGGCTTCCGTCTCCCCTCACACGAGATATGGCCGGCCACCGACGAATAAGCGCTGCCAGGGCCGCCGTCTTCAGTATGCGTGAGAGACGCCGGATGCTTACCTATTTATCTCCTAATTTTCCTCGGCGACACACCTTCCCGGCCGTAAGAGGCGGCAGGTCCGGAGTCAAGCCGTGGTGGGGCGGGCGCGCACATCCGTCCGGAGCCAGCGGTCGTACACGAGGGCGGCCAGATAGAAGACAGCGGCCACGGTCGTGACCACGAAGCCATTCGGAAGCCCCGTATCATACGCGACCCAGATGGAAAGCCACACGGTCACCACCCCGATCCGCATGGCCCACCGCGCCGTCCGCAGCGGGCGGTCTGAAAGCCGGCGCGTCACCGCCGGTCCCACCAGCAGCGCGAAGGATCGGAGAGCCCCCACCACCGGCACCGTGAGGACGAGGGCGAGCACCACGGCCAGGATCCCGCTCCGGATGGTCTGCGCGGCGCTGATGCCCACGAGCTGTCCGACCAGGAGGGCAAACACGGCGGGGCCGTATGCCTTGCCGACCGTGAGCACGAGGTCGCCGATTCCCAGAATTGCGGCCAGGAGGAGTGCCGTGAGCACACCCGGACTGCCGATTCCGGTGCGGTCGCGCCACTCGAACGTTCCCAGCAGGAGGGCCATGCCCAACATCGAGCATACACCCAGCCGGAACACCGCGGCGGCCCCGATGAACGCTGCGCGCGGGGTGGCGTGAGCCGCGAAGGTGCCGCCGCGCAGGTTCACAAACGCGCCCACCAGACCTGACATGATCGCCATCGCCGTCCCGGCGATCCGGGCGTGCAACATGAACGCAGCGGATACGAGGCCGGGAGGGAATAGGGCTCCGAAGCGGGTACTTACGATACGGGACCCCCGGTGCCCGGGTGCGCACGGCGATCGCCCCGCGCCGTCAGCGTGACGGCCCGGTAGCCCAAGAGGATGAGGGTGATGAAGAAGCTGTCCGGCCACCCCCGCCCGACCGGCGGCCAGTAAAAGGTGTCGTAGGCGAGGAGGATCCCGAGACTCGTCGCCGCCATCCCCACAAGGGCCGCCAGGCCGAGCCGGACCCCGGCCGTGCCGAGAGGCGTACCGCGATGGCGACCGGACCCACGATGAGGGCGGGCTGGGGAGAGCGCCCACCATGAGGGCCGCCTGTTCGACAGCCGCCACCACCACCAGGACCAGGAGGTTCGTGAGGCGCAGAGGAATGCCCCGTGCCCGCGCCACCTCGGGGACCACCGACAGGTCGGCCTCCTCTTCCGGCCACTCTTCTTCTATACCATCACCCCGGAGACGGCAGCGGCCCGGAGGGTGCCGGAGGGCCTCATCCCGGTTGGCTTCATGGCCATGCAGGATGCACGCATCGATGTCCCCGCGGCATAGATTCCCCGACCACGAAATTGCCACATGCGATTTATTTGCAGGTACACCATCGAGCCGCGGGATCAACCTGCCACACGCCTGCGGGCGGTCTCTCGCCATGCGGCTCGGGCCGCCTGTCAGAGAAAACACGGTGAAGACATTGACAAGGCACCATAATGACAGCATCATGATGTCATGACACTGAAGCATACGGCGGAGAATCTCCGCGAGGACCTTCTGGCGGTGGCGCGCATCGAGGAGCCAGCGGCTCGCGAGCGTGCGGTCCGAATTCTGGACGGCTTGGTGCCGGCCCGTCTCACCGCATTTGTGGCGGAGGTGGCGGAGGAAGTGTCGCGGGTTCTGCCCGGCGGCCGCGTGGAGATGCGCCTTTCGGGTGATGAGCTGGAGGCGGTGTATGTGGACGAGGTGGCGCTCCCGCCGCCGGACGGCGACGACAACTCGGCCCGCATCACGGTGCGTCTGGGGGCGGCCTTAAAAGAGGCCGTGGACGAGGCGGCGGTGGCCGAGGGCCTGTCGGTCAATGCGTACGTGGTGGGGGCCCTCTTGAGCGCTACCCATCGTCAGGGAAGGGCTCGGGGACGCCGCCTGCGGGGCTATGGCCGTGCGTGAGTCCGGGAGAAGGCCAGGCCAGGGGACGGCCGTAGGCTCGTGGACCCCGGCGGCGAGGGCGATGAGGAGTCGAGGAGTCGGAGAGTCGAGGCGGAGAAGGGGAGGATGCGCACATGGCCAGTTTTGAAACACCGGGTCCGGTGGCCCTCGAAATTCACAATGCGTGTGGGGTCGTGGAGGTGACGGGGGAGGCACGCTCGACGACCGACGTGACCGTCGAGGCCCTGCACCCCGAGGCCGAGGAGCGAGCGCAGGCGGCGCGGGTCGAGCTGAAGCCGGGCGACGCGGGCGGCTTCCGGGTCCTCATTGAGGTGCCGCGGACGCGGGGATGGGACGGCATGCATGCCGAGGTGGCGGTCCGCGTGCGCGCCCCCGAGGGTGTCGCTCTCCGGGCCGCCACGGCCTCGGGCGATGTGCACACGGAGGGGTTGGTCGGACCGGTGGGCATTGACACGGCCTCCGGAGACATCTGGATCCAGGACGCGGGCGGTGACGCCGTCATCACGACGGCCAGCGGTGACATCAACATCCGCCGGGTGACGGGCTCACTTCGCGCCCACACGGCCAGTGGCGCGTGTCACGTCGACGAGGTTGGCGGCGCCCTCGAGCTCGAGAGTGCGTCCGGCGACCAGCGCGTGAAGCTCGTGCAAGGGGCGGCCCGCCTGCAGGGGGCGTCGGCTGACATTACGGTGGGAGAAGCCAGGGACGGGCTCGACGCGCGTACGGCGTCCGGCGACATCACCGTGCACCAGGCAGCGGGCGTGGTGCGTTTACGGGCCCAGTCAGGCGACGTCGAGGTACGACGGATCGCCGAAGGGCGGCTCAGCGCGTCGTCCGCCTCCGGGGACGTGTCCATCGGCGTGGCGAGGGGGAGCCGGGTCCGGGTCGATCTCGACAGCCGGAGCGGACGCGTCCTCTCTCAGATCCCCATCCACGAGGCACCGGACGGGGACCATGAGGGTGGACTCGTGGAGCTTGACGTGCGCACGGCGAGCGGTGACATCCGCGTCGGCGGGGTGGCCTGAATCGGCCAAGGAGGCATCAGCGGCGGATCGGCCCTAAGAGATTGGCCTGTGGGTCAATGCCGGGTCCCCGGGCGCCCGGTTAGAGTGTCGGCATCAGCGCGCGAGTAAGACCGTGTTGGGTCCTTCGACCAGCGATCGGGCCGGTCCCGTTCGTCTCATCGACCGACCGGGGGCGCCGAACGCGAGGGAGGTCTCTCCATGCGGGCAGCGTGGACGCTCATCCGGGAGGGGCGGGACTTCCGGCGGGTGGTGGGCGCGAGTCTCATTTCCCTCACGGGCGACTGGATCTTGATGGTGGGGCTCATGTATC
>JAKATP010000028.1 GCA_021818685.1 Bacillota bacterium | reverse complement strand
GGGCTACCAGCTCCAGGAGGTCGTCGCTCCGCTTCAGTTGGGTTAAGCTCCGTATCACTCAGACCGCCTGACGGTGATTCAGGATGGCGGGATACAGAGAAAAGGGCACATCGCGCCAGGGTAGCCTCTCAATGCGCAGGGCTTTTGAGGCAGGCGGCGCGACGAACACCGTGTGCAACTCCCCATGGAGCGTTCCCGGCATGACTGGGATCGCCGAGCATCCCCTGAAGAACGTCGAGCCCGTCAGCCACGGGCGTGCGCGTGGCCGCGTCCCTTCGCCCCCCGGCCCGTCCAGGTCCTATGCCTATTGCAGACCTACGCCACCGAAATCGGAAGCGGGGAGCGCACAGAAAAACACTCACACAGTGTGATGTTTCGCTTTGTGAGCAGCATGGAGCATGCGTGAGACGTGGGGCCAGGCTCGCCCGCCGCCTAAATCGGAAGCGTCTTTACTGTCTTCCGCTCGGATGAGTCACAACGCGAAAAGACCTCCCAGCCTTCGCGGGAGGTCAAAAGTGGTGTCGGGAGGGGGACTCGAACCCCCACGGGTTTCCCCATACGCCCCTCAAACGTAAGCGTCTGCCTGTTCCGCCATCCCGACAAAGCACTGGTGCCGAAGGTGGGACTTGAACCCACACGAGCTGTCGCTCACGGCGCCCTGAACACCGCGTGTCTGCCTGTTCCACCACTTCGGCGCGCTCGTCAGTATAGCAGGGCCCATCGGTAGGAAGCAAGAGTCGAATCGAGCCGCGGCACGACCACCTGGGACGGCCCGGCCAACCTGGCCCTATGCTATAATTAGGCGATTTTCTTCCAGGTCGAGGTGATCCGTGTGAACCGCAGACTGCGGCTGCAAGTCGGCACGGTGGTGATTCTCGCCGCACTGGTTTATCTCGGCATTATGGCGGCTCATAATTTCTCGCAATATTTCGTGCCGGTGAGTCAATACCGGAGTCAGTTTACATCGTTTGCCCATAAAACTTTACGCGTGCAAGGGAAGCTTTTAGCGAGCTCGGTGCACTACGACCCCGCCACTGAAGTGCTGACATTTGTGCTCGCGTCTGGTCAGGCCCGACTTCCGGTACGCTACGTCGGGTCGATGCCCTCGGAAGAGTTTAAGAACGCCAATGCCATCGTGGAGGGCACCATGGGTCAGCATGGTGTGTTTCTCGCCAAGCAGTTGCTAATTCAATGTCCGGATCACATCCAGGCCGTGCCGAACGGCAAGGCCTCATAGGGGCTGGCCTATGAGCTTTGTGTGGTTGGGCCGGGTCGCCCTCATGTTGGCGGGCATGTCGGCCCTTTATACGGCCGGGGGCGGTTTTTATGCCTATAAAACCGGCAACACGCGTTTACGTGAAAGCGTAAGAGGAGCGGCTGTCGCGGTCGCGTTCACGATCACCGTAGCGGTGTTCGCCCTGGAATATCTGCTGGTGACGGGCGACTTTTCAGTGAGCGCGGTGTACGAGACCACGAACCGGGGTCTCCCGCTGGCGTATCGTCTCGCGGCATTGTGGGGCGGCGACGCGGGGTCTGTGCTGTTCTGGACCTGGATCTTGAGTCTGTATACAGCCTACGTGGCCGGGGTGGGGTGGCGGCAGGAACGGCACCTGACACGCCTAGCCGTCCCGATTCTCGGCACGCTTCTCGTGTTTTTCACAGGTATGTCGACGCTCGTGGTGAGTCCGTTCGGTATCGTGCCGGGTTCACCCATAAACGGTAGTGGGCTTGACCCGCTTCTGCAAAATCCGGTCATGACCATCCACCCGCCCGCGATGTACACGGGGCTTATTGGCCTTTCGGTGCCCTTCGCCTTCTTTATGTCAGGCTTATGGCAGAGTGCGGAAACTCGGGAGTGGATCGGGGTCGTCCGGCGCTGGATGCTGTTTGCTTGGATGTGCCTCAGCGCGGCCATTGTCCTTGGAGGATGGTGGTCGTATATGGAGCTCGGCTGGGGCGGCTACTGGAAGTGGGATCCGGTGGAGAACGCGTCCCTCCTGCCCTGGCTGGCCGCCACCGCCGCCCTGCACCTCATGCAGGCGGAAGAACGGCGGGGCCTTTACCGTCTGTGGACCAGCATCATGATGATGGCGAGTTTCCTCCTGACCCTGGTGGCTACGTACATCACCCGCAGTGGGGTTATCAAGGACTCCGTGCATTCGTTTGCTGGCACCGGTGTGGGTCCGTACTTTTTCGGCCTGTTCTGGTTTGGCCTGTTTGCCACCTTGGCCGTGATTGTGGCCCGCCGCCGACAGGTGGTGGACACGGTCACGCTCGATCGGATGCTGTCGCGCGAGGGCCTTTATTACCTCATGGCATTTGCCCTGACCGTGATTACGGTGGTCGTGCTCTTCGGCACGTTCTATCCGGTTCTGACCGGGGCGTTGACGGGAACGCAGAGGGTATTGCAGGTTGGCTTCTTCAACACCATGACAGCCCCGCTGTTCCTGGTGCTGATTGGCCTGTTGGTGCTGGCGCCCGTCGCTACCTGGCGCTCCGTCCGCTATCGTGAACTGGTCCAAAAGCTCCGCTGGCCCTGGATGGTAGCTGTGGCGGGTGCAGTCGCGGCGTTCTTCTGGGGGGCCCGGGCACCGCTCTTGCTGCTCGGCGACTTCCTGGCTGTATTTGCGATTGCCGCCACGGTGCGTGCCTTCACGGAGATGGCGCGTGTGCGCGCGCGTGCGACCGGGGAAGACGTGGGAACAGCCCTCTGGCGGGGCGTGCGCGCCAATAGGCGACGCTACGGAGGCTTCGTGGCGCACCTGGCGTTTCTCATCATTGTGTTGGGAGTCATCGGATCGCACACCGGCAACACATCGGTCATACGCCGGTTCCATGTGGGCCAGACCGAGACCATCGGCCCGTACCGCGTTACCTACGCGGGCCTCGCCACCGTCAACCATTCCGCCTATGAGACTAATGAGGCGCGTCTGGTCGTAAACGGCGGTGGATTCCACAACCGGCTGTTTACGCCCGGTATTAATTTGTTTCCCGGCTCGTCGGAACCTGTCGCGCAGGTTTCCATCGTAGGTAATCTGGCCCGTGACCTCTACACGGTGCTCGGGTCCTACACGGCCGGCGGTACCGTAGTTCAGGTACAGTTTCTCGTAAACCCGCTGGTGTCATGGATCTGGATTGGCATGTTCATCATGGTGTTCGGCACTCTTATTGCCCAGGGCGGGCCCAGCCGACCGCGCCGGCGTCTTTTGCTAGAAGCACCGGAGTCGGTGGGACGGGTGCCGTTGCGGGAGCGGGGGGACGAGGCGTGACTCCGCTTGGTCTCGTGATGGTGGTGGCGCTGGTACTGGTGGCGGCGGCGCTCGTGCTGGTGCCGTATTGGCGCGCGGGCCAAGAGCCACTGGAGGAGGCGTCGAGCCCCGGGGGTTTCGCGCAGGATGTCGACCGGCTGCTCCACGACCTTTATTGTCTCGAATGCGGCATGCGCTTCGACCGTGCTGGCCAGTCTCGGTGCCCTCACTGCGGGGCCGAGCGAAGCGGCGTGTCATGAAGCGTGTGGCCGTCGTGCTGTTGCTGTTGATCGCGGTGATGTGGCCCGGGGCGGTCAGGGCAGCGTCCCCGAAGGCCAGCCTGGAACTGTTGGTGCTGTTGCCACAAAAGCACGCGCTGGCGGTCTTCGAGCAGGTGGAGATGGCGCCCGTAGGATTCGAGCCGTCCATTGGGCTTCTGCAGGGATTTCGCAATCTGTCGCCCATCAACGTGTCGGTGCTCGCAGTGGCTCACGACGCGGCCCGCATCTCGGGGAGCCCTTCGACTATCGCCGTGAAGTACTCGGTGCCCTGGGACGGGACCTCTACGCTGCTGATGCAGACTCTGCCAGTATCCACGGGCTCAGTGGTGGTGATGGTACCGCAATCGTTAACGCTGCCCCTGGTCTTGAACCCCAACTGGACCGTCAGTAAGTCGCGCAAGATCCCGGGTCTTCCCCACAGCCCGATATTCCGGGTCTATACGACGTCGAACGTACAGGCGGGCCAGTCGGTGGCGGCGTCGGTCGAAAGCTCCTCCAGCGCGCCCACCACGAGCCTTCCTCCCTCCGGGTTCCCCCTCGCCGGTCGCGCCGTGGAATTCGGACTTGGTTTAATCGTCCTAGCCGGTGCGCTCTTGGCCGTGAATTGGCGACCCCTCACCGACTGGGTGCCGCTTCCCGACGTGCGCGACAATTTCCTCAGCCGGCTTGCGAGCCTGGAATCGGAAAAGCGACGAGGCGTCATTGCGGAGGAGGAGTATCGGAGCGAACGGGCAGCGCTTTTAGCCCGTCTGGAGCAGGTGTGGCGCAAACGGCCCCAGTAGCCCTGGAGTTCGCGCACGTTGCCAAGCGCCTCGGAAGCCGATGGGTGCTGCGGGACGTGAATTTGAGTCTGGCCCGGGGGGAGACGGCCGTCATCCTCGGGCCCAATGGGGCCGGCAAGACCACGCTTTTGAAGCTCGCAGCCCGGACCTGGGCTCCGTCCCGGGGCCGTATCAGATGGTTCGGCGGGGAGGCAGCCGAGGCTCAGGGGGATGTCCGAATCGGGTATCTCGGGCATGCCTCGTTTCTGTATCGGGCGCTGTCAGGTCTCGAGAACCTCGAGTTCTATGCGCGTCTTTATGGCCTGGCCAGTCCGCGGGCGGCGGCGGAGGCGGCACTGGAGCAAGTGGGACTGACGGCTTTTCGGTTCGAGGCCGTGCGCCGGTACTCGCGGGGGATGGAACAGCGTTGCGCGATTGCGCGTACGTTTATCGCGGACCCCGAGCTCCTGTTGCTGGACGAGCCCTATACCTCCTTGGATGTGCAGGCGACGAAAGTCCTCGACCACCTCGTACGGGAAACGACGGCTCGGGGAGGTGCGGCCCTCGTTATCACCCACCAGTTGCAGGAGGCGCAGCGGGTGGGCGACCGGACGGCCATCCTGTGGCAGGGGCGAATAGTAAAGAGCGCCGCAGCGGGAGAGTTTGACGCGCTGGCCACGGCGTATCGAAGTCTATTTGCGCGCCGCGAGCATCATGGGGCGTAAATTCTGGGCCATTGTCATCAAAGATGTCCGGCTCGAATTCCGGGGCAAGGACATTTGGGTGACGATGGCAGCATTTGTCATCATGGTGGCCCTCCTCTTTGGCCTCGCCATCAATCCCTATACCACCCACCTCGGCGCCGTGTTCCCCGGAATTCTCTGGTTGAGTTTCCTGTTTGCGGGTATGCTGGCGATAGGACGAGGCTTCGAGCACGAAGCGGAGAACGACGCGCTGGTGGGATTAATGGCAGCGCCGGGTGACCGGCTGGCAATATTTGCGGCGAAACTGGTCATGGCGTTTTTGTTCATGTTCTCGGTCGACCTCGTGCTGAGCCCGGTTGTGTTTGCGTTCATGAACCAGCCGCTCCCAGGGTCACTGGCTCTGTACGTGCTGGTGCTGGCACTTGGGGCGCTGGGGTTTGTGTCTGTCGGTACACTGTTCGGGGCCATGGCGGCCCAGACTCGGGCGGCGCAGGTGCTCATTCCTGTGATGCTGGCGCCGTTCGCGGGTCCGGTGGTGATTTTCGGAGTGCAGGCGACGAACGCGGTCTTGCACGTCTCGTCGACGGCTGGTGGACCCTGGCCCTGGATTTACGCGTTGATCGCATACGACGTAGTATTTCTCGCTTTGCCGCTTTTGCTGTATGACTACGTCTGGGAGGTATAGACCCATGCGGGCTCGGGACTGGTGGCTCGTGCCGATGGCTCCTTTATTCGTGGTGGCCTTGTGGCTCAACTTTATCGGTACGCCGGATGCGAAGCAACTGCTCTCCAGTGAGCGTATTTTCTACTTCCACATGGGGTCCGCCACCGCGGCTGGATTTGCCTTCCTGCTCGCCTTTGTGGCCAGCATTGCGTATCTGCGAACGCGCCGCCGACGCTGGGACGCCATCGCGGCAGCCGCCACCGAGGTGGGCGTGGTCATGACCACCATGGTGCTGGTGTCGGGCATCCTCTGGGGCAAGGTGGCCTGGGGGGTATGGTGGACGTGGGACCCCCGCCTCACGGCCACCGTGGTTATGTGGGTGATGTTCGTCGCCTATCTGCTGTTGCGAGAGTGGACCGACAACCCCGAACGGCGCGCGTCCTACGCGGCAGTGCTGAACATCGTGGCATTCTTTATCGTGCCCCTGAACTATGTGGGCGTCCGCTGGCTCAACACCATCCACCCCTTCGTCATCACCGAAAAGGGCATCGCCCTGCCCGGCATGATGCAGGTGGCGATGTTCGTTTCCATGGGAGCTTTTACGTACCTCTTCATTGCCTGGATGGTGGTGCGGGTGCGGCTTCTGGAGACGGAAGCGGTGGTGGATGAAATGAAGGACCGGCTGCGCACCCGTCTTGACGCTATCTAGGTTGACCGTCCAAACATGCCGCAGGAGGCGATGGTGTGAGTGCCGCTGAAGGTCGCGACCTGTTGTTTCTGTTCTTTGCCTATACGGCGCTGTTCCTCATCATGTTCGGGTTCCTGTTCCGTATGACCGGCAAGACCAAGCTGTTGAAGCAAGAGGTCAGCCTCCTCAGGGACGAGATGCATCTTGATGACTCGGATCCGTTTCCAGAGAATGCCGAGGGTCACCACCAGAACGCCTGAGGGCAGCCAGCGGCACCGCATCCGCGAGCTGTGTACAATGAATGGGGAAGGCGCCGCTCGAAAGGGCGTTGCTATGTGTGCCCGATGAGGCCGATGAGGAGGTAGCGATGATCAGGGTGCTGGTGGCCAAGCCGGGGCTCGACGGCCACGACCGCGGGGCCAAGGTGATCGCCCGCGCGCTCCGGGATGCTGGCATGGAAGTCATCTATACGGGCCTTCACCAAACGCCTGAACAGATTGCGGATGCCGCCCTGCAGGAAGACGTGCAGGTGGTGGCGATTTCCGTTCTCTCGGGGGCCCATCCCACCCTGGTGCCCCGCATCGTCAACCTGATCCGGCAAAATGGCCAGGACAACGTGCTCATCCTGCTAGGCGGCATCATTCCTGAACAGGATGTGCCCGCCATGCTAGAAGCGGGTGTCGCGGCGGTGTTCGGACCGGGCACGGATACCCGCGACATCATTTCCTACATCACCGAACATCTCCCCGCCGCATGAGTGATTTGGGCGGTCGGGTTCTGCGCCGGGAGCGTGCCGGCGTCGCCCGGGCCTTGACGGTGGTGGAACGCGGCGGGGAACCCGGTCGGGCATTGTTGCGCGAGCTCTTTCCCCACACCGGACACGCGCATGTGGTCGGGGTGACCGGCGCACCAGGTGTGGGAAAATCCACCCTCGTGGATGGCCTCGCCCTGGAAGCACGCCGGCGCGGCCGCACGGTCGGCATCATCGCCGTGGATCCGTCGAGCCCCTTCACCGGGGGAGCCATTCTGGGAGATCGGATCCGGATGCAGGACTCCGTCATGGACGCGGGCGTCTTTATGCGGAGCCTCGCGAGCCGTGGTCAGACGGGGGGGTTGTCCCGCTCCTGTTCTGCATCCCTCGAGGTGCTGGACGCTGCCGGCTTCGATCTCATCCTGGTGGAAACGGTGGGGGCGGGTCAGAGTGAGATCGAGATCATGGCGCTCGGTCACACCACCGTGGTGGTGATGGCGCCCGGGTTAGGCGACGACATTCAGGCCATTAAAGCCGGCATTCTGGAAATCGCGGACGTGTTCGTGGTCAACAAGGCGGATCGTGAAGGCGCCGACCGTACGGTGCGCGAGATCCGCAACATGCTTCACCTGGCCGCCACGGCCCCGCCTTGGCCTCCTCCCATCGTGCGAACGGTCGCCCAGACCCGGCAGGGTGTGCCGGAGTTGCTGGACAGCCTCGACCGCCACCAGACTTTCTTGCAGGAGACCGGCGCCCTGAGCAGTCGACGGATCCATCGGACCGGCCATCTTCTCCGGCAGGCGGTGACGGAACTGGCGGAAAGGCGCCTGCAGGCAGCCATGAGGGATGCCGATTGGGAACGGATCCTGCGCGAGATCGTGGCCGGTCGCCGCGATCCCGAGGACGTGGCAGGGGCGATTTTGAGCGGCGAAGCACCCCGGCTCACAGGTCGAAAGGAGCCGTAAATGGGAGGCGAGCTCGACGCCGACACGCGCCTCGTGCAGGACGCTATCTTGCGCTTGGTAAATTCTACGATCCAACCCCGGAGCGCCGAGTATGACGCGAACGCGCAGTTCCCGCGCGCTAACCTGACGCTTCTGGCCGAGCAAGGATTCATGGCCATGACGGCGCCGGTGGAGTACGGGGGGGCGGGTCTTTCGTATCTGGCGCAGACCGTCGTGGTGGAAGCGCTCGCCTTCGGATGCCCCGCCACGGCTGTGATCTATGAAGTGCACAATTCACTGCACACCGAGGCGGTCTGGCGCTACGGGACAGACGCCCAAAAAGCGAACTGGATCCCGAAGCTTTCGGATGGCACCGCGATCGGCGCGTTTGCCCTCACGGAAGCTGAGGCCGGCTCGGACGCGGCGGATCTATCGTCGATGGCGTATCCAGTCGCGGGAGGATACCGGCTTACGGGTCGTAAGATGTTTATTTCGAGTGCGGGGGAGGCCGAGCGGTATCTGGTTTTCGCGCGGCTTCCGGCCACAGCGGGGCGTGAGGGGATCACAGCGTTCATGGTGGACCGGGATACGCCCGGGGTTTCATTCGGCCGGCCCCTGGAGAAGATGGGGCTTCATGCCTCTAAGACAGCCGAAATGGTGTTGGAGGATGTGTTCGTGGCGGTGGGCGATCGGCTCGGGTCAGAGGGACAGGGCTACGAGATCGCGCTGACGCTTTTGGACGGAGGGCGGATCGGGATTGCGGCACAGGCTTGCGGCATGCTCGCGGCCGCCTTGGCGCGAAGCCGTCGCTACGCCATGGAGCGCAAGCAATTCGGTCAACCCATTTCCCGCTTCGAGGGGGTGCAGTTCAAGCTGGCGGACATGGCCACGGATCTCTACGCAGCGCGCCTCATGACCTATGAGGCGGCCCGGAGGCGGAACGACCGTGACATCCGTGTCCGTGCGGCCATGGCGAAAGTGTTTGCGTCCGAGGCGGTGGTGCGCCACGCCTTGGCGGCCATTCAGGTACACGGCGGGTACGGGTACATCCGGGATTACGGGGTCGAGCGCATCCTGCGGGATGGGAAGGTCACGGAGATCTACGAGGGCACCTCCGAGGTGATGCGGCTCATCATTGCCTCGAGTCTCCTGCATAGCACAGAAGAGGCGCTCTGGAAGGTGTGAACGGAAGCGCGCCAATCCGGGTGGCATTGGGAGGCTCCCTCGGCTGGACCGGTCTGGCAGTAGAGCCCACATCGGGGAGGCTGCCTTGCTAGGGCCTGGTGGCGGGCGGGCGTGGGAGCGCTGCCTCATAGTCAGCCGATGATGGTCCGCCGGGAGAGGTCCGGTCGCCGCCGTAAAGGCGGCCGCGCCCACGGTCCTCACGTGTTCGGGGACTTCACGGAACCCGAAGTAGCCCGGTGTAGCCCGATTTCCTTGCCGCCGCCGAGCGGTGGCTCCACCCGGGGTCCGGATTCTCTTCGGGAAAACGCCTGGCCTTGGACGGGGTTATGGCGAACGGTGGCGCGGCTGCCGCGCTCTTATCCGAAACTCGTCGGTATGGTGGGAGTGATGGAGCGGGAGGGAAGCTTCCGGGAGGCCGCGCGTGTGCTGTCAGGTGGTCCGCGTGGTGGGGCTGGGGTCGACGGACGGAGCGACCACGACGCCGATGACGGCGCACCGAGGCGACGGGGCTCCTTGTGGCCATCCATCGTCTATGGTTCATCCCGTGCACCTTGTCGGGCGCCTTATCGAGACCCTGGTCGAGGGGTTGGCGCGGAGCGGCTCTCGGCTTTCGGAGCTTCCGCGCGGGTGGGCTCCGGGGGGTGTTCGCTCACGTAGCGGCGAGCAAGTTCGCGAAGACGTCTGACCGATTCGCCAGCCATGTCGGCAGCCGGGCGGCGGGACAAAACCCCGTCCGGCCGGGTGGGGTTTAGATTCTTGCGGAGCCCGTCCAGGCCGGCCCGGGCGCCCGGCACCAGCGGATCATGCCGTCGTCGCGCCATGCGTCGCCCCCTGAGTTCTATCATGCCCCAGCCGCTCCGACCATAAAAAAGGGAGCGCATCGCGCTCCCGCATGAACAAACTGGTCGGAGAGACAGGATTCGAACCTGCGACCTCCTGCTCCCGAAGCAGGCGCGCTACCAAGCTGCGCTACTCCCCGATGACGATTTTCAGTATAGGTGGGAGCGAGACCGCGGTCAAGGCAGCAGCCCCAAGCCGCCCTGACCAAAACGAGGGACCGCGGTCGCGGAAGTGCGGGCCCCGGCGTTGGGTTCGATTTTCAGATATTCCGAGATGCACCGACTTTTTCGCCGTGAGGCTGTCATAGCGCCGGTCAGGAAGGATGGCGTGCGACGGAATACATGTGGGGTGCTTTCTTCCACGTCGCTTGGGGTCGTAAATCGCGTTTGTGTTCCGGGGGTGCTGGGGGCGCGACCGTAGTCGCTTCTCTCTACCGACCTGCGACCGGCAAGCGGCGGCCTCAACACATGCGTGCGGGATTCGGGGAGGCAGGACACGTTCGGGGATCGGGAGCCGTACGATCCCTGTCGGCGATGGGTCCGGACCTGCGCGGACTTTCGGCTAGAGATGAGGGCTCCGTGAAATGGTCAGAGGCACCTGCTGGTCCGGCAGACGCGGCCGACGGGAGGCTTACCGGGCAGATTCGGGCGGGGCTGAAGCCTGGCAGGTCAGCGAAAGCCGCACCCGGATGCGCTTGCGCGGCATTCCGACGCGGGCGAGAATGACAGGACAGCACTGTAAGCGAAAGGCAGGTGGCTGGCTATGCAGCAAGGGCCCGGCAAGAATTTAGTGACGCGTGACCGCCGTCAGGCGGAGTCTGGCATTGAACGGGTAGTCCTCGCCAATCCGGCGCGGCGGAACGCCCTCTCACGTGCGCTGTTGCAAGAGCTGGATGCGATGCTGGCTGCCATCGAGGCTGAAGGCCGGGTAAAGGTGGTGATCCTGGCCAGCGAGGGGCCGGCGTTCAGCGCCGGTCACGACCTGCGCGAGCTCCGATTCGGTGGCGAGGACGAGGTCAGGGAAGTGTTTGACGCCTGTGCGGGCGTAATGACCCGCATCCGCACCATGTCGGCGATCGTGCTGTGTGAAGTCGAGGGTGTTGCTACTGCCGCCGGCTGTCAGCTGGTCGCCAGTGCCGATCTAGCGGTTGCCGGGGCGGACGCACGCTTTGCGACGCCAGGGGTCAAGATCGGCTATTTCTGTACGACGCCCGGCGTCGCGCTCGGGCGAAGCGTGGGGCGTAAAGCGGCGCTCGCCATGCTGTTGACGGGCGACTTTGTTTCGGCCGCGGAGGCGCGGTCACTCGGGCTCATCAACGAGGTGGTTCCAGCTGGACAGGCGGAGGCTGGGGCGCTTGCACTGGCGCGCAGGGTCGCGCGCCATGCGCGGGCCACGCTCGTAGAGGGCAAGCGGAACTTTTACCGTCAGTTAGAAATGCAGGAGGCCGACGCACTCCGCTTTGCCTCCGGGATCATGGTGGAGCAGGTCAAGAAGCCCGAAGCCCGGGAGGGCATGAGCGCTTTCCTAGAGAAACGCGAGCCGGTGTGGCCCGACTGACCGGCGCCACGCCCGTGTGGAGAATCCATGGTCGGCAGCGCGTCCGTGCGGTCGCGGCTCTGGTGGCCGGACGCCTGGCGGCCTTCGTGAGTCGTCTTGTCGGTCACGGTGGATCCTCGTTGCCGGGGGTGGTAGCGCGACGCGTCGATCCGGACCTGCTGCGAAAGCTCGGAGGCGGCCTGGCAGGCGGAGCGCTTCTTATTACCGGCACCAACGGCAAGACGACCTCCTCCCTCCTGGTCGAGCATATTCTGTCGGCGGCCGGCCTCCGCGTGGTGCGTAACCGAAGTGGGGCCAATCTCATCGTGGGCCTCACCGCCACCCTCATGCGGGCGGCCCGGATGAGCCTGTCCATCGGAGCCGACTGGGCCGTGCTGGAGACCGACGAGGCGTCGATACCACGGGCCGTGGACGAGATACAGCCCCATCTCCTGGCGGTGACGAATTTCTTTCGCGATCAATTGGACCGCTATGGAGAGCTTTCGACCGCGGTGAGCCTGGTCAGCCGGGGGGCCACTGCCCTCCCTGAGGGCGCGATCCTGGTCTTGAACGCGGATGATCCCCATGCCGCCAGCCTTGGCCGGAACGCACGGGGGCTCGTGGTTTACTTTGGCCTCGACGCATCGGCTCTGGCCGCGGATGTCGGCGCCGAGACCCTCGACGCGCGCTTCTGCCCCCTGTGCGGCGACGAGCTTACCTATTCGCTTCGGTTCTACGCCCACCTGGGACACTTCATCTGTCCCGGCTGTGGATTCGCGCGTCCGAACGCCACGGTGGAGGCGGTGGACGTGAGCAGCGCGGGTACCGCGGAGCGACAGGTCGAGCTCCGCGTAGCCGGCGTACCCTTGGAGGTGACCATCAGTCTTCCGGGCACGTACAACATCTACAACGCTGTCCTGGCCGTGGCCGTGGGTCATGCGCTCGCCGTAGACCCGGTCTTCGTGGCCGAGGGGCTGCGGAACAGCCGGGGGGCGTTCGGGCGGATGGAAACCGTGAGCTTCCGGGGGCGCGAACTCCGGCTCGCGCTGGTCAAGAACCCGACCGGTTTCAACCAGGTGCTGCGGGCGGTGGCGGAGGATCCGCGGCCCAAGGTCATTATGATGGCGATCAATGACCGCTATGCGGACGGGCGTGATGTGTCCTGGCTGTGGGACGTCGACCTGGAGACGCTGGCTCCAGCGATGGGAGCCGTTCGCTGGGTGGCGGCGGGAACGCGGGGGGCGGACATGGCCGTGCGACTCAAATACGCGGGGATCCGTCCCGAGCTCATCCGGACCGCGGGCCCCAAGGCCGACGATGCCCTGGAGGTGCTGGTGGAGGAGTCGGTTCCGCCGCTTTGCTACGTGCTTCCGACGTACACCGCTATGATGGAATTGCGGGGGGCGTTGGAGCGCCAGGGACTCGTGTCCTCCTTCATAGAGGGTTGAAAGCGGGGTTTTCTGTGCGGCCGGTGGTGATTGGGACGGCGGGTCACATCGATCACGGCAAGACCACTCTCGTGCGCGCCATTACCGGACTCGACACCGACCGCCTGCCGGAGGAACGGGCGCGCGGTATCTCGATTGATCTCGGATTCGCGCCCTTCATCCTGCCGTCTGGCCGCAGAGCGGCCTTCGTGGACGTGCCGGGCCACGAGCGCTTCATTCGGAACATGGTGGCCGGGGTCCACGGCATGGACGCGGTCATCCTGGTGGTGGCCGCCGATGAGGGAGTCATGCCGCAGACGGACGAACATCTGAACATCCTGACCCTTCTTGGGGTTCGGCAGGGCCTCACGGCGCTCACCAAAGTGGATCTGGTGGAACCGGAGTGGCGTGAACTGGTGGAGGAGGATCTGCGAACCGAGCTCACCGGGACCTTTCTCGCGGAAGCTCCCATCATGCCGGTGAGCGGTGTCACCGGAGAAGGCGTGGACGAGCTCCTGGCCGCTCTCGATCGCCTGATGGATCACGTTCCCGTCCGCGATGAGAGTGGCTCGCCGCGGCTTCCCATCGACCGGGTGTTTACCGTTCGAGGGTTTGGCACGGTGGTCACCGGAACGCTCACGGCCGGCATCCTGCGCCTGGATGACCCGGTGGAATTGGTCCCGGAGGGTATCGAGGCGCGCGTGCGGGGACTGGAAGTGCATGGTGAGCGAGTGGAGGAAGCGCGCGCCGGTCAGCGGGTGGCGGTGAATCTGGGGGGCGTCGATCGCGAGCAGGCCCGCCGGGGACAAGTCGTGACGCATCCGGGAGTGCTGCGGGGAGCGGAGGTGGCGCAGCTTGACGTGAGCCTGCTTACCGGCGCGCCGCCCTTAAAGCACCGCGCGCCGGTTCACGTTCATGCGGGCACTGACGAGGCGGTCGGACGCCTGTACTGGTACGACCGAACGGCCCTTCAGCCGGGGCAGGCGGCGTTCGGAGAGCTCCGGCTTGAGCGTCCGCTCGTGCTGTCGCGGACCGATCGAGTGCTCTTGCGATCCTATTCACCGGTGACCACCATCGGTGGGGCCACCGTGGTGGAGGTCCATCGTCATCATCGCCGGCGGGAACCGGGACTCTTGGACGAGCTGGGCCGGCTGGCCAAGGCGGATCCGGTGGAGCTTGCGCGCCGGAGGCTCGAGCAGGCGGGGGCACCGGTGAGCATCGAGGCTCTAGCCCTGGAGGCTGATGTGCCTGTCGGGCAGCTTCGAGAGGCACTGGCGGCGGATCCGGATATCCTGGTCTTGGACGGGCGATTTGCCCTCCACCGAAGCGCGGCGGTACGGATCGAAGCGGCCGTGAGGCGTCAGGTGTCCGAGTTTCAGGCGTTGCATCCCCTGCGTCTCGGCCTGCCGCGAGAGGCGCTGAAAGCAGTCGCGCGGGGGTGGGACCCACGCATCTGGGGCCAGTTCCTATCCCGCCAGCAGGATCTCGTCGTGGAGCGGGACTACGTGCGCACGCGGGAGTTCCGGCCGCAGGCGTCACCGGTGCAGATACGAGCCGAAGAGGCGATCGTGGCCCGCCTTGATGCTGCCGGAATTGCCCCCCCGGCCATCGACGCACTGGTGGCGGAGGCGGGTATCGGGCCCGATGACGCGGGAGATTTCCTGGCCTGGCTAGCGGGCCGCGGCCGTGTCGTGCGCATTGACGAGCATCTGTATGTGAGTGTGTCCGCCTTCGAGGAGGCGGTGTCGCGCGTGCGGGAGGCACTGACGCGCGAGGGGCCGCTGGAGACATCCGCACTGAGGCAGGTGCTGGGCGTCAGCCGTAAGTACGCGGTACCGTTGCTCGAACGCATGGACCAGCTCCGCGTCACGCGCCGGATGGGCGACACGCGCACGTTGGGAGGAGCCTCGTGATCGGAACCCGGATCGAGGTGGCCTGGGCCAAGATGCCCAAAGGCGCGCTGGGAGAAAGCGGCGACAGTATTGAGTTGGTGGAGCGTCCCCTGGGAGGCGTGTCCCTGGTGCTGGCGGACGGGCAGGGATCCGGTCCGGCGGCCCGACGTATAAGCCGCATGGTGGCCATGAAGGCCATCGGGCTGGTGGCGGACGGAAGCCGGGATGGGGCCGTGGCCCGCGCGGTGCAGGATATGCTCTACACAGCTCGCGAGGGTCGCGTCACCTCGACGTTGACGATCCTGTCCATTGATCTCTCCACGCGCACGGCGGTGATTGCGCGGAACTCGTCGTGCCCCGTGGTGGTGCGGCAGGAAGCAGCCGTTTTCCGGCTCGAGGGCCACGCTGAGGCAATCGGTACGTACCGGCGGACGCGTCCGGCCATGACGGAACTGCCGCTGACCTCTGGCACCGTGCTGGCGACCTTTTCCGACGGCATCATCCATGCCGGACGCCGGGTGGGCAAGACGCTGCCGTGGGAGACGCTCGACGAGGAACTCCGCGAACTGGACGCCGTCCACCTCGGGATCTGGGTGCAGTCGGTCCTGGATCGGGCGGTGACGCTGGATGGGGGCCGGCCCCAGGACGACATGAGCGTCATGGCCCTCGCGGCCGTGGAAGATGACCGTCCGCCGCTCCGCTGGCTTCGGGCCAGCATCCCCACGTGATGCGCCCGCTGGTGGTGGTGGGACCCTGTGCGGCCGGGAAGACCACGCTCGTCCAAGGGCTATCTTCACTGGGAGTGGAGGCCCGGGCCGTGGCCCAGGAGCATTCGGCTATCCCAAACCTCTTTTGTCGGAACATGCCGGCGGATGCCGTTTTGGTTTATCTCACAGCGGACTATCGCGTGCTTCACGGGCGCCGGCCGCATTCAAGCGGTCGTCCTCAGTACGCGGCCGAGCGGTCGCGGCTCGAAGCTGCCCGCTCCGCTGCCGACCTTCTGCTGCACACAGACGGTGTCGGGATCGACGAGGTGCGGGCACGGGTCTTGACGTGGCTCCGGGAGCTTCCCGATCGAAAACCTGGATAGTGGTCCATGCACCGTCATTTGACCGTCGTTTTTGGGCCGGTCTATAATCGGACGATATTTGCTGGGAGCGTGGAACGCGATGCGAAGACGGGCCCGCACCTGGTTTGTCGTCATTTTCATGGCGATCGCGATCGGCGGGTTTTATTTTGTGCACGTGAATCCCCTCACGCGCCACCTCCGGTACGGGCTCGACTTTCGGGGTGGGGTGGAGGTCGAGTACCAGGCCCATCCGGCTCCCGGACAGGTCGTGAACGCCCAGACCATGCAGCGCCTGTTGACGCTGATTCAGGAGCGGGCCAACAAGCTTGGCGTGAGTGAGCCGGTCATCGCCCAGGTGGGCTCGAATCGGATCATGGTGCAGCTGGCCGGCATCAAGAGCCAGGAACAGGCCCTGCATTACCTGGGTGAGACCGCCTCGCTCGAGATCAAAGATCCGACCAGCAAGCACGTGCTGCTCACCGGTGCCGATCTGTCATCGGCTACGGCCGAGATTGATCAGGCTCAGCCGGGCAGTCCCTATGTCATTGCGCTCACCTTCAACGCTAAGGGCACCAAGGCCTTTGCCGCGGCCACTAAGACATACTTCGGCAAACCGCTGCCCATCTATCTGAACGGGAAGCTTTTGGAGGCGCCCACGGTCCAGAGTGTGATCACAAACGGCCAGGCCATTCTTTCCGGCGGGTTTTCCACATTGAAGCAGGCCGAGACGATGGCGCTGTTGCTGCAGTCAGGAGCCCTTCCGGTCAACTTGAAGGTGCTGGACGTCCGCACGGTGTCGGCCACCTTGGGCCAGGCCTCAGTCCGTGCGAGCAAGCTCGCCGCAGCGCTCGCGCTCTTGCTGATCGGCATCTTCATGGTGGTGTGGTACCGGCTCGCGGGGCTTCTCGCGGACGTGGCGCTCTTTGTCTATATGTTCTTGATGCTGGGCGCGCTATGGGCCCTGCATGCGACGATTACCCTACCGGGCGTCGCGGGAATGATCCTGTCGGCCGGCATGGCGGTGGACGCAAACGTGATCATCTTTTCGCGCGTGCGGGAAGAGATGGAGGCGGGCAAGACTCCGCGGGCTTCGGTGGAGCAGGGATTCCGGCACGCGATCCGAGCCATCATTGACTCCAACGCCACGACCTTTCTAGCCGGACTCCTGCTTTTCGTGCTCGGATCGGGCGAGGTCAAGGGATTTGCTGTCACGCTTATGGTCGGCATCGTGATCTCGTTCGCGACCGCGGTATTCGTCACCCGTGAATTCATCCGGCTCGCGGCCGACGCTGGCTGGGCGCGCGTGCGCACTATCTTTGTGGGCTAACGAGGAGGCCTGGGATGCACTTTCACTTCGACTTCGCGCGGCGCTGGAAACTCTGGTTCGCGTTTTCCGGCACGCTCGTGGTGATTGCCATCCTGGCCCTGACCATTCGGGGTCTCAACTACGGGATTGACTTTACGGGCGGAACGCAGATGGATCTGCGCTTCACACACGCCGTGACGAGCCAGGCCATCACCCGCACGCTCGACGCACGGCGGCTCGGTAATTCGACCGTGGTGTTCATCGGTTCCGGTCACAAAGAGACGCTCATCACCACGCCGACTATCTCGGAGTCCGAGCGGACGACCCTCTTAGCCGCGATGCGGAGCCACGTAGGGCCGTTCAAGGAGGTGTCGACCAGCCGGGTCTCTTCCATCATCGGGCAACAGACCGAGCGCACGGCGCTCCTGGCCGTGCTGCTGGCCACGGTGGGCATCATCCTGTACATCGCCATTCGCTTCGAATTTCGTTTTGCCATCGCGGCCATCATTGCTCTCATGCATGATGTCCTCATTACCGTCGGGCTCATCGCCCTGATTCACATCAGCCTGTCCGAGTACTTTGTCATGGCGGTGCTCACCATCTTCGGGTATTCCGTCAACGACACCATCATCATTTTCGACCGTATCCGCGAGAATCTGCAGCGCCAGCAGAGGAAAGAACCGCTGGAGGATCTGGTGAACCGGAGCTTGAACCAGGTGCTGGTGCGGTCCATCAATACCTCCAGCACGGTGTTGCTGGCGCTCGCGGCCATTCTGATCTTTGGCGGGTCCAGCATCAAGGACTTCGCGTCCACCATGTTGATTGGAGTGTTCCTCGGGACGTACTCATCGATTTTCATCGCGAGCCCCATCTGGCTTCTGTGGCGGCAGCGCCGTCCCGGACCGCGAGCGCGCGCCGCCTGAGCATACATCGTGCCGCCGGGCCCCGCAGACACTACCACGCGGGGGTGCGGGATGCTGTTTTCGGTGGATCCGAGGCGAGTCGACGAGCTGGCCGAGCGGCAGTTTGGTATCTTTTGGAGCAGTCCGTGGGCAGTGAGCGCCGAGAACGATGGCGGTGACGGTCTTCAGATAGACATGTTCCGCGACGGGTGCCATCTGCGGGTGGAAGTTTCCGGGATCCCGTCAGACGACCTCGTGGTGGAAGTCACTCGCACCGCGCTCTATCTTTACCGCGGTCCCTCACCGCCCGGACGGAAGGGGTACCGGGGACGGCTCCTACGGGTGCTGCCCTTGCCGTTTTTGGTAGAGGCCCAAGGTGCGGAGGCGGGGCGGGGGACCCGATGGCTGCAAGTGCGGGTGCCCATCCGGCGGCTTGTCCCCGCCCGCCCGGTGTCCGGATCGTCGTGACGGTGCTGGCAGGCCTCTATCTCGCCGCTGCCGTGCTGGTACGGGGTCCCTGGCTGCTTGTGATGGGCGTACTGCTCATTTTGGCCCGGGCTGGCCGCATTACAGGGCTGCCTGCGGTGGGCGAACTCATCGTCTTGGCGGGCGTCGAGGCGAGTGTCTGGTGGATGGAGCGTCGGGGTCAGGAGACCGCGCCCTGGGTCACGGTGGTCGCGGCCGCGGCGGGACTCGCGGCTCTCGTGGCGGGGCTCGGGTCGGTAGTTGGCACCGCGGTGGCGGCGCTCGCGTTTTCGGTCGGGCGGATTGGGCAGTTTAAGGCGGCCTGGGAGCGCCTCCTCCGCCTGTTGGAGGTGCGCACGGGTCGATTGGTATTGGGCCTGGCCCTTATCCTGATCCCTTGGCCGCATTAGCGCAGGGACACGAACCAGGTCCGTGTTAGACTCGATTCGGGAGGCATCACCTTTCGCACCAGTCTTTTCCCGTCGATGCACGAGCCCGGCCCATGGTAACGGACGAGGCTCCCGAAGCCCTCGCTGCCGTCCTCGGTGTTCCTCCGCTATGGGGACGGCTCCTGCACGCCTGGGGCATCGACGGCGAGCCCGCCTACCTCGCCCTCCTGCAGACGGACTGTCTCTCGGATCCGGACGACCTCCTGGACCTCACCCGTGCCGCGTCCTTGCTAGCGGACGCGGTGCGGGCACGGCAGCGTATCCGGGTTCACGGGGACTACGATGCCGACGGGGTGACCGCGACCGCTATTCTGGTGCGGGCCCTGTCGATGCTGGGCGCCGACGTCGACCACTTCATCCCGAATCGCTTTGACGACGGATATGGGCTGTCAGTCGAGGCCGTCGAGCGGGCCCGCGAGGAGAACATCAGTCTCCTGGTCACTGTCGACTGCGGGTCGAGTGCCGTGGAGGCGGCACGGGCGGCACGTCGCATCGGTCTTGGCCTCATCGTAACGGACCATCATCGCATTCCCGAGGAATGGCCGAACGTCGAAGCGTTTGTGAACCCTGAGCGGTCTGGACCCGACCACCCCATCCTTTGTGGGGCGGGCGTCGCTTTGCAACTGGCCCGTGCGCTCCTTGGCGGGGACCCTCCGCCGGCGCTGTGGGGACTTGCGGCCCTCGGCACGGTGGCCGATGTGATGCCGATGCGGGGAGACAGCCGCGTCATCGTGCGCCGAGGTCTTGCCGCCCTGCGGCGCGGGCTCCCCGTCGGCTTGGCCGCGCTCCAGCGCACTGCGCGACGGGATGTCGCGCATGCGAGTGCCCGGGATCTGGGGTTTGCGCTGGCGCCCCGCATCAATGCCGCGGGGCGCCTCGGCAGTCCCGGTCCGGCGCTCGGTTTGGCTCTCACCGACTCGGAAGCCGAGGCCGAATCTCTGGCCCGTGAGCTTGAAGCCTTAAATCAGCGGCGGCGTGCACTGGGCGAGGAGGTCTACGCGGCGGCGCGTGCCGCGGTGGCGCAGCGCCAGGGGCCCTTGCCGCCATTTCTGGTGGTGGCGGGAGAACGTTTCCACGAAGGGGTAATCGGGATTGCGGCCGGGCGTCTGAGCGAGTTGTACAGGCGGCCCACGGCGGTGGTGGCCATCGGCCCGGAGGGACATAAGGGCTCCGCGCGTGGTGGCCGGTTCGGGGACGTGTTCGCGGCCCTTGACTCTCACCGCGAGCTGTTCTCAACCCTCGGAGGCCACCGTGGGGCAGCCGGCTTCACGGTCCGGCCGGAGGCGCTGGCGGGACTGGAGGCGGCGCTTTCCTCCTCCTTGGTGGTGGACGCGGATCCCGGGACGCTGGGACCGGTGGTGGATGTCGAACCGGAGGAGCTGACGCCCGGTCTGGGAGCATGGCTCGACAGCCTGGAGCCTTTCGGCCCC
Source organism: Bacillota bacterium (assembly GCA_021818685.1). Lineage (GTDB taxonomy): Bacteria > Bacillota > Sulfobacillia > Sulfobacillales > JAIMBI01 > JAKATP01. Next base: position 5,185 of record JAKATP010000028.1, on the reverse strand, counting down.
GGTCTGGAGGCGCCGAAGTTCCGGGTGGCGGGGGAGGTGGAACAGGTCCGGCGTATGGGTCACGATGGTTCTCACGCCCGGTTCACCATCCATGGCGCACCGTTAGAAACCGTCGCCTTTGCCGCCGGCCCCACGGTCGCGACACTGGCGGGCCGGAAAGCGGTGCTGCTCGTGACGCTGGAGTCCAGCTGGTGGCGGGGGCGGCAGCGCTATGAACTCCGGCTCGATTCACTCTTATGGCCGCCCGCATCGGGGCCGGGCACGTTGACCCGTCACCGCTGGGAGCTGGCGGACCCGGTGCCGTCCCCAGCCACCCTGGTGGTTGCTGCATCGCACCGCCGGGCGCGCGCCGCCGCCGCCAGCGGTCAGCCCCTGCTGAGCTGGTGGCAGGACTTCCGTCCCGCCGGTCCCCTGCCCGACGCCCGCGCGCTCGGGCGGGTGGACACCGTGCATGTCCTCGACGGGCCTCCCCATCGGTGGGCGCTGGAGGCGCTGTTGGCCGCGCTGCCCGCGCACGTCGTGGTCCATTGGCGGCCCGCCGCCCTCGACCCCCAGCCGGTCCTCCGCCGCTGGCAGCGCCTGGTGCCGGACGCCGACCGGCTGCGTGCGCTCTGGCGGCGCCGTCGGGATGGCCTCGCACCCCTGTGTGCCGGCCGCCGGGTGCTTGTGGACCTCGGATTGTGGGAGGGCGGACGCCCGGATCGACGTCGGGAGCTACAGGAAAGTGTGCATTTCCGCACGGCCTGGGTCGAACGGCGGGCAGCCGAACAGGATTGGTCGCAGGGAGGCCCCTGGGCATGGCGGGAAGAGGAGGTCGCGCGTGGACTGGCGGAGTAAAGTGAGGACGATTCCCGATTTTCCCTCGCCCGGTGTGCTGTTTCGGGATGTGCTGCCGGCGTTTTCCGATCCCCGTGCATTTCGGGGGCTCGTGGCGGAGCTGGCCGGGCGCGCCCGGAACCTCAGGCCTGACGTGATCGTGGCACCGGAAGCCCGCGGCTTTCTCATCGGAGCACCGCTCGCTCTGGAGCTTGGCATCGGACTCGTCCCCATCCGCAAGGCGGGCAAGCTGCCCGGTCCGGTCGTCGCTCAAGAATATGCTTTAGAATACGGGAAGAGCCGGCTCGAGGCCTCGGCCGATATCAGGCTCCGGGGGCTTTCGGCCGTGGTCGTCGATGACGTGCTGGCGACCGGTGGTACCGTGTTGGCCGCGGCCCGTCTGGTAGAGGAGTTGGGGGGCCACGTATCAGGGTACCTCTTCCTTCTGGAGCTAGGGGATTTAAAGGGTCGGGAACGTCTTTCGGGAGCGCTTGTGGAGGCCTTGTGGAGTCTGTAGGGGGCGAGTAAGCGTGGCGGCGGCGGGGACCCTGGAGGACCTTCTCGGGTTCGAGCCTAGCCCGGCGGATGCGGAGCGCATCGGCCGGGCGCTCAATCTTGCCCAGACGGCGCACGAAGGGCAGTCGCGGGCGTCCGGGGACCCCTACATCGCTCACCCCATGGCGGTGGCGAAGATCCTGGCGGGCCTCAACATGGACACCGACACGATTGTGGCCGCGCTGTTGCATGACGTGGTCGAAGATACGCCCGTCCCCTTATCCCGGATCGAGGAGGAATTTGGCTCCGAAGTGGCCCAGCTGGTCGATGGCGTGACCAAGCTCTCCCGGCTGGAGGTGAAAAGCCGCGAGGAGGAGCAGGTTGAAAACCTGCGCAAGATGTTTCTCGCCATGGCGCGAGACATCCGGGTCATCATCATCAAGCTGGCGGACCGTCTCCACAACATGCGCACCCTAAAGCACCTGGGTCGCGAGCGGGTGGAGCGCATCGCCCGCGAGACGCGCGAGATCTACGCACCCCTCGCGAACCGCCTCGGAATCTTTCGTATTAAGTGGGAGCTTGAGGACCTGGCGTTTCAGTTCCTGGAGCCGGAGGCGTTCCAGGCCATGCGGGAGCGTGTGGCCAAGCGCCGCCTCGAACGCGAGGCGGAGGTTGAAGAGGCGATGGACGTGCTGCGGGGGCGACTGGCCGAGGCCGGCATCGAGGCCGAGGTATCCGGCCGAGCCAAACATCTCTACAGCATCTATCAGAAGATGCAACATCAGCACAAGAGCTTTGACGAAGTTTACGACTTGGTGGCAGTCCGTGTGCTGGTCGACAGCGTGCGCGACTGCTATGCCGCGCTCGGACTGGTACATGAAATGTGGAGACCCCTACCGGGGCGGTTCAAGGATTACATCGCAATGCCGAAGTCGAACCTCTACCAGAGTCTGCACACGACAGTGGTGGGGCCCGGCGGGGAGCCGTTCGAGGTGCAGATCCGGACCTTCGAGATGCATCACACGGCGGAATACGGCATTGCCGCGCACTGGCGCTACAAGGAGGGCACGCGCCCGGACCGGGACTTTGAGCAGAAGTTGTCATGGCTCCGCCAGCTGCTCGAATGGCAGCGCGACATGCGCGACGCCAACGAGTTTATGGAGACGCTGAAGGTCGATCTCTTCGCGGACGAAGTCTTCGTGTTCACCCCCCGTGGCGATGTGATTGAACTGCCGTCGGGGGCGACTCCAGTGGACTTTGCTTACCGGATCCATACGGATATCGGCCATCACTGTGTGGGTGCACGCGTGAACAGCCGTATCGTGCCCCTGCCCACCGTGCTCGAAAACGGCGACATCGTGGAAGTGCTGGTCAATCGGCAGTCACCGGGGCCCTCAGCCGACTGGCTCCAGTTCGTGAAAACGCCGCAGGCCAAGACCCGGATCCGCCAATGGCACCGCCGGGAGCGGCGCCAGGAGCATCTCGCACGGGGGCGCGAGGTGCTGGACCGCGAACTGAAACGGCTGGGCTTGAAGCCGGGTGACGAGCGACTCCAGGAGGTGGCAAGGCGGCTCGGTCATCAGACGCTCGACGAGTTGTGTATCAGCCTGAGCGAGGGGACCCAGAACCTTTCCACCCTGGCCTCGCGCCTGCGCGAGGAGCCGACCCGGGCGCCCCTCGTCTCCCGTCCCGCACGGATCCGTGAGAAGAGTCAGGGTGGAGTGCTGGTGCGGGGACAGGGAAGCCTGCTCGTGCGTTTCGGCCGCTGCTGCCAGCCGGTGCCGGGTGACCCCATCATCGGCTATCTCACCCGGGGTCGCGGAGTCTCCATCCACCGCCTCGACTGTCCGAATCTCACTGTGCTGGCGCGGGATCCGGAGCCACGCATGGTGGAGGTGGCCTGGGATCAGGAGTCCGAGCCAGGGCCACGGGCGGTCGAGTTGTCGGTGCGGGCCTGGGATCGCCCGGGCCTCTTGGCCGACGTCGCCACGGTGGCTGCCCACACCAACATCCTGAATGCTACCGCTCGGAGTTTTAAGGACCGCACCGCGACCGTGACCCTGCGGCTGGAAGTGGGGCATCTCGATCAGTTAAATCGCATCATGGATCGCATCGGGGCCCTGCCCTACGTCCTGCAGGTCGACCGCGTCAGTCGGGAACTCTGATGCGGGTCGTGCTGCAGCGGGTGACGATGGCGTCTGTGGCCGTCGGGGGGCGTGAGATTGGCCGGATTGGATCGGGGCTCTTGGCTCTCGTGGGCATCGGGCCCGGTGACGATTCCGCAGTCGTGGAGAAGATGGCAGGAAAAGTGGCCGCGCTCCGCATCTTCAGCGATGAGCGGGGACATATGAATCGCGATGTTCAGGAGCACGGGGGGGCCGTGCTCTCGGTGTCGCAGTTCACCCTCTATGCGGATGTCCGCCGTGGGCGGCGGCCTGGCTTTACGGAGGCGGCGGCGCCGGAGATGGCCAAGCCCCTGTGGATCGCTTTTGGTCAGGCGCTTAGAGCGCGAGGACTCCACGTTGAAGAGGGCGAGTTCGGAGCCGACATGGCGGTATCCCTGGTCAATGACGGGCCGGTCACTATTCTGTTGGACAGCGCGACGTGGGGAGGCGGCGATGCAGGAGCAGTATAGGCGGCCGCGGGGCACGCAGGATGTGCTGCCGGAGGAGAGCGAGAGGCTGGAGGCACTCCGGCGGCTGACGTGCAGCGTGATGGTCCGCTATGGCTACGGTGAGATTCAGACGCCGGCGTTTGAGCAGACAGCCGTGTTCGTGGAGGGCGTCGGTGAAGGTACCGACATCGTCCAGCACGAGCGTTACACGTTCACGGACGCCGGCGGCGTGTCGCTCACGCTTCGCCCGGAGGGCACGGCGGCCGTGGCGCGGGCGTATGTGGAGCACAACATGGCCACCTGGCCGCAGCCGGTTCGCCTCTACTATTGGCAGCCCATGTTTCGCCGAGAGCGTCCCCAGGCGGGCCGCTTCCGGCAGCACACGCAATACGGCATCGAGCTTGTAGGCAGCGAACACTTCAGCGCCGATGCGGAAGTCATCGCCGTGGGGGTCCGGATCCTCTCGGAGGTGGGTAAATCGCCCCAGGTCCTCCTGAACTCGATGGGGGACGATATCTGTCGCCCGCGGTATCGGGAGGCTCTCGTGGCGTACTACACGGCCCACGTCGACGCGCTGTGCGAGGATTGCCAGGCTCGGCTTCGCATCAATCCCCTCCGCCTGCTGGACTGCAAGCGTGACGTGGGCTTGAAGGCGGGGGCGCCCGACATTGGCGATTATTGGTGTGAGACGTGTCGCGCGCACTTTGACGGGGTCACGAGTCTCTTGGATGCCATGGATATCCGCTGGCTCCGTGACAACCGGCTCGTGCGGGGCCTTGACTACTACCATCGGACAGTGTTTGAGATCCAAGACCCCGCTCTGGGGGCGCAGAGCACGCTTATCGGCGGGGGGCGTTACGATGGCCTCGCCAATCGGGTGGGGGCTGCGGGCCAAACGCCGGGCGTAGGCTTCGGAGCGGGAGCGGAGCGGCTGTTGATGACATTACCACCCGAGTACGGACGATCCCGGCGGCCCCGGGTCTTCGTGGCCCGGGTCGGGGAGGGTCCGGACGCGTTTTTGTGTGCCGAGAGCCTGAGGCGAGCGGGACTGGCGGCCGACGTCGACGTGATGGGCAGGAGCCTCAAGGCCCAGATGAAGGATGCGGCTCGGCGGGCAGCGTGGGTCGTCATCGCCGGCGGTCGGGAGTGGGCTGAAGGACGGGCACCGGTGCGGGATCTGACGTCCGGGACCACCGAGGAAGTGCCGCGGGAGGAACTTGTCCATTACCTGACGGAACGCCTGGGCGCGGGTGGTGCCTG
>JAKATP010000181.1 GCA_021818685.1 Bacillota bacterium | reverse complement strand
CCCCATGGGGTACGAGGGAACGGCGCTCGACCATAGAGTCACGCCGGGGACCAGAATACGCATCATCACGGAGACCAGGACCCCCACTCCCCTGGCTGTTCTTGTTAGCATGCCTCCGCGCCGCGGGTGGCGTCTACGGCCACGAACGATAGGACTCGCCCGGTGACGAGCGACCACGCTCGTTGCAGCGCTAAGCGGCGTGGGGACCCGCTTCGTGGCCCGCGCCGACTCGTCAGTTTCGCCAGATCCCCGCGATCGCGTCGCGGAGCTCGTCCACGGACAGCTCGTGGTCCACCGCGGTATCGAGCCCGTGGGCCGGCTCTTTCGTTGCGATGCGGTGCTGAGCGAACAACAGGTCCTGGGCCCGGCCCTCCGACGCAGGCAATGCCGACCGACGGCACGCCCGCCGCCATTACCCCGACAGTCTGCCGCCGGTCGTAGTCAGCTATCCCCACCGCACACAACCTCCACCTCGGGCCACCGTGCCGGTCCCTTTGATACCGCCATTGAATTCGCCTGATCGGCTTCAAGGCTCGTCGGAATCGCCTGGGTAACCGCTGCTCGTCCATACGTCCTCCTTCCTATCTGGTCCCCCAGCACACACAGATCTGGTGGGCGTCCGGGCCCGTTGAAGAAGGCGGGAACCCTGCAACGTACGGGCCGTGGACTCGCCAATGGCCCAAAACCTCCCGGTTCGTGGCATGACACGGACGGCGACCGTTCCCTCTTAGGGGCTGCCGGGAAAACACGATGCCACCTGCAGCTAGGTCGCCGAGAACGAGTGAAAGGGCGCCGCTCCATTTGGTGACGGCCCGCTTGACGACTGGCGTGATCGTCCGAAGCGCCTCCCTGCCATCGTGGCGATTTTGAGCATCAACGCCGAGATCCGCCGCCCGGTGAACACCGTCTGTAACTCCCGGCGGACCGTGTCGTTAGATCTTAGGAAGTGCAACCGACCGAAAGGAACGACGATGTAATGAAGCGGTGGGTCATTGCCAGCGGGCTCCTCTTGACCGCCGTGGCGGCCTTAAGCGGATGTGGAAGCTCCACGGCCACTGACCGTCCGGCTCCCTCAGGCACCACGGCCACCGCGAGCGAGAACACGTTCGCCGACCCTCGGTCCATCCAATGGGTCATGCCCAACCAATTACCCCTCACGGCCCAAACGAAATATGAACGCCTGACGTGGCCCGTTTACAACGCACAGTTGGCCATGAACCGGTTTCCCGCGTCCTGGCATGGGAATGATTTGGTGAATACGTGGCGCCTGCCGCCTAAGTGGGCCCCGTATCTCTTGAAGAACGAGAAGCCAGCGCCGGAGTTTGTGAACGGTCACCGCTCGTTTTCGAAGATCCCTATGACGCTCTACATCACCCTTCAGGGGATCGTCTTCTTGTATCCCCAGACCGTCATGCAAAGCCAGTGGCCCTCCACCCTCACGGTGGGTGACGTCCCGCCGACAACCATTGTCGCGGAGTTTGTTCCGTTGAAGCCCGCTGTCCAGGCGGGGATCATCCCGGAGAGCAATGGCGGCGCGCAATCTCCTGGACAGCCCTGGTTGGGCGGCTATGTCCCCACGGTCTGGCAAAAGGCATTGGGCATGACGGCGGCGCAAATCGACAAGGCGATCCGACGTCACGGGACTCATTGATGATTAGGGTCCGAATCCCGTACAGGCTCGCCCTTACCCCGGGGTGTTCCTCCGGGAGCAGGCGCGCGACGTCGGGTAACCAGGGTCGCTAAAAGCCTGGCGCGAGCGCGGCCAAGGTGGATGAGCCTCGGGGATTAATCGGCTGATCGCGGCTCTCGGAGGCGGCACGAAGAGGGGCGTGGGGTCGTGGGCCACTTCGGCTCGGCACGCTCTTTCTGTGTCAGGTGCGACAGTCGTCTCATAGCTTCCCACGCGATCCACGAGTCTCACCTCATCGAGGTTGACCCGTTATTAACGTGCATCCCGTCAGGCGCGCGATTGGTCAGCGGCAGACAGGTGCCGGAAGAGACTGCATTCTGGCTCACCGCCATCTCTGCCACGGCCGCCATTCATGTGCCATGGCAGAGACCCCAACGGCACCCGAGTTGGCAATACCGGTCGCGCCCACACGGATGCCGTGTTCCCACCGCCTGGAAGCGCTCCGACCCTATCACCCCTCCACGGTCATCGGGGCGAGAGGCATCCGGTGGAGCGATTCAAAGGCGCCTTCTACTTGTTGCTGCCTTAGCGCTGGCGGGCGGTCTCAATCCGGCGTTCATCCTCACCTCTCCGGAATCCGTGGGCCTCGTTTGGGTATCCGGCAGTGCTCTCGCGGAGGTGCCGTGAATGGCCCTGGTCAGCGACCGTGGGCGTCACACAAGGTAACGTGGTGGTGCCCTAAGGGGGCCGTGTCCTCGTGCGTCTTAGAGTCGGCCCGCTGAATCTGACCGGACCGCCCTCCAACGGCTGGGAGATCCGACCAATCCCGAGCGACCCATCGTCGTTCTCGATTCCGAAACCCGGGCGTACGAAACGGGCGCCCAGCACTCCCGGCATCCCGGAAGCGGTGGGCGCCCGCGAACACGGACCAGCAGCGGCGACTACCGGGAGCCTTGAGCTCGCCGGAGGGGCACCATGACGCCCAGCGCGATGAAGGTGCCGACGATAATTTCGGCAGCCCCCCACACGAGAGTCCCCAGGCGAAGGTCCATGAAACCCATGCTCAGGGTGCCGAATCCCATGACCCCCAAAGCGCATCCGGCTACCATCCGCAGGAGAGCAAACCCGCGATGCCTACGCATGGTGGACTCCCTCGCCTCGGATGGCCCCGGCCTGACCGCCCGGATGGTCGTGGTAGTAGTTCTGCCAGATCAGCCGATGCACGCCGAGGTAGCGAGGAAGCCGTCTCCAGCCCGGGATCCAGGGCGTGATGGCCAGCAAAACCCAGACCACAAACCCCAGGATCAGGGCCAGTGCATCCGGTGCCGCGGAATTCGCCACGAATGGCCACTGATAGATCCAGGTGGGAACGGTCATCCACCATGCGCCGGGGTACCCGTTGATCGCCGGGTGAATGATGCCCCAGGCCGAGCCCTGGAGGGACTGCGTGGCTGGATCGGTCTGCAGTGGACTGCCTTGCAGGAACAGCAGCGCATTCTGGTTGTCGAACCGATCCACGACCGCTCCGTCGCGGGTGAGCGCTCCGTACATGAGACCGCTCCGTCCGAGCGACAGGGTGGCCGCGAGGAGCGTGCGTACGGGCCCGTAAGAACCGGCCGGCCATACGACAGCTCCGTTGTGATCGGAGGCCCGTGCGAGAGCGGTGGTCGCGGCCGCCTCCCAGCGTGCCTGCTGGGCGGCAGAGGCTGACGCGAACGCCTTCAAGGACGGGCGGAGGGCGGGGTTGATGGCCGCCGCCATGCTGAGCGGCCTCAAGATGAAGTCTTGCGCCGCGTTGATCGGGTGCAGTATCCCCACCACCGATTGGATCGAGGTCTGAACGCTGCCCGTTCCGTGGTTGTAAGGCGGGCCGTAGTTGGCAAGCTGACCCTGACCGTCCAGCGCCCGGAGCGCCACCTGCTCAAAGGCCACGGGATGCTGAGTCGCGTAAGCCTTGATGGTCAAAGGCTGCTTCTCAGGCACCCCGAACAGGAAGGACGCGATCAGCACCATTGCCGCCACGATGCCCAGCGTCAGGAGAAGATGCTTCATGAAGTCTTCCGGCACCAGTCGATAATCCTGGGCCACATCGCGCGCCTGACTCAAACTATTCACCTTGCCCTTCATCCAAGATCGGCGCGGAAGGATACGGTGGCACCACGCTCTTTACCCGCACCAGGGTGAGATGTAGACCGATGATGATCGCCAGGATCAGCGGGAGCACCACAACATGCATACCGAACATCTGGCCGGCGTCGGTAAGGTTCACCCAGCCCAGGCCGAGGGCGTTCAGGCCGTCCTTGGCCTGAACGGCGTTCCACTGCGAGTACAGATCCCCATTGATGAGGAATCCGGTAAAAGCCGTGGGAATCGCCATGAGAAAGGCGATCGCCCCCAGAAGCCAGGTCAATCCTCTCCCGCCCCGCCAGGCCCCCGAAAAGAAGACGCGCCAAAGGTGCAGCATCATGAAGAAGAAGAAAGCCTGCACACCCCAGAAGTGGGTCGCTGCTACAAAGCGCATCGCGCCATTGTACGACCAGCTGGTCGGGCCGTTCATGGCCAGCAGGATGCCTGAAAGGACGAGCACCACAAAGCTGGAGGCGGTGAGGGAGCCCAACATGTACATGAATCCGCGCGCGTACTCTGGCAGTTCCGTCGGCAGCCAGGTGTCGGCGGATAGAACGATTTGCAGCCGTTGCTTCGAAGCTTCGGTCCAGTTGGCCATGCCGCTTGCTCCTCCCTTCTCTCCGGCCTAGCGGCCGCGCGCCACGGGCCAGATGAGCCCGACGAGAAACGTCAGCAGGAACAGACCTTCCACAATGAAATTGCCCGAACCCGGCGACATGGGATCCCCCCTTAAGACGTTTCTCCCATCGTAGGGGCCGGACCACACCGGTTACGATGGCCCGATGCCGGTATCCGAGAGGACCGATGGGATCGACCCTGAGCAGCGAGTGGATCTCAGCCGAGGGGGCCCTCGGGCCAGAGGATGGGGCCCCCCAACCGTCCGTAGGGGGTCGCCTGTCGCACGAGGGCAGGGTCGGCGAGCTGAATCTGGCATGATTGCGCGTCGCGAGGGCCAGGCCCGCCTGAGCTCATTCCGCTCGGAACGCGTTGCTCCGCGCCTCTTACCGCACGCGGTCCAATATGCGATGACCATGCGGGGCATAAGCGGGCGACGCCTCCCTGCGACCGCCAAGCCCCGCTGTCCATCGCGTCAGGGCGTCCTGCTGCCGCTCGCTTCCTCGCCTCGAGACCTCCGGTCCTGATAGCAGCCCGGCCCCGCACAGGCCCGGTTCCCGGGTGCCGGGGATCACCGACGCGTGATCCGGAAACTCGACGTGACTCCGCTCCCAGAT
>JAKATP010000027.1 GCA_021818685.1 Bacillota bacterium | reverse complement strand
ATCGTCAGGGAGTTCAGGGGTCCGGGAGCTCCCGGCTGTAAAGACGTCAGTGTGACCGGAACACGCAATTGTTGACGTGCGGTCGGTAGCAAAGCATCCATGGTTTCGATCCCGTACATGACAGGAGGGGAAGGGGAGCAACTCGGAGCGGCGGTGGGACTCTATTCGTGAGTCTGATAAGAGATATTATGTTATCTCGGAAGGGGTGGGGGATCGGCAAGGATCGTGGCCACGCTGGTTTTCAATCTCTCGGCAGAACCTTTCGCCCCCACAACAGATCGTAAGCATCCACTGCTGCATCCGACTGCTGGATCTGACTGCAGGTGCCGTGTACGGTCGGTAGGCTTCTTCCGGATGAGCCTGTTTGGGCCACTCTCGGAGCCTCACTTCGATCCGCCCCCGGGACGGTCGCTTGTGGCCTGAACGCCCTACGGGAGCCCCTGAGCACGGGCGGTCGGGGCCGCAATCTTCGGCATCTCCGTTTCGGGAACGGAAATCCACAACCCATCCCATCTAGGGCATCCGTATATGTCATATGTCCTGGTCACCGACCGGGGCCTGCCGTCAGGCCCGATGCGGAGCGCTTCATAAGGCGCCTCAGAACCCCGAGAACCACCAGGAGACCGAGCAGCAGAAGTCCCAGGCGCTGGGCGGCGGCTACCCACTTGCCCACGGTTACGAACTCTGCCAGCTTAACCCCCTCGAAGATTGCGAGCAGCGCCGCGGCCATCGTGACCACGGCCAGCACAAACTGGAACACCCGCCGGCCAATCCCAAGCAGTACACGCATGGAGGGAGCCTCCTGTTGGTCTTTACGTTCGTCGCCGCGAATAATTCTGCATTCATGTCCTATTTCCTGCTGGTCGAGAAGTCATACGTTCATTTCGGGACCCTCTTGCGTCAGTCGCGCGATTTGGGCTTCTGCCAACTCAAGCGCGATCGCATCATCCAGATATCCGATGGGCCACAAGAAGTCATCGATGGCATCCACCGCCTGGATGAAATACAACACCGCGCTGCCGGCGGCGGCCCGTACGCCGGGCGCCACGTTGTCTGCCGTCAGGTAGAGCCTTTGGAGTCCTTTCAGACGCTCGATGAGGGGACCGCTCGCGCCGATATTCTCGACCTTGCGCTCAAAAAGTTCCCGGGCCAGGAGCCGTCCCTCCTCGGTCCCGGCAAATGCTCGCAGCCGGTCGAGCTCTGCGGTCACCTTTCGAACGAGCGTCTGTGGAGGGGACGCCAGGAGGCGGGCGCCAGCCGTGGCGTCTCCCCAGCCCTCACCGGGGGCTTCCCGCGTCAGGTCGTCTAGCGTGAGGTCGAGGGCACCGGCGAGTGCTCTGAGCGTCGGCACGGAGGGGTGAGAATGCCCATTTAAGAATCGCGATACTACCGAGTGGCTCAGACCCGCCCGGCGCGCCAGGCCCCGCACGGACAAGTGTTCCTCCTCCATGCGTACCCGCACTGCCCGCAGCATTCCGGTGCTCGCCGTCATCACATCCGGTGCCTCCACGCACCCCCTGGTCCGGAATTCATATGGGTGCAGTGCATCCTATTGGAGCTGGTGACGGGAGGTTATAAGCCCCATGGCCGATTCGGAACATTATTCATCCGGCGCCGTCAGGACGCGAAGATCGGCGTCTGCGCCGGATGATGTTCGTGAAATCGCCGGTGGCCGCCGTCTCGTGACCCACCGGCGTTCGAACGCCCCCGCCCGTCTCCGGATCGGGAGCAGGATGGCCCGCGCCGCTTTCTTTCTCAGCGCACTCGGCCCGGGCGTCATCGGACTTTGTGCCGATAATGACGCCGGTGGCATGCTGTCCTATCTGGTAACGGGAGCGAGTCACGATCTTGGTTGGATGCTCCCAGTGCTCCTGGTGCTCGTGTTGCCTACCGTCTTTATTCAGGGGGTGGCGAGTCGGGTCGCCCAGGCGACACGGCTTCCTTACAGCAAGGCACTTATCAGCGGCGTCGGTAAGCCTCTCGTGATAGTCGAGGCACTGGCCCTCTACGGCATCAACACCTTTATCCTGGTGACGGAATTCGTAGGCATGTCGCTCGCCCTGGCACTTCTCGGGATCCCGGTGCCAGTGGGCCTCTTGGGCACCCTGGGCCTCGTCCTCTATCTTACGAGAGCACAGGTCTACCCCCGCATCGAGAGACTGCTCCTGTTCTCGGCGCTGGCCAACCTTGCCTTCATCCCAGCGCTGCTGGTTCTGCACCGACGTCCTCATGCCCTCACGATGGCGTTTTCGGTCGCCCATGCGGTGAATCCGTGGTTCCTCCTGCTCGCGATGGCGGGCAACGCTATTGCCCCCTGGATGATTTACTGGCAGCACAACGCCGTGTGGGCCGGGGCTGAGCGAACCCGACGACAGCGGAGGTGGGATCTGTCGACGGGCGTGGTCGCGATGGTGGTCATGGCAGTCATTGTGCTCCTCCTGGGGGCCTTCACCCCCGGATCCGAGGCAGCCTTCGCTTCTCCCGTGAGCTGGATCTTTCACGAGGGGGGTCCCCTCGCGGGGAGCCTCTTCGCCGTTGGTCTATTCGACGCGGGCTTGGTCGCATGCTGTACGGTCTCTCTTTCGTCCCTGTGGGCGGTGCGCGAGGCCACGGGGCGCGGTGCCCATCACCCCTGTGAAGCACCGAACCGCGGCAAGTGGATGAGCGTTCACGTGACGACCCTCGTGGCGGCGGCCTTGGTTGTGATGACCCCCCATCTGTCGGCTGGATGGCTGGCCCTGTGGGCCCAGGCCGCCGGCGCCTTGTGGATGCCGGTCAGTCTACTGTTTCTCTGGATGGTGGCCCGAAATCGCCGCATCATGGGGCAGGCAGCACTCGGCACGGGTGCCCAGGTTGGCTTGGTCGCCATCGCGGCCGGGTTCTTAGTCGTTGGATGGTTGGGCCTCCTCGGCTAGGGGCTAGGATGGTTGGGGCGGACCGCAACCCGTCAGGAACTCCGAATCCGAATGGAGCGCGCCCGCTGCTTAGCCCTGCCGGGCACCAAGAACTGACGAGGCGGGCTCCCCGTGTGGCGTGTGTAACAAAGCATCGGAGTTCGACCGGGCGCGCCCGTGGCAGGGTCTTCCTGCCTGGGATCCTTGGGCAAATCAGAAGCCGGACCACCCGTTCGTGTCACGGACGTCGTGAGCGAACGGGGGTTCGGAAGGCGCGGCAAGCTCCCTTCAGGGTTGGGCGCCGACGAGCATCCGGTCAATGGAGCGAGCCTTCCGGGACCTTCATGAGGGCGCCGATGAGCACGATCAACTGGCGTACGGCTGCCCCCCAGTGGACAGGTGGGCCGTTGACCCAGATCTCGGCCCACCCCGAGAGGGTGCAGCCCAATCCATGGCGGTAGTGGACACCACCCGGCTCAAAATAGACCCGGCTCATGTAGTCGAGGGCGGTGGCGATGCCGACCTGGTCACTCGGGAAGCTTCGAAACCGACCGGGATCTTCGTAACGTGCGTCAAAGCCGTACCAGTTGTGGTGGCGTTGGGCGAGGGGCGATCGCCCCCACCCGCTTTCCAGGATTGACTCGGCCACGGCAAACGCCGGATCAATGGAGCGGCTGAGGGCTTCCTCATAGATGAGGTCCGCCACCAGGGCAATCGGCCGCCCATACGTAAACTGCCTCACCTGACCCGGGGACGCGCGTACAAGCCCTCGAAGGAGTGCCTGTTCGTGGATGGCCAGTGGATCCGACACGATCGCCTCCACTTCCTGCAATTGTCTTCGAGCTGCGGAGACCGGCGGCCGGACTCAGGGCCCAGAGGTGGTGGCGCGAGACCGCCGTGCTCTTCGCATGGGAGACAGGGCGAGGGGCCGCACCTCCTCAGTAGACAAGTTCGGACCGGTCCTGCGGCGACGGACTTGAAGAGGCCGTGAGCAGTGCCGGTATAGGCCACACAGGGGAAAGGCGATGGCCCCGCGCCGAGCGTCCCGTTTGCAACCGAGCCCGCGATGGGCGTGTGTCGGTCCCCGCTCAGGTGCTCGTTAGAGGCTATCACGCGGTCATGCACGGTCCTGGCACTTGGTTTGCCGAGAGCGCCCGCTCACGGATCCCCCGAGGCGTTCAACAAGGGGCCATACTATCCGCTCTCTCGTCGCCCAGTACGCGGTTCCGCTATGAGCTTATGAAGAAAGACCCCAGGGGTTTCCGTGCTTGAGAGCCAATTGCGGGATGAGGGGGTGGACCATGGATCCGGATTGGGCTGAGCTTGTGACGATAGTCCGGCAGGCTGGGCGGTGTTTCGTGGTGGAAGCGGTCGTGCTGGCCGGCTCATTTGCGCGCGGCGAAGCCGACGACCGGAGCGATATTGACCTCCTGGCGCTTATGGAGCACGGCCCTCGTGCGGTGAGGGTAGGCTGTATCGGGGGACGATGGGTGGAGGTGCTGTATGCGACGGTGGCGGACCTCGACCCCGAGCGGGTCCCCCCGCGGCGGGCGACATTTGCCGGGGCACGCGTGCTGTTCGACCCCAAAGCTATCGGTCAGAACTGGCTCGATCGCGTGAACGCCTATCTCGCGTCCACGGCCCCACCACGGATCACACCGAAAGCCTATGCCGTCTGGGATTTGTGCCACGCACTGCACGTACTCGAGTCCTTGGCTCGTGAAGGCGCTGAGGGAGCGGAAGGGGAACCCCGTGTGCTCTATCTCCGCAATCACTTTGTGGAGGCCCTGGTGACGTTTCTGTACGAGGATGCCGGCGTATGGCTGCCGTCCGTCCGGCGTCAGCTGGACGGGATCGAGAGATTCCGGCCATCGGCGCTGGAGGAGATCCGAAAGCTCCTATCAGCGAGGGACGAATCCTCCATTGCCGTGTGTGCACGCCGCGCTTTCCAGGAAGTGACAGGTGATCCCCCTATCCCCCACCTTCGAGACGCGTGCGCGATACCACTCGCGTGACTCCTGGCGGGGTCGGTCGTGACCAAGGAGGCTTGGCCGCGCTGCCTGTGTGTGATAAAAACGTCGAGAGGCGTTGGTGGTCCTTTCCCCAAGGTTTGATTCGATGATCCGATTCTCTAACCCGATGACGCGGCCTCGAGGGGCCTTTCGAAAGGCGGTGTCGGGACATGGCACACTCAAGTCCCCCTCGACGTCGGCGGTTTCAACTTCGCGCCGCCGCGGCCCTCCTGCTGGCGGCGCTCTGGGCTGTGTGGCTTCTCTGGCGGGTGACCGCCATCCAGGTCCTCCACAGCGGTACGTATGCCGCCATGGCGCAGGCGGAAGACGTGCACACGTTCACCATTCCCGCCACGCGCGGGAGTATTCTGGACGCACACGGGCACGTCCTGGCCCTTGATCTGCCGGCCTATACGGTGACCGCGGCACCCCGCGTGATCGAGCAGACGGCCAAGGCCACCAATGACCCCGGCCTCCGCAACCAAGAGGCGCGCCTTTTGGCGCGCGTCCTGCCCTATTCCGTCGGGCAGCTCCGATCCGCTCTGGCCGGCAATTCATGGTACCGGTTGATAGACCCGTTTGTGGCATCCGCCCGCGGCCAGGTGCTCCTGAACGAAGCGAACGCGCTCCCGGGCATCACGGTGGTACCCACGGAGGAGCGCGCATACCCGAGCGGGCCGCTCGCCGCCCAGGTGGTGGGCTTCGTGAACGGCAGCGGGGTTGGCGTCGCCGGGATCGAGGAGGAGGACAACGCCCTACTGGCGGGCAAGGCCGGGCACGAAACGGTGGCGTTTGCAGGCAACGGAGAGCTCCTCCCCGCCTGGACCCATAAGTATACGGCGCCGGTGGCCGGCGACTCGGTTCAACTGACAATCGACGGGTCCATTCAGCGCGAGGCCGAAAAACTGCTCGCCGCCGATGTCAAGCGGTGGAAGGCCAAGAACGGCACCATCATCATCATGGACCCGAAAACGGGTGCTGTGCTGGCCCTGGCCAACTACCCCACCTTCAACCCGAACACGTATTACACGTTTAGTCCCGTGGACTTCACCAATTGGGCCGTTCAGGACCCGATCCCTCCCGGCTCCATCTTCAAGCCCGTTACGGCCTCCGCCGGACTGCAGGACGGCGTAGTTCAACCGACGACCGTGTTTGACACCGTCGGGTATAAAATCGTGGATGGGCTTCGCATCAACGACTGGATGCCCAATGGCTGGGGCCCTATCTCCTTCACCCGCGGTCTGGAGTTGTCCTCTGACCAGGTGTTCATGACGGTCGGACTCAAGCTCGGGGTGCAGCGCTTATATGCCATGGCGCGGGCCTACGGGTTCTTTCACCCGTCAAACGTCGGACTTCCGGGGGACAGCAGCGGCATCTTCATCCCTCCAAACCAGGTGAATGCGGTGGACCTCGCGACTATCGCGTTTGGTCAAGGTATCGCGGTCACGCCCATGCAGGAAGTCACCATGATAAGCGCCATTGCCAATGACGGGGTTGTCATGCAGCCGCAGATCCGAAAGGCCGTCCTCTCGCCCAGCGGACAAGTCCTGCAGCGCATGAAGCCCATCCGGGAGGACCGGGCCATCACACCGTTTGTCGCCCATGAGCTGCATGTGATGATGGAGCGGGAGGTCGGCTACGGAACCGGCATCCCGGCCCAGGTCAAAGGCTACACCTGGGCGGGAAAGACAGGGACCGCCCAGCAAGTTGTAAACGGTCGCACGTCAAGCAGCGTGTACGTGTCGTCCTACGCGGGTTATGGGCCCATGCCCCATCCCCGCTTCGCGATGGTCGTTATGTTGAATGACCCCAAGGGGGCTATTTACGGGGCCCAGGTGTCCGCTCCCACGTGGGCTAAGATGGCGGCCTGGCTCATGAAATACTGGCGCATTCCCCCGAATCTCAACAACAACCTGCCAAACGGCGTGGCTCAGGGAAACTCAATTCCGCCCGGCTAAAGCACATCTGACAAACGGTTCCCCGACCCCGTCACGGACGCGCAGCGCCGGTCCCGACAACCGTGGTGAGTGGCCGCTTGTTTGCGCCATCATCGACCGCGCGGCTGCTCCGGCGGTCGGGACACAGATCGCCTTCCCGGCCTGCACAGGGGCTTCGCTCGCGGCGCGTCGCCATACTGGTCAAGATCGGGCAGCTCGCCCGCGAAATGGCTCGACCGCGCACATGACGGCAGTATCCACCCCGCGGCCGTCCGCGGCTTATGCGCACGGCGGAACGGTCAATGGAGAGCGACCCGTGGATCTACCGGCTGACCGGACAGGCGCGGCCGATGCCTGGCCTACGGCTCCAAGCAGCTCGCCAGGCCCGGCCCGCGTGGGTGAATGGCCGCAGGGCCGCCGGTAGACTACCGGCCGCCGTGCGTTTACGTGAAACCGCAGGGGCTTCGGGCCACTTCTCCACCAACATCCGGGGACGTGTTGGGGAGCGGCTGGTGACGGTCAGGCCACCCTGCCCGTCCTGGCCGGTTCTCACCATCGCCAGGGCGTCGATCCTCCTCCTCTGGCCATCGGGTGTGCAGCGGATTCTGGGAGCGGGATGGCCGGCCGCTCCTCGAAGACGATCCGGCGGCGGGCTTATGTGGGGGGGAACTCCCAGGGGTGCTGGGCCGCCGCCAGACGCCGCACGTCGGGCGCCAGCAGTACTCCCGCCGTCAGTACGCTGCCCACGGCCGAGATCCACAAGGCATCCCGGACACCGATGCTGGTCGCCAGGAGCCCCGCGGCCACCGCCCCTATTACCCCGAGCCCGCCGGTTAGCGTTCGGAGTGCCCCCTCAACACGCCCAAGCCAGTGATCGGGCGTGAGACTCTGTTCCAGAACCCGGGCATTGATCTCGAAGATGGTGGCGAACAGGTCCCCCAGGAGCTGTGCGCCCAGAAGGAACAGGAATGCCAGCAGGACGGGTCCATGGGCGAGCGGGATCAGAATGTTGGCCAGCGCCCCTACCACAAACGTTACGAACAGAGTCGCGCCGAGGCCCCTGGTGGGAATCAGCCGGATAACCACCACGGAGCCTAAGAGGCTGCCGATCCCGCCGGCCGTGACGAGCGTACCCAGGAGGAGCGGAGTGAGATGCAAAACCCGCAGGACGTACAGCTCGTAAAGCGTGGCATGGAAGCCTCCTAAAATGCCGTCGACCATCAAGGTGAGGCCGAGCCAACGCAGCACGGGGTGGTGTGCCCAGATCCCCACGCCCCGCACGGCGTCCCGCCCCATCGACACCTGGCCGCTCGACGGGTGCGGCGGAGGCTCTATCTTGCGGACACCAGCGGCCCCGAGTGCTGATGCCAGCCGCGCCAGGGCGTCAAAGAAGATGGCGAAGGGGCTGCCCAGGAGCTGAATCAACGCGCCCATGAGGACAGGCCCTGCCGACTCCCCCACCGCTTCGGCTGCCCCCACCAGGCGGTTGCCTTCTTGCAGACGCTCGCGCGACACGAGGAAGGGCAGATAGGCGCGATCCGCCACGTTGTAAAACACGCTCACCGAAAAGACCAGGGCTGTGACGACGGCAATCTGCACAAACGTGAGACGGTGGAGCAGGGCCGCCACCGGAACGGAGAACAATACGAGAGCCCGAACAAGCTCGCTGACCACCAGCACGGGCCGACGGCGGTGGCGGTCCGTCACCGGGCCGGCCACCGAACCCAGCACCAGCGCGGGCAGCATGGATAACGCGGCCAAGAGACCGAGGTCGGTCGCCGTAGCCCCGGTGACCAGAATGGCGACAATAGGGAGGCCCTCACGGCTGATGCGGGAGCCTACCTCGCCGGCCAGCCGGCCCAACATAAAGCGCGCGAAGTCCGCGTCCTTGAGCAGCGACGGTTGGGGACGAGGCATGGACGGTTGTTTCACGGCCGCCCCAGTATAGCAAACGACTGCACCAAGAGCAGTCTCCCCGAATTCTCTAGGATGTCCCGCCAGCCACCACGTTATTCCCTCCTCGTGTATGATGATTCAGACAGGGAAATGGCCCGAGTCGGACTGTCGGGCCCCGGCAGTCAGGGAGGGATCGTAGAACGATGAGCATAGAGCTCGACCAACGGGTGGCTATCACCCCGAAGATGCTTGAGACCTACGCAGACCAGTTCCGGAAGAACTCGCATCAGCGGACCCTGATGAATGCAGTCAAGAAGAACGGTCTCGCAAGCGTGGCCTTGAACCAGGACATGGTTGTCGAGATGCAACACACCTTCTCGCACCTCGTAAAGGGCGGCCCCATCACCAATCAGCGCCAGAGCGGCCGATGTTGGATGTTCGCCGGCCTCAACACCCTCAGGGTGCCGGTGATGCAGCGGTGCAATCTGAAGGAGTTCGAGTTGTCCGAGGCTTACCAGATGTTCTGGGACAAGTTGGAGAAGGCCAATTACTTTCTCGAGAACATTCTGGAGACGCTCGACGAGCCCCGCGACGGACGTATTGTCGCATGGCTCCTGCAGGCACCGCTCAACGACGGCGGCCAGTGGGACATGTTCGTCAATCTGGTGGAAAAGTACGGCGTGGTCCCCAAGTGGGTCATGCCCGAGACCTTCCACGCGAGTCAGTCGCGCGGCATGAATTCCGTTCTCACCGCCAAGCTGCGGCAGGACGCGGCTCATCTCCGGCGGATGCATGAAGGTGGCATGGCTCTTGATGACCTCCGCACCGAGAAGGAGCGGATGTTGGGTGAATTCTACGTTGCCCTGGTGACTTTCCTGGGCGAGCCGCCCACCCGTTTTGACTTCGAGTACCAGGACAAGGACGAACAGTTTCATCGCGAGCGGGCCCTCACGCCGCAGGAGTTCTTCCGGCGGTACGTGGACATGGACCTTCACCAGTACGTGAGCGTCATCAACGCGCCCACCGCCGACAAGCCCTATAATCGGACCTTCACCGTGAAGTTCCTGGGTAACGTCAAGGGCGGGCAGAACGTCTTGTATTTGAACGTGGAGCCCGAGGTTCTGAAAAAGGTCGCACTCGCCCAGCTGATGGACAACGAGGTGGTGTGGTTCGGTTGCGACGTCGGCAAGATGTCGGAGCGTGAAGCGGGCATCATGGCCACCGGGCTGTACGAATATGAGGCGGTCCTGGGAATGCCGATCGAAATGACCAAGGCAGAGCGTCTTGATTACGGGGAAAGTCTCATGACCCACGCGATGGTGTTCACGGGTGTGAACGTCGTGGACGGGCACCCGAACCGGTGGCGGGTCGAGAACAGCTGGGGCACAGATCCCGGCAACAAGGGTTTCTTCGTGATGAGTGACGACTGGTTCGACCAGTACATGTATCAGGTCGTGGTCCAGCGGAAGTATCTGCCGGCGGAGCTTCAAGCCGCCCTGGAGATACCGCCGATTGAGCTGCCACCCTGGGATCCGATGGGCTCGCTAGCCTGAAGCCAGCACGCAAGTGGAGCCCCCGAGGGAAATTCCCCCGGGGGCTCCACTGTGGGAGGAGCCGCTCCTGCGAGCCTCTCCCCGTCTCTCAGCGATAGTTTGTAAAGCCCAGCTCGACCCCGAAATCCTGCTGCTGCAACTGGGCGATCACGGTCTGCAGGTCGTCTTTGTTCTTGCCGCTCACACGCACGATACTTCCCTGAATCTGGGGATCCACCTTGATTTTCAGCGCCCGGACCGCGGCGGCCACCTGTTTGGCCGTTTCGGGTGTGAGACCTCGCTTGAGCGTGATGGTGATGCGGGCGCGGTCATTGCTGCGAGACTCCGGCACACCCGTATCCAGAAAGCGCAGGGAGACGCCGCGACGCGCCAGCTTTTGCTCGAGCACGGCCAGCAGGCTGTCCATCACCATGCCGGACGGCGCCTCCAGCACGATGGTTCGCTCGCGATCCCATTCGACCGTAATATCGTGACCGCGAAAATCGTAGCGCTGCGCCACCTCGCGTTCAGTCTGGTCCACCGCGTTGGTCACCTCGCCGAGATCCGGCTCCGACACAATGTCAAATGAGTTGTCCTTGGCCATATCTCTCCCCCCACTCTGCGCGTCCCTGTCATGATAGCAAGGCGCCGAGCGCCCCCGGTCCCGCCGTGCTGTATGATCACAGACAGACGCGGGAGGTGGCACCATGATTGTGGAGGCCGTCATCGAGATTCCGACCGGCAGTCAGAACAAATATGAGATGGACCATGACACGGGCCGCATGCGCCTCGATCGGGTCTTGTTCTCCCCCTTCCACTACCCCGCCGACTACGGTTTCGTACCGGATACCCTGGCAGAGGATGGGGACCCGCTCGACATCGTGGTGCTCATCAGTCAGCCCACGTTTCCCGGCTGTGCGCTGCGGGCGCGCATCATCGGCCTGTTGGAGATGCGCGATGAGCATGGCGTGGATGACAAGCTGTTTGCGGTGGCCCAGGACGACCCCCGTTTTGATGGCGTGGTGCGCCTCGACGATCTACCCGGGCATACCCTGAAGGAACTGGTGCACTTTTTTTCGACCTACAAGGAGCTGCAGGGGCTGCCCACCAGCGTGGGACAGTGGCAGGAACTGGAACGGGCTCTCGAGGTGCTGGATAAAGCCCGGAGCCGATACCGCGCATCAGAACCGGGTTAACCGCATTGTCGGTCGCCACAGTGCTGATGTAACCTAAACACGAATGCAGGCGTTCGGCATTTATGAGAGGAAGGCGGTGGCCGTACTGAGCCAGGCCATCGAAGACGTATTCAGTGCATTTGTGGCGGCGAACGGCGATCGGGCGGCTCGCTTGGCCTTCGTTACGCTGCGGCATCGCACCGATGCGGAAGATGTTGCGCAGGAAGCTTTTTATCGGCTGTGGCGGCATTGTCTCCGTCATGGCCCGGAGACCTTGTCCCACGCGCTCCTGTACCAGACGGTGGTCAATTTGTGCCGCGACCGGATGCGGTATCACCGGCGTCACCCGGAAGACACGGTCGACCCGCTGGACATCACGCAGCCGGGTCCGGGTGGGCCCGACCGCGACCAGGCGATGGCGATCGCGCAGGCGGTGGAGGCCCTGAAGCCGGGCGAGCAGGAAGCGATTCTTCTTTTCTATTATCTGGACAACTCCCTGAAGGATACAGCCGCTATCTTGGGACTCTCGGAGCAAATGGTGAAAACCCGTCTGTACCGTGCGCGTCAACACCTGCGACCGCTCTTGGAGCCCGTGGTGCGCGAGGAGGTCGAGTAAGTCGGGTAACGACCGCGAGCAGGGCCCGGGCGAGATTCTCGACCGGTTCCTTGAAGGCCGGGAGATAGGGTTCAAGCGCGATTTTGATCCGCGCGCCTGGCATCGTCGCCACCACCGACATGTTCCCTTTGCCGTGGGCGCTTCCGCTGCAGCCGCGGCCCTGATCGTGGTCGCGGTGCTGGAGCATCCGGCGTCCGTCGCGCATGTCCTGCAGCCCCCCACCCGACATCTCGCCTTGGCCCGGCCCCCGAAGGACTTCTGGCAGCGTCTCGGCATGGTGGCAGAAAACTCGGTGCCGCTCTGGATGACGCCGCAGCAGGGCCCTCTCAAGGAAGTGCTGTACACCGGCCATGCCATGGTGAACGGCTTTCAAGCGAGTCAGGTCGTTGCCGTTGATGCTGGGGCGCGTACCGAGTTTGCTGTGGGCTTCCTGGACGCCGAGCCCGTCTGGGTTTCAGAGAAGTCACACAAGCCCGTGCCCGTCAGCCTTTCGCCGGTAGTCGCACCGGCGACCGGTCGGTGGCAGCCGGGGGGGCCGACGGCTCTCTCCTCCTTTAGTGCGGCGGGTCCTGACGTGTACATCACCAATGGACCGGAGTGGGCCCTTCTCACCGGCGCCATGAACGTGCATTGGGGCGAGGACCCCGCGTCCGATGCGGTGAAGGGCCAGATCGTGTCGCTGCCAAGCGCACCCCGCCAAGCCCTCCTGCTCACGGAGTCGGCCAGCGGATCCGAGCGCCTCTACCTCCGCGGCGTGCATGGCCAGTGGAAGGAAGTGACGCCTCCCAACAACCCCATCACTCAGCTGGTGGCTCTCGGACATGAATACTGGGCTCTCGCCAATGGGACGCTGTACGTGTCGGAGAACGGAAGCCGTTGGACGACCCGCTATGCCCCACCCCCTAACTTTTCCATTGCGACGTTTGCCGTGGGCGAACGGGGATCAAGCACCCTCGCAGCGGTGTCGCTGACTCCGGTGGGCGAGCCGGGTCTCGGGCCGGTATTCCGGTCTACCGATGGCGGGCTCCGCTGGACGAACATCGGCGTCCCCTGGCCCAATGGCAGTGCCCCGCAGCAAATGGTGGTAACGCCGGACGGCGGGGTGGCGGCCCTCCTGCCGGGACCGCCGGCCATCCTAGAGCAGTGGACGCCAGCGTCGAGCCGCTGGACGGTCATCGACCTGCCTCATCCCAACACGTCGGGCGTTGGCCAGCTGACGGCCTTCTCGAACGGCGATCTCCTGTACGCCGATAGTCAGGGGAACCTCTACCGCTACCTGCACAGCGTGTCGGAGTGGCAGCCGCTCCCGCGGGCTCCGGGGGTGCCGGCCTCGACCGAGCCCAATCTCCTTATGGCCATCGGTGATCATCAAGTGCTGCTTGCGTATCCGCAAGGCTGGTGGGTACTGGTCCTGAAGTAGGGAATGCTAGCGCGGCCACGTCCATAGAATGGGCTCGCTACTCGCCAACCATCGATCAGACAGACCATCAACCCGACCGGATGTGTTGCGGGCTCTGCCTGAACGTACCCGGTGAACGGGACCTCATCACGCTAATGGGGCACGCTTCCACCATCACACTCGGCAAATCTGTGGGTCGGGCCGGCACCGCGTCGTGGCCACCAGCATGGCCTGCCATTCCAGGCGGAGCCCCTCCCTCCGGCTGGCGACGCCTCCTGGCTCGCAGGCATCGAGAAGGATCTGGGCTTCGACCTGGTCAAGGACGGACCCGTGTCATCCCATCGCCGCGTTGATATGTCTTCCGTTCCGCCGTCTGGGTCGTGATCGCATCCGACCGTCGCCAAGAAATGGCTGTGGCCAGGCCGTGGGCGCGCCGCCTGCGTTCGCCAAGGTGGGGAGGATCAGAAGATCCCTGGGGACATCATGGTCTTCCTACACACCACGGGGGTCTCGACCTCCGAAGATGTGCGCACCGCGAAGACCTACGGCGCGCCCGCCACATCCGTGGTATCGGGTGTCAGAGTGCGAACAAAATCGCGAGTCCCCTGGCTATCGCGCCCAGCGACCCGTGTTTGTCCCGGTGGGCGTACTTGCCGTCCTCTCGGAGGCGACGGGGCAAGGTTCACGACGACCCACCCGCGAAGGCCCTACTGCGGGAGATACCCGAAGCCGAGACCACCTACGAATGGCGACGGACCCCGTACATGACGACGCCCGCTTGGAGACCACAGAGTGGACCCGACTGTCCCCACCGCACCCTTAACGCGGCACGTACACCTCCACGCCCGCGTCTGTTTCCACCCAGAGGTGGCCGTTCGGCAGCACGCCCACCGCATTCGGCGGGCCGATGTTCACGATTGCCTGAACGGACCCAGCGTCCGACACCAGCTCCGCCCGGTTGATCCCCACTACCCAGGCCGAGCTACCGAAGGCCTCGAGGTATTGCGGGGTCACGACAAGTTTGACGGGCGAGCGTACGGGGACACCCCGGCCCGGATCCCAGGTGTAGAGGCTGTGACCGGCCAGCAGAAGCACGTGGTTGGGCCCGCCCGCCGAGAGGAAAAGGGGCGTCTTGGTGAAGGGCGCCTGGTAACGGACGAGGGTCCACCCTTTCGCCCCGCGGTTCAAGATCCACTCCCCCACATGGCGCTTGCCCGTATAAAGGATGCGCACACCGCCACTGGCGTCGGCAGACAAGGTGAAGGTAGCGGCATACCCCGGAATGCTGTGGAACTGGGGTCTTCCGTGGGCCGTCTGGACACTGATGGTGCCCTGATCGGGGGATGCCAGCCAAAGACGGCCGCCGGACATGACAAACAGGCCAATAGGCCAGCCGAGAGGGGCCGGCTCTTCAATAAAGGGGCCGGGAACCAGACTGCTTCCGGGACTACCGTACCAGCTTATGGCCCACGTGGGTCCGAGATAGCGGGACACCTGAAAGATGTTGTGCACCGGACGCTCATTCCAACCCCCTTGCGAGGTTTGGATCAGTACGTCCGACGACAATGCCGTGAGATCAAGAAGGGCAGCGCCTCCAGGCCCGTAAACCACTGAGTCCAGATTGTTGAAAGGGCCAGGGGGACTGGACGTCACCACCGAGATCGGACCGTTCACCAGTGGGGCTGCCGCCGTCAGCAAGAGGAGTCCCACCACCAACACGATGACGGCTGCGATAGGGGGAAAGGGACGCCCGCGAACCCCGGCATGACTGTCCCCGACCAAAGCCCGGAGAGCCGATATGGCGGCCGGGGCACCGTCTCCCAACAGGTCCGCCACTTGGTCTCCCGACTGTGTGACCAATTCCGGTGCGACCTGGAGGAAATCCGCTATCTCGTCGTGCCGAGCGCCCAATACCGAAAGCGCCCAGCTCATACGGCCCAAGGGCGGGCAGGAAAACAGGAGGCGCAGGGGTGATGGGCACCACCCCGGCGCTATGTCGCGGGCCGTTTGCAGGGCCGCTGCCACATCTCGAACGCGGCCACGACGTGAGCCTGCCAGGAGAACGGCAGCGACACGTTCCCAGGTCGCAATGCCCGAGCGGGCGGGGCCGTCGCGGGTACTCATGGGACGGACGCCCACCTCTGCGCCATTTATTCTCCATGAAACCACGGACGGCCGGTTCCAACAACCGGGGTGCCCTCTCCTCAGGCGACGTTTTCGAGAATGGTGGCAATGCCGACACCCCAGCCAATGCACATCGTGATGAGCGCATAACGCCCGCGGCGGCGGCGGAGCTCGCGAGCGGCGGTCAGGGCGAGGCGAGCGCCCGACGCCCCCAGTGGATGACCGAGCGCAATGGCGCCCCCGTTTGGATTCACGTCCGCCCAATCCGGCTCGTACTCGCGACCCCAGGCCAGTACGACCGACGCAAACGCCTCGTTGATCTCGATGACGTCGAGATCCTGGAACCTGAGACCGGCTTTTTTGAGCACGGTCTCGGTGGCGGGAATGGGACCGGTGAGCATGATGACCGGATCGACCCCTACGAGCGCCATGGCGACCACCCGGGCAATCGGATTGAGGTCATGGCGGCGTACGGCCGCCTCCGATGCCACAAGGAGAGCGGCTGCGCCGTCGGTGATCTGGCTCGAGTTGCCCGCCGTGACCACCCCATCCGCCTTGAACACGGTTTTCAAGGTGCCCAGCTTCTCCAAGGAGGTGTCGCGCCGGGGGCCCTCGTCGGTGTCGACCCGCCTCCCATCGGGGAGTGTGACCGGCACAATTTCCTCGGCCAACAATCCACCATCCTGGGCCGATATCGCCCGCTCATGGCTCTGCAGACTGAACGCGTCCAACCTCTCGCGCGAAAGCTCCCAGCGCTCGGCGATGAGCTCAGCCGAAACGCCCTGCGGAACGATCTCGAACCGGTCCGTGAGGCCGGGCGGGAAACCCTGGGTGGCATCAGAAAGCATGGGCACCCGCGACATCGATTCGACGCCGCAGGCGACCAGGATGTCGTGCGTACCGGCCATAATGGCCTGGGCGCACTCATTCAAGGTCTCCAGGCTGGACCCGCACATGCGGTTGACGGTCGCGCCCGGCACGGTGACCGGCCAGCCGGCCACGAGGGGCAGGAGGCGGCCCAAGTTTAGCCCCTGCTCGCCGATCTGGGTGGCTGTGCCCAGGCGGACATCCTCCACGAGCGCCGGATCGACCCCGACCTTCTCCATGAGTTGATTGAGGACCTGCGCGCCAAGCTGGTCCGGCCTCAGGGTAGCGAGAGCGCCGCCGCGACGGCCAAACGCGGAACGCACGCCGTCAACGAGAAATGCGTCAGCCATGGCCGCCTCACGCGATCAAGCTGGAGAGCTTCATCGCGAGGCCCATCGAGCCCGCGATCGTGAGCTTACCAGACATGAACGCATTCATCGGATTGAGATCGCCGGCCGCCAGGGCCTTGAAGTCGGTGGCCGTCATGGTGACGGTCACGCCGGGATGCTCGACGCTCCCCGGCTCAATGCGGGCACCGCTAGGCTCGACCGTCAACGTGTAATCGGCGCCGTCCTCGCCCGTGAGGTGAAACTGATACACCCCCACTGATTGCGACAGCTGCTCGGGAGTCTTGTCGTGGAGCCGACCCTTCAAGTCATCCACCAGTTCCTGTGTCGTCATAGATGTGCAGAACCTCCTTCTTCGTGGAGCAAGAGGGTTCGTGACCCCCGGTAACCGATGTGGTCTCATTGATGGCCCGCGGTCTGTGAAGTCCCGGGCGCCCTTTCCGATTGACGGCTCGATGACCGCTCGGAGCCCCGTTCTTACAATACCAAGTGCCCGAGCTGCGGGCGCCGACACTCACATCAGTCCGGTCATCACACGCCGTTGGATCTGGGACGTCCCCTCATAAATGCTCATGATCTTGGCGTCGCGAAACCACTTTTCCACCGGATATTCACGCATGTAGCCATTGCCTCCCAGAATCTGCACGGCGTTCGTCGCCACCTCCATAGCCATGTCCCCGGCAAACGCCTTCGCCATCGAGCCTTCGAGGCTCGAGCGGTGTCCTGCCTGGGCCAGCCAGGCGGCCCGGTGGGCGAGCAGACGGGCAGCGTCAATCTTGGTAAGCATGTCCGCCAGCATGAAAGAGACGGCCTGGTTCAGATATATCGGTCGTCCGAACTGCTCACGCTGCTTGGCGTAGCCGAGCGCGTATTCATACGCGGCCCGGGCGATCCCGACGGCCGCAATCGCCACGGACGGCCGCGAGTGTTCGAGCATCTTCATGGCGCCGAGAAAGGCAGCGTCCTCGTCACCTAGCCGGTCCTCTTCTGGTACCTCCACGTTGTCGAAAATGACCTCGGCGGTATGACTGGCCCTCAGGCCGAGCTTCTTGAACTTCTTACCCCCACGGAGGCCGGGCACGTTCTTGCTCATGACGAAAGCGGACACGCCCGTGTATCCCCGGCCCGGAGTGGTGCGTGCAAAAGCCACATAGACGTCGGCAATGCCGCCGTTGGTGATAAACGTCTTGGTGCCGTTTAGAATGTAGCGGTCACCGTGGCGTTCGGCCCGCATCGAAAGGGCCGCAACGTCCGAGCCCGCGTTGGGTTCGGTCAGGCACATGGCACCCAGGCGCGGGGTGGCGGGATCCGTAAATTGAGGGAGCCACCGCGCCTGCTGTTCAGGACTGCCGAGCTCCAAGATGGGCAGGGCCGCAAGACCGATGCCGCCAAAGGCGGTGGCGAGGCCGGCACAGCCCCAGAACAACTCTTCCATCACGACCAACTGCGAACTCAGATCGGTGACGCCGCCCCCGCCGAACTCTTCGGGCAGTGCGAAACTCAGGACACCGGCTTCGGCAGCCTTATACAGGATCTCCTCGGGCAGCTGCTCTGCCTCATCTGCAGCGGCTGCCACGGGCCGCATCTCGCGGTCGGCAAACGTGTGTGCCCACTCTTTCAGGGTGTCTTGGGCGGATGACAGCGCGAAGTCCATCGGACACCGCCTCCGATATTTGCACTCAGCAATACTTTACCATACGTGGATGGTTGTATCGCGCGAGGAATCTTCCTGAAGCAGGCGGGTCCTGATGGTGGGCAGCGGCACGTACCCCTGGGCGAACATCGCATCGTGAAAACCCCGTCGGGACACTCGACCGCGGGTGCCGTGGTCGAGACCCCGATATGACGCCTCCCACGCCATCTCTTGGGCCAGGGTCATGCATGTCAACGGGTGCAACGCGGCCTCTACGGCCGAGACGTGAGCGGCCTCGGGGCTCATGAAGCACTGATCCACCAGGAATTGAACCGCCTGCTTCAGGGTGATGTCCTCGCTGTGCAGACGGATGGCGGTGATGAGGCGGCCCGTGCGAGCCAGCGCATGGAGGGCCACCGCGGCCCCATAGCGCGCGTCAGCCCGAAAGAAGCCGGCCTCGGCCAGCAGGGTCTCCACATAGGCAGCAAACCCGTCGTGGTGCACGGGCGCCGGGATGATCCGCCGCCAGCGCCGAGGCGGCCGCGATGCGGGCTGGTCCCTTAGGTGGTTGCCGGCGAAGGTGCCCCGGACCACGTCTACCGGCACTGTCCAACGATGAGCTTGTAGCCCCGGGGGGACCCGCAGCGCGGTGGGCCCGTCCGGGTCGAATGGTCCCGGCCCCCACACATCGACGGCTTCCGGCGATAGGCAGTCTGCCTCCGCGGACTCCACCTGCGGCCACTGAAGTCGGCTTGGATCAAAAAGGCGGCCGTCTCCGAGGAACGTCCGGAGCTTCCCCATCCAATACCGGAATGCTTCGACAAGCTCGGTGCCCGTCAGCGTCTCTGCCCGGATGCGTGTCACCGCCTCGACTGGAGTGCCGCCCGGGCGCGTCTCCATCAGCAGGCGGGCCAATGTGTCACGCTCACTGCTTAACCGGTCATAGGCCCCCTGCAGGAGGCGCACCAGATCCCAGTCCTCGTGATCCTGCCAAATGAGACGCCGTCGGATCCGGTCGCGGCCGATGCGGAAGTCGCCGACGCGATTTCCCCTCCCGTATCCGCTTCCTCCGTCCATGCCGGCCGGGGCGTCCGCCAACCAAACAGGTTCCGCCGACAAGTGGCCGTTCGTCAGATGGTTCGCAAACTGGCGGAGGTGCCCGGTCGCCTTCTTGGCCGCCGCTTGCACGTCGAGATGGCCTGCACCCCACCGCTTCCATCCACGGCCTAGACCGGATTCCACCGTTCGGGCGAGCGCTTCCGCCTCTTCGACGGCGGTCTGGGCCGCGAGGCGGGAGGGGTTCTCCAGCGCGGAAAGAGCGCCTTGCAGAAAAGGACCTACCTGCTTCAAGCGTGCCACGAGCGACGCGGTACGCGCTTCGTCCGGCTGCCCCCGGTACCGCAGGAGGGAAGTCAGACCCCCGGTGACATAGGACAGAGCTACCGTCGGGTCACAGGCTGCCAGCGGGGGGTCGCTCTCCTCGTCGAGGGCGAGCTCGACGGCGTGAGCAAGCAAGGCGGCGTCGACGCGGTCGTCGGGAGTCAGGGTCGAGCGGTCGACGCCTTCAAGCGAGCGGCGCAGGCGCTGAAGGTGACGGGATTGATCGAACCGGCCGTGCGGCGAGAGGTCGCCAAGTCGCTCATCCCATGCACGAAACCCCAGGTCCGTCGCCCACATGGGATATCGGTCGAGGAGCGCAGTCGTCCCGTCCCGGACGAGGGCGGCCAGGCCAGGATCACGAGGAAGATCCGTCTCCGGGAGTTCCCTTCCCCGCATGCCGTCCTCCCCTCGCCCGTTACCGGATCATCAAGGCCAGCACCACCGATACGCCGTTCAGGGTCGCGTGCGCGACGGTCGAAGGCCACAAGGATGCACTCCGCTCATAAATCATGGCTAGGATCAACCCGGCCACCACCAAAGGGATAAACAGGCTCGCATTCATGTGGGCGGCGCCAAAGATGACCGCTGACAAGAGCGCGGCCGGCAGCCGACCGTAACTCCGTCGCAGACCTCCGTACAAGAGTCCCCGAAACAGGGCTTCTTCAGCCAACGGGGCCATGACGACCACCGCCAGCGCAATGAGGAACGCCACGTCCCAGGGGGTTCGCTGTACGGCCGGGCTGTACACGAACGGATTGTTGGGTTGGATGGAAACGTGGAAGCTGCGAGACTCCACTGACACCAGAACGGCCGTCAACAGGATGAGACCAATTCCCCACATAAAACCTTCGGCGAGGTGCCGACCAAGATCCGGCTGGTGCCCGTAATTCTTGGTCAAGAACCGCCGCCACAAGTTCTTGTGGAGAAGGATCGCCACCACCGCCGTCACTTCTAGAGGTGGGGTCAGGAGGTAAATCAGGACGATGAGCCGCGCGTGGCTCGCCGCCAGGGATTGTGCGGATACTCCCGACAAGACGGTGAGGCCGATCGACAGGAGGAGCATGATCACCACCGCGATAATCCCGTCTTGCGCAGTGAGTTCTCCCCGAACGCTCCGCCCCGCAATCGAGGCGCTCATGGCGGACAAGGCACCCAGCGAGACGGCCAGCACGACCGCCTCCGGGTGCCAGAGCTGGCCGGTTGCGAGTGCCTCGGCGACGAACGCGGCTACCGCACCCATCGCACCTGCCAGGAGCGGCCGCCGGAGCACGTACCCACCCCCGCCCAGCATGATGAGAGCCAAGAGAGCGCGGACCAGGTGCGCGGTGGCGCCACCCGCGGCCGGATGAACCCCGAGGGCGACGCCCGCCAAGATCAGGAGTAGACCGGTCGCATATCGCGTGAGTTCCGCCTTCTTTCGCGCAAATGTTCGCCTCGCCGGATCGTCCATGCTATGATGGCGGCGGAACCTCGCCCGTCCTGGGTCAGGGAAGATTGGAGGGATCCCCATCCCATCCCGACGAGACACTATTCTTAAGTATATCGCCGTCTATACGCGCGACCACGGATACCCGCCCACCGTCCGTGAAATCGCCCATGGCGTGGGTCTTCGCTCCACCTCGACGG
The DNA here is from genome assembly GCA_021818685.1 of Bacillota bacterium. GTDB lineage: Bacteria > Bacillota > Sulfobacillia > Sulfobacillales > JAIMBI01 > JAKATP01. Next base: position 4,661 of record JAKATP010000027.1, on the reverse strand, counting down.
TGGCGTATTACCTCCGCGACCTCGAAGAAAAGGGGCAGCTCGACCGCACCCGGGAGCGTTCCCGGGGCGTCGTCCTGAAGGATCGAGAAACGGCCGACGCGGTTCCCTTGCTTGGGCGGATCGCGGCGGGTACCCCTATTTTGGCGACGGAACATGTGGAAGACATGGTCACTGTGCCTTCCGAATGGTTTTCGGCGCGCGTCGATTTCGCCCTCAAAGTGTCCGGCGACAGCATGATCGGGGCCGGCATTCATGACGGTGATATTGCTTTCATTCACCAGCAGCCATCCGCCGACGACGGGGACATTGTGGCCGCCCTGCTCGACGACGAAGCGACCCTAAAGCGTCTCCGCCGCCGGTCCGGGCAGGTGGAGCTTCACGCGGAAAACCCGCAGTACGCCCCCATCGTGGCGGGACAGGTGACCATCCTGGGGCGCCTGGTCGGCATCGTGCGGACGTTCTAGTCTTCTCGGGACAGGCGGGCCAGAATACGCTCCGCAGCCAGCATCATATGTTGGCGCATGACGCCGCCCTGGAGATATAACGTCCAGGGCGGCTGCATGGGCGCGTCGGCGGAGAGCTCCAGCGAGCCCCCGGGGACAAAGCCGCTGGCCGCCATGGTCACGGGGACGTCATAGCCCGGCATCGGGCCCGGCTCTGGCTTCACGTAGCTGTCAAGGGGCGAGACGGTCTGGACGGCTTCGATGGCGGCCAGCAGACGATCCGGACTCTGAAGCTCTACCGCCTGCACGATGTCGTAGCGGGGCCAGGCCTCCGGCGTCGGATCCACGACCAGGCCGGCGTCCTGAAAACGGTGCGCGGCCAACATGCATCCGATGAGGGCTTCGGATACGGCATGCGGCGCGTAATACAGCCCCTGCCAGAACCATCGGAGGGCGGACCCCGACGGACCGATCCCGGCCCCCAGTCCGGGAGCATAGAGATGTTGAGCCGCGCGCTCGACCAGACGCTCCCGCCCCGCAATATATCCTCCGCCCGGGGCAAGACCGCCGCCCGGATTCTTCAAGAGGCTCCCCGCCAACAGATCCGCACCCCAGTGGCCGGGTTCGCTTACATCTGTGAATTCTCCGTAGCAGTTGTCCACCAGTACGAGCGCCCCTGCGCGATGGGCGTCCGCCACACGCCGGGAGATGGCCTCCCGGCCCCAGGACGGGCGGCGCTGGTATCCACGCGAACGCTGAAGATACACAAAGTCGGGGTCATCGTTGAGCGCCCGTTCCCAGGCCCGTTCATCGAGGTCCTCCGCCGCCAGCGGCACGGATGTGAGCCGGACGCCGGCGGCGGCCAGACCCAGCGGATGGCGGCTTTCCGGAGACAGGAGGGGTCGTAGGGTGTCGTAGACCGGGCCTCCCAGCACCACATGCTGACCCGGCTCCACCACGCCCCGGATCATGACGGCCAGGGCGTGGGTCCCGGAGACCAATTGCGGCCGCACGAGCGCGCGCTCCGTACCGAGGAGCTCGGCATACACCGACTCCAGCTTGTCACGACCCGGATCGACATACCCATAGCCATCGACCCCGATGAGGTCATGCGTCGCCAGGCGCACACGGGAGAAGGCCGCCAAGACCCGCTCGAGGTTCTGCAGTCCGAGCGCTTCCGCATCCAGCACCCGAGCGCCTCTATCCGTTCCATCACATCCCGGCGATGATTATAGCAAGGCCTTCAGCGGGCTGCGTGGACAAGGAGCAGGCGCCGGACCTCGCGGAGTCCCCGTCGGTTTGGAAGCGACACCGCAATGAGCAGGTCTTCGGGGAATCGTGTACGGATGCGCCGGACGCCCTCAGCGGCGGCGGGCATGTCGGATTTGGTGGCGATAATGACGTATAGAGGCCGGGTGAGCCCGTAGGCCCTCATCTCGAGGTCGAGGAGCGGCGGTCGGTAACCGGAAAGTCTGCCCGCCTGGGCGGCGTCGAGGAGGTGAAACACGATGGCTGCCTCTTGCAAGCGTGCCAGCGACACGGCCATCGCCCGTCGGGTTTCGGCGTGGTCGGGAATCTCATCCCGCAGGGCGGCGGTATCGACCAGACGAAGCCAGGGGCGTCCACGCCGATCCCGGACCGTGACCGGCGATAGCACCCCATCGCCCCGCCGCCCCCGCCGGAGGGGGTCCTCCACAGGGAGGGACGCGGAGCTGGTCTCGACTCGCCCAAGGTAAGACGACAGAGCCTCGACGAATCGCGTCTTGCCCACACGCGGGCGGCCCACCACCACCGCGTCCCGCATCTACCCGTCCTGCTCCCAGTCGCTCGACTCCAGTGTCATGAGTTCGGTGCGTGTGAGTTCTCGTTGTTGACGCATGAGACGCACGGCCTGCCGGCGGGTGGCGCGCTCAACCAAGTTCCGCACGAGTCGCCCGTTTCCCGCACCGCCCGCCCCAAATTGGATAGAGTGGCCGAGCTTTTGCAAAAGACTCTCACGGCCTTCGGCCGTCATCCGGTACTCCCGTTCCGCCAACATGGTGTCGGCAATCTGGAGAAGTTCCAGGGTCGTATAGTTGGGAAAATTGAGGTGGATGGGAAGACGGGAGACGAGACCGGGGTTCGCGTGCAGGAAGGCCGTCATTTCCTGGGGATACCCAGCCAGAATGAGAAGGAACTCACTCTTGTGATCCTCCATGGCTTTCACCAGGGTGTCGATGGCCTCCCGGCCGAAGTCCTTATCGCTCCCGCGCGCCAGGGCGTATGCCTCATCCACGAATAAGACGCCCCCGAGAGCCCGACGGACGGCTTCCCGGGTACGGTGCGCGGTGTGGCCGATGTACTCTCCCACCAGGTCAGCCCGTTCCACCTCCACCAGCTGGCCCTTCGGCAGCACCTCCAAGACGCGAAACAGGCGCCCCAAGATCCGGGCCACGGTAGTCTTGCCGGTTCCGGGTGCCCCGGAAAACACCATGTGCAAGGTGTGCGGCTCCGAGGCCAGCTCGGCACGCTGGCGCAGACGCTGCACCTCCACCAGCGCCCAGATCTCATGCACCTGGCGCTTCACGGCCTGCAGTCCCACCAATTGGTCCAGTTCGGCGACGATGCGCGCGGCCGCCGGCGTCCGGTCCTCGAGCGGGATAGTCCGGCGGGCGCGCGCTTGTTCATCGGCCGCCCGCATACGGGCGAGCGCCTGGTGGGCCGGGATCCGTCCCGCTTCGAGCCAGCGGATGACGTCGTGCGAAGGTTGAGACGTCCCGGCGTCCGTTGACTCCCCCATGAACATTGACCCCCCTCGGAGGTTCTGTACTGAACGGCGGCGCGTGGCATTCCCCAGTCTCCGATGACGAGACAAGCCTGACCCATCGCCTGCATAGACATGGATCGGCGCGGACAGGCCGCGACTCGCAGATCCGACGGATCCAGTGGATCCAAGGGAGGGACCCATGCCACAAGCGAGAATCCGGCATCCTCGGACGTATGTCCTGCTCTCTAGCCTCTTGCTGCCTGCGGCCGGGGCCGTGGTCGCGGCTCCGCCAGCCGTCCATGCGAGCCCGCCTCCCGCCAGTGCCGAAACCCTGCTGAGCAGCGGAGCCGCCCGGCCGGCCACCACCATCACCCTGCAGGCCGGCGACACCCTGTGGGGATTGTCCCGACAGTACGGGATTCCGGTGGCCGTGCTACAGGCGGCCAACGGCCTTGGCACCTCCACGCTCATATACGCGGGGCGTCCGTTTGTAATTCCGGGGGGCATGGTCTTGTCGGTGCGCGCGGCGGTCGACAGTATCGCCCGGTCGTGGGGTGTGACCCCCGGCGCCCTAGCGGCTCTGAACGACCTCCACACCTCCATCGTGGAAGCGGGAACACGCCTTTATCTCCCGGCTTCCCCCGCCGCCCCCACCACGGCCGCCGAGATCCTGGATCTGGCTCATCTCGTCCAATCCGAGGCGGGGAATCAGCCCTTTTTAGGACAGGTGGCCGTAGCGGCCGTGGTACTGAATCGCATGAAGGCCCCCGGCTTTCCCAAAACCGTGGCCGGAGTCATCTTCCAGCCGGGCCAATTTGAATCGGTCAGCAACGGAACGTTCTGGATGGCCCCGGACCCACAAGCGTACCAGGCGGCCGAGGCGGCGCTGAACGGAGAGGACCCGACGGGCGGTGCACTTTACTATTACAATCCGTCGTTGACGACCAATAAGTGGATGGAAGATCTCCCGGTGCTGGTCACGATAGGGGCCCAAGTGTTCTGCCGCTAAAAGGTTCGCTCCACACGCGGAGCAGCCGGAGGGCCTCCACTTCCGTTACGTGGTCGAGGTCGATCCACCGCACGTCGTGCTCGTGCCGGAAGAAGGTCATCTGCCGCTTCGCGTACTGCCGAGTTCGGCGCACGATCAGGGCCTCAAGTTCGCCGTTCGCAATCCGGCCCCGGGCCCAGAGTGCCCCTTCGCGATAGCCGAGCGCTCGGAAGGCGGGCGCGTCCGGGGAGATCCCCCGCTTGAGATGGGCCAGCACTTCCTCGAGCAATCCGGCCCGAAGCTGGGCGTGTGTCCGAGCCGCGATGCGGGACGCGAGGACCGTGCGGCTCCTGATTAAGCCGACTCGGAGGGCGGGACGCGGGGGACCGGGATGCCGGGGCAGGCGGTGGGAGGTGCCCCACACCACTTCGAGTGCCCTCAGTGTCCGCCGCGCATCGCCCGGGGCGATATCCGGGAAACTTTC
>JAKATP010000180.1 GCA_021818685.1 Bacillota bacterium | reverse complement strand
GAGAGGCTTTCGAGTGCCCCCGCGCCCACCCCGGCGAGGAGGGCCGCCCCCACCGCCGACAGATCCGGCATCTCGTGCACCAGGACCGGCCGATTGAGCAGATCCGCCTTCAGCTCCCCCGAAAGCGCCCCGCGGCTGGCGCCGCCCGTCAGCACCAGGGCTGGCCGCGTTCCGTCCCGGCCCCCCTCCAGCAGCTCGAACATCCGCGCACCGAGAAAGGCGAGCCCTTCCAACACCATCCGCGCCATCTCCGCCGCCCCCACCGACGCATCGAGGCCCGCAAAGCCCGCACCCCCCGGGGGCGGGTCATGCGGGAAGAACTGAGAGCCAAGAAAGGGGGCATAGATGCGGCCGCGGGGGGCCTGCGGCCCCGCACTCGCTGCCGCCGCAAAGAATGCCCGCGCGTCGAGCCCCAATATCCCGCGTGCCCATTCTATCTGCCCGCCGGTAAAACACTCGAGCGTCTCACTGCCCAGTGCCGGCAGCACATGGAGGTCATGGAGCGCCTCATGAGGCTCGTCACCCCCCCATCCACCGGACTCGCCAATGGGAACAAACTGGGCCGCCATCTCCCAGGTGCCGAGCACGTTCAGCGAACGGTCCGGTCCGTCGACGCCGGCCGCGAGCGCGGCCGCCAGGTAATCGTGAGCCCCGGTCGTGACGGTGACCGTCCGGCCCGGCAGGAGCGTGTGATTCGCCCCAAGCGCCGTCCCGGCCGGCACAATGGGAGGAAACCACGCGGGGTTTAGATGTGCCGCCGCCATCAGTGCCGGAGACCATCGGCGCGTCCGCCGGTCAAGCGCCCCGCTCGCGCCGGCCGTGGACGGCTCCGCCGCCATGACGCCCGCAAGGCGCGCGGCAATATAGGCGCCGATCGACAAAATGCCCGCCACCTTTTCGGTCCGTGCGGGGTCGTGCCGTTGCAGCCAGGCGAGCTGGAAAATCGGCGGCCGATACCACCGCGGACTTCCCGCCTCCTCATAGAAGCGCCCCGGATCGTAGGGAAAAGCGTCATCCAAAGCGTCCGACGAGATGCCCGGCCAGTGTCCCACGACGGGCCAGACCGGATTCAAGTCGCGGTCCACAGCCACGATCGGTGGCCCCGCGGAGGAAACGGCCAAGGCGACCGGAATGACAGGACCGGGCGGCACCAGGTCACGGACCAGTGCCTCTCCCGCCGCCAGCAGCACATCCGGGTGGGTCAGGTGCCGGTAAGTCACCGATCCGATGGTGCAGACGGCCTCTCGGGGTGGCGGAATGGCGGACCGCGTACGGACAATGTCCCCGGTATCGGGATCGACGAGCACGGCCTTTACCCGGGTCTGGCCGAAGTCGAGACCCACAAGCCACGCGCGTCGCGGTACGGACGACGAAGACGGAAATGGAGATGCCAACGGACGCTGCCTCCCGACCCCGTGTGCCTCGGCTCAAACTGCCCGCGGGATCCGATTTAGTGTTCGGCACGCACCCAAAGCTTCTCCTGTCGGATTTCGGATCGGCAGACGGAGGAGAAGACGCGGCGCCTTCCAAGTCCACGCTACAATGCAGAGGATGCCGTGGATGCATGACTGTGCACGCGGTCCGCCTTGGTCGGCCAACCGAACACCGCGGACCGTGAGAAAGAAGGGCCAGATGGCAGGGGAATGGGTCGGGCAGTTGATCGCCAACCAAGACCGGGTCTGGCCGGAGGCATTGGCCGCGGCGAAGCCTCTCGCGCTTGATCCCCCGATCGTGTTCGTGGGGAGCGGCTCATCCTATTATCTGGCGGGAGTCGCGGCTCATGTGGCCCGCCGCCTCGGGATCTCCGCGTGGGCATCCCCTGCGGGGGAGGTGCTCACCGATCCCGAAGCATCGCTGCTCCAGGCGGCGAGTGCCCTTATCGTCTCGCGCTCCGGCGCCACCTCCGAGGCGCTGCTGGCGGCGGACGCGATCCGGACCCTTGGCCGGCCGGTCGTCGGGCTCACCTGCAGCCCCGAGAGCCCGCTGGCGTCTCACGTCGATAGTCTGACGGTGCTCGAGGCCGACGACCAAACGGTCGTCATGGTCCAGTCCTTCACCGCCATGCTGCTCTGGCTGCAGGCGTCGCTGGCTCTTACGGCGGGAACCGACATGGCGCCCTCCTTCCGCCCCGGCCTCGTGGCCCGCGTGCTGGCCCAGACGGTTCCAGCCGTCGAGAGGCTCATGGGACCACCCCCCCGCCGCACTATCTATCTCGGAAGCGGTGTACGCTACGGCATCGCCCGGGAAGGCGCCTTGAAGGCACTCGAGATGGGAGGCGGTCAGGTTTTGTGGTACCAGCCCCTCGAGTTCCGTCACGGGCCCTGGGGGTCCGTGGAGGCGGGCGACGTGATCATCTTTTTGAATGTCCGCGGTAAAGCGACAGCGACCAGGGCCACGGCCAGCACAGATACGCTCGTAGGGGAACTGGCCGCCCGCGGCGCCACCGTGATGGAAGTGGCGCGCACCCCAACCGGCCAGGCGGCCGAATCCATCGTACTGCCGGAGGCTGTGCCGGATCTTTGGGCGGGTCCGCTGGCGCTCGTGGCATTACAGCACTATGCCTGGGCGTGGTCGCTCGCGCTCGGGCGCGATCCCGACCAGCCCCGCCATCTCACGAAGGTGGTCCGACTGGAGTAGGAATTAAAGCTCGCCGGTGAGCTCCCGGTAGAGGCTCGGACGGCGATCATAGTGAAACGGCCACTCGGAGCGGGAGCGATCCACGACTCGGGAGTCGATCACGGCCAAGGTCATGCCCGGGTCCACTCCGCATTCGGCCATGACACCGCCATCCGGATCGAAGGCCGCGCTGTCGCCGCCAAACTGGTAAGCCCCGCCTTCCAGCCCGACCCGGTTCACGCCCACCACGTAACAATTGTTGGCGAGGGCGTTGGCCGCGAGGGCCGTCCGCCAGCGGGACCGGGTCGCATCGCCAGTCCCCCGCGGCGCCAGGATGACGTGGGCGCCTTTCTGTCCGAGGATGCGGCTTCCCTCCGGAAATAGATTGTCCCAGCAGGTCTGGATGCCGATGGTGAGGCCGTTTAGATGAAACACGGGAAATCCGAGGTTGCCCGGCTCGTAATAATACTTCTCAAACCAGCCGGGATGATACGGGATATGATTCTTGCGGTATTTGAAGAGGATATCGCCCGTGGGAGCCAGCACGTACGTGGTGTTAAAGCGCCGCCCGGCGTCCCGCTCATACGTCGGCACCGCCACGGTGATACCGCTCTCCCGCACCGCCTCCCGTATGCGTGCCATCACGGGGCCCGTCTCCGGCTCGGCCAAGGCGAAATGGCGTGCGTCCTCCGTGACGGGAAACCACGGGTGCGGAAATAGCTCCGGCAAGAGGGCCAGGTCGGCTTCTTGACGCCCGGCCTCCCGAAGATAGGCGGCCGCCGCATCAAGATTGGCTTCGGCGGGACCGGTTAAATTCATCTGGATGAGCGCGACCTTGAGCACCCCTGGCGGCAATGCCATCATCCTCCGTCCCAATGGTAGCACGGTAGAACAGGCCCTTGAGGCTTGCGGGGGGCCCGAAGAGCCGACCTCACTCGTTGGTGGGTGGCGCCGCCTGTCGGGAGATTCCGGTCTCGTGCCACGCGATTCGCGGCGCTCGTAGGCATGGCGGGACGCCCGGTGGTATCGTGAGCGTGCAAGCGCGTCGCGGGCAGCCGGGGCGACCCGTGATGCGCGATGCCGCTTCGTTCCAGACGAATACGTGATGGGATGCCGGGGAGACGCACTGAGATGGAGAGCGTACGTTCCACCGTGCCGGAGCGTGCTGCGCCCAACTGGCCGACCTGGCTTATTGTCAACGGCCGGTCCCGGAGCGGCACGCTCGGATATGAGGCGTGGGCCCAGCGGCTCGACCGGGTGATGAACCTGGTGGGGTCGTCGTTGGTGCGCAGTCTCGAAGAGTTCCGAGAGACCCTGTCGGAAGCCGATGCGCACGGCGTGCGCCGCCTCCTGGTGGGCGGCGGGGACGGCACCATTTCCAACGCGGCCGACGCGCTCCGGCACCAGCCCGACACCGTGCTGGGCGTCATCCCGCTCGGTACCGGCAACACCTTCTTTGCCGGCCTCGGCCTGCCTTACGATCCGGAACGCCTCATCCGGGCGCTGGCCCAGGCGCCGATCGCCGCCGTCGACATTGGAGAGGCCGTGGCCCGCGGGGAGAGCCACATCTTCTTAAACAGCGCCAGCATCGGCATTTCAAGCCTCCTGGTGCAGCTGCTGCGGGAGGGCGCCAAGCAGCGATTCGGCATCTGGGCCTGGCCGATCGAGGTGACCCGGGCGCTGCGGGTGGCGCCGCAGTTCACCGTCACCCTCACCTATCCGGATGGCCGGGAAACCTACGTTACCCGGCAGCTGGTCATCGCCAACGGTCCCACGATTGCCGGGCGCCTCCGCGTCCAAGCGGAAGCGTCGAACCAGGACGGCCTGTTAGAGGTGTTTCGCCTGGGCGGACCCTCGCTGGGGGCGCTCTTGGGCACGACCTGGAATCTCTGCCGCGGTGAGTTGCTCCGTACGCACCACGCCCGCTTCCGTCTCATCCGGGAGGTTCAGGTCGCGACCAACGTGCCCATGCCCGTGGACCTGGATGGCGACCTCTGGCGGTCGACGCCGGTGCGTTGCCGGGTGCTGCCCAAGGCCCTGCGCGTGCTCGTGGGCGAACACGCGCCCGGCGCCCCCACGCCGAATCGGTCCGTATCCTGACGCACTCCGCCTCGGGGAGCCTGGCGACTTTCTGGTCGTGCTACGATAAGAATGGTATAGCGAGCGAGGTTTGTACTCGAGAAGGCCACCACCGACGGCGATTCTCGAGGAGGAGGCAAGGTCGTGCCCCACATTTCGGAAATCTTCACCGTAGATTGCCATCAGGCGTCGCGGCACATCTATCGCGTGACCCTCGATCTCGCTGGACTGCCCCCCGGGACGCACGAGCTCGCGCTTCCCGTCTGGGCGCCCGGCGCATACGAGGTGCAGGACTTCTCCCGCCACCTGTTTGATGTCCGGGCCGTCGATGGG
>JAKATP010000026.1 GCA_021818685.1 Bacillota bacterium | reverse complement strand
ATTCGTGCTGCGGGAGGTGTCGGATGGCAACGTCCAAGAATTCCGAGCCCTTGGTGGATGCCCTCACATCCCTGCGCGATCTCGCGCGGGGCCAACGCGATGTGCGCACGGCCCGCGGGTTCGAGGACTTGCGGGAACAGGCTTCTGGTCGGGAGTTTCGCCTGGCGGTCGCGGGGCAGTTCAAGCGCGGAAAGTCCACCCTGCTGAACGCTCTCATCGGCCGCCCCCTCCTTCCCATGGACGTCCTGCCGTTGACGTCGGTGCCCGCGTTCCTTCGGGATGGGCCAGATTTCGACGTCCGGGTGCGCTTCCAATCGGGGACCGTGACCTCCGTGGCACTGGAGGATCTGGACGACTACGCGACGGAGAGAGGAAATCCTGGAAACCGGCGGGGGGTGGAGCGCATCGACATCACGGTGCCCGATCGCGTGTTGGCCCCGAACCTCTGCCTCATCGATCTGCCCGGAGTCGGTTCCACCATCACAGCCAATTCGATTATCGCGCGTGAGACTCTGGGGCAGATCGATGCGGTCCTCTTTGTCACCGGCGCCGATCCCCCCATTACGGATGGGGAGCGGGCGTTTTTGGCCGAGGTGGCCCGGGACGTCCCGCGGGTGTTCGTGGTCCAGAACAAACGGGACCTGTTCGAACCCGAGGAGTGGGACCGTGCGCTCCAATGGAATGCGGCTGCCATCTCCGACATGGTCGATGCGGCCGACATCTTCCCCGTTTCCGCACGAGAGGCTCTGCGAGCCCGGTTGGCAGGCGATGCCGATGGGATCCAGGCATCGGGGTGGGGGGCCCTGGAGGCCCGGCTGGGCCAGTTCCTGCTGGAGGAGTGCTACCCCGTATGGCAGGCGTCGATGCTCACCCGTGCGGCGGCTCTGGTGGGCCCCGTACTGGAGGCCCTGGCCGTGCGTCGGGCCGCGCTCAGCCTGCCGCTCGAAACCTTGTCGGCGCGATACCGGGAGCTCGAAGCGCGTGCACAAGATCTTCACCGTGTCCATGACGACGCGGCGGTCCTGTTTCGCCGCGATCTGGACCGCGAGATGCGTGCGATGACGGAGCGCTTGCAAGCGTGGACGCACGTCTGCACGCTGGAGGCGGCCCGAAACCTTCGAGACCCGGGCATCGGGGGCCCCCACGACGTTAATGCCCAGCTGGTGGAAGTCGTGGCCGCATCGGCCCGTGATGTCACCGAGCGAGAGGAGCAACGGTGGCAGGAATGGTGGGCGGAGCATGTGCACGCCCTCGCGGACCGCGGTCGTGAGCTCTTGCATGAACTCCAAGACACGTATCAGGCCGTGCTGGGCGTGGAGTGGACAGATCTGGACACGCTTCATCTGCCGCCGGTCGCGTTCCGCGTGCGCGTGACGGATCTGGACCGTCAGAGCTTCTTTCCCGAAGTGTCGTGGGGATCGCTCGCGCCGATCATGCCGGCGCGCCTCCGCCGCGCCATCCGCGCGCGTCTCATCGCCGACCGCCTGCCCGTTATCGTCGATCGCTTCCGGGGACGCATCCGGCAGACGTTCGCCCAGGCTTTGGAGACGGCCGCCCAAACTTTCCTCGATCAGTTTGACGGCCGCATGCGGGAAACGGAATCGCGTCTCATAGGAGCTCTGGCACAGACCCTGCAAGAGTTAGAGGGAACGAAGCGCGCACTGCCGGACCTCAGGGACGAGGCGGAGCGGGTCGAAGACGCGTGGCTCCGCGCGTGGGAAAACGTACGGGAGGCACTCGGGGAACCACCCCGCCGGGCTCGATCCTCGAACGCTGGGGATCAGGACCCGCAGGCCTCAATAGGATGGGGCCGTACGTAGTGACTCTTCTTCTGGTCGTGGCGAGCGCCCTCTTCGCCTGGAGCATGGGCAGTCACTACACCGGGGCGGTCATGGGAACGGCCTATGGATCGGGGGTGCTGTCGATGCGGCGCGCCCAGGGTCTCGCGGCCCTTTTTGCCCTGGCGGGGAGCTACCTCGCAAGCCACCGTGTCATCATCACCTATGCGTCCACCTTAGTACCCCGCGCCATTCCCCTCGACATCGCGGCGGCGCAGCTTTCCGCCTCGCTGGTCACGATGATGTCGACCTACTTCCGCCTTCCGACCTCCACCATCCAGATCTATACATTCTCCCTCCTGGGGGCGGCGTGGGTCGCGAAGCTGCCGATCGAAGGGGCGGGCGTGGGACACGTGGTCGTTTTTTGGGCGGCCGGCCCCCTACTCGCTACGCTTGTGGGGTATCTCCTCGGACGGGCCGGGCTCCCCCGCCTCTCGGAGCGCGTCGTGACCGGCTTCGTGCTTATCGCGTCCGTGTACAGCGCCTTTACACTGGGGTCAAACGACGTCAGCAATGCCGCTTCGTCCCTGGTGGCGCTGCGTCTGCTCCCGGTGCGCATGGCGGGGCTTTACGGCGGCCTGTTCATGCTGGTGGGCATCCTCACCTGGGGACGACCGCTTCTTCGCCGGGTCGGGCGCGATATCATTCCCTCCCTCAATGTTCCGCTGGCCGCGAGCGCTCAACTCGCCCAGGCCATCGTGATGACCGGGATCAATGCGGCCGGCTACAACGCCTCGTTGAACCAGACGATTGTCGGAGGGCTTACCGGATCCGGTCTCGCGACGGGAGCCAACCGGCTGAACTGGCCTGTCGTGCGCAGCATCATCCTCAACTGGACGTGGAGTCCGGTCCTGGGTCTCCTCGCGTCCGCCGTCATGACTGTCGCGCTCCGCGCGCTTTTCGGGTAGCGGGGATAGCGGGTCAACCCAGGCGTACGACCAGGAGCACCAGCAACAACGTCGCCAGGACGTAGGCCACGTAAGCGTTCACGCTCCCCCGGTGAAGGCGGGCCAGAAAGTGCGCCACGGCTCTTACGAGGCGGGAGGCCGGATTCACGAACCAACGGTCGACCGCGTATACATCGTCCACCTCCCGCCGGATCGAGGAGGGGAAATGGTTAGACAGGCGCTCCTCGACGTCTAAGGGACGGCTCGGGTTCAGGACGACCCGGAAAATGGCACGGATGGGGGTGGCAAATCCGGTGGCCGTATAAAAGGCGGTGGCGGGCAGATGGGAGATGCCACCCGTCCAGTCGGGCTTATGGAGCACCGCCATCCTTCCGCCCAGGTACCGCACCGCAAGGGCGGTCAAGACGATCGCCACACAGAGTGCAACGGCGAGATACGTCGGGGCCATCGCGAACACGACGTGAGCGCCGCCTTTGACCGTCTGATGGAGAAACACCAGGCCGGGTGCGGGCAGGATAGCGCCCCCAATCTGGGCCCCGAGGGCGTGAAACTGGGCCACGAACGCCGGCAGGAGGACATGGCCGGGGTTAAAGAACGGCGGGATGAGAGCGCGTGACGATGGGGCGCCGGTGATGGACCCGGCAATACGGCCGAGTCCCGCGGCCACGTAGGTCGGGGCGAGGCCGAGGAAAAGACAGAGCAGCACCAATAGGCCCATCGCCCACCGAAGACTCGGCGCGGGGTCGCGAGCCTGTGCGGCCGCCACGCTCCGCGGGCGCCCGAGAAATGTCATGCCGTAGAAGCGGACAAAGGCGGTGACCGAAAGACCAGCGGTGAGCGCCACCAGCACCCCGCTGAGGGCGAAGAGGGCCTCTGGCAGGGGGTGGTGCAGGCTCACACTTCTTAACAGGGTTTGGAGAATGAGCCACTCGCTCACAAACCCGTTCAAGGGGGGCAGAGCCGCGATCGCAAGCGCCCCCGCCAGCATGAAAAGGCTCGTCCAACGCATGGTCCGTCCGAGGCCGCCCAAATGGTCCGCGTCCAGGCTGCCGGTGGCGATATCAATGGATCCGGCGCCGAGGAATAGGAGCGGCTTGTACATCGAGTGGTTCAGGAGCTGGTACAGGCACGCGATCCACCCGATGCCTGCTAATAAGGGGAGGCGGGCGGCCTCAAACGTCAGCGCGGCGCCGAGTGCCGTCAGGACGAGACCCAGGTTCTCCACCGAGCTATGGGCGAGCAGCCGTTTTAGGTGGGTGTCGGTCGCGGCGTAGAGCACTCCCACGAGGGCCGTAATACTCCCGAGCACCAGGATCAAAAGGCCGCGCCACAGCTCCGGGACGGGATTGAGCACGACGGCCGTCAAGACAATGCCGTACACGCCCAGGTTCAGGATGATCCCGGACAAGACAGCGGATCCGTTGGCGGGCGCTTCGGGGTGGGCCCGCGGAAGCCAGCTCATAGTCGGGAAGAGGCCCGTCTTGACTCCGAATCCAAACAGGGACAGGAGAAAGACCGCGTCCGAGAGCCCTGGCGCCAGGGGGTGGACCCGGGTGGACCGGGCTATGGTGCCAAACGATATGCCATGGGCGTGAAGGGCGAGAGGAACGAACGCCGCCACGACCGCCAGGAAGCCTGCTTCGCTGGCCCCGAACATCAGATAGGCGGCGCGGCTCGCCGCGACGTCCGTTTCCCGAAACAACACCAGGAGATAGGCGAGGATGGACATGACTTCCCAGAGCACGAGAAAACTCACCACGTCCCCGGCGGCCAGGACGAGGGCAATGACGGCCATCAGGAGGTGCAGGACCACCAGATAGACTTTAACCCGCCGCGGTGTGCCCGCGTGGGTGAGATAGCCCGGCGAGAATACGAAGACCGCCCCGTATACAATGGCTTCCAGCAGCGTGAAGAAAGCGGCGAAAACGGAGAGGTGAAGCGTCATGAGGCCCCATCCGGGGATTGCCCAGAGTGCGATGGGAGAAGCCCGGCCCGCTAGCGCCCCCACAGAATAGAGGACGAGCAGGGCCGCCTGGCCCAGGCCGATCCCGAGGCTCGCTCGCTTTCCTGCGTCAGGCGGCAGCGCGAGAATGGCCGCTGATCCTGCGGCGGTCAACCCGAGGAAGGCGGCCGCGACGCTGTTCATGAGCGGCCCCCGGCCGCCACTTGACCCGTCAGTACCAAAAGGGCCTCCAGGATCGCCAGCGGAGGCGGAGGGCATCCGGCTACCATGGCGTCGACGGGAATCCCGAGACTGGGGACGAGGCCGTCCCGGACCGCAAAACTGCCGCGGAAGATGCCGCCCGACAGCGCACAGGCCCCCACCGCCAGCACGCGCTTCGGATCCGGCAAGGCGTCATAAGTCGCCATCAGGGCTCCCTCCATGGCGCGGGTGACCGGCCCGACCACGACCAGCACGTCGGCGTCGCGCGGCGTCGGTGTCACGTAAACGCCAAACCGGTGCAAGCTGTAAACCGGACCGGTCAGCTGCCGGATCTCGTTCAGGCACGCTCCGCAATCTCCGGCGTCGACCACCCGCACGTGAACGGAATGGCGAAACGCGGCTGCCAGGGGCTCGGTCAGGAGTCGGGCGGGCTCGTACCCGACCTCGACCGGGAGGGATGGGGGTTCCCGCACGCAACGAAGACAGTTGATGCAGCGGGGATAGTCGACCACCACCCGGTCATTCTCGGACCGGAGGGCGTCCGTCGGGCACATGTTGAGAGGCGTCCGGAGCGGGTCCGGAGCGGAGACGGGCCGCCCGGGTGTGGTCCCTCTCCCGACCGCCTCCGCACTGACGGCCTCGACCGGGCGTCTGAGACCCGAATATACCCAGCTCATTCATCGTGCTCCTTTCCGTGGCGCTATCGATCCGCATCCGCGACGGCGAAGCCGAACGTCGCCAGGATAATGGGGACGTCCTGAAAGGCGGACCCTCTTAAGGCGTCCGTTACCGCGTGCCAGTTGGCGAAGTTCGGCGGCATGATGTGACAGCGGCGGATCGTACCGTCGCCCCCGGTGCGCACGTAATAGGCGAGCGTGCCGCCCGGCGCCTCCACGGCGCCCACGGCGGTACCCCCCCGAGGCTCCATGGCGACCCGCACCGGGCCGGCCGGCAGGTGGGCGACGGCCTCCTCCATCAGCGAAAAGGCCGCCCGCGCTTCCTCGTGGAACACCCGAAAGCGGGCATATCCGTCTCCTTCCTCCGCGGTGACGGGGCGCGGGACGGTACGCCGGTACGCCCCGTAGGGCTGATGGCGGCGGACATCGCGGTCGACCGCCGACGCACGGGCGACCGGCCCCACCATGCCGACCAACCGGGCCCGCCCGGGCGCGATGCTTCCCACCTCCTCCAGCCGGTCGAGGAAGCTGTTGTCAAACGTGAGCCGTTCGTAGAGAGCGTCCACTTGGTCCAGGACCCGGCCGACCCGTTTCACCATCGACGCCAGCGCCTCATCGGGAACATCGAGGGTGAGCCCGCCCACCGTATTGAGGCCGAAGAGGTAGCGGTGGCCCGCCACTTCCCCGGAGAGTTGCAGCAAAGACTCTTCCGCTGCGATGAGCCAGTTGGCCGGCAGGGAGAGCCCCGTCGACTCGACCGTGTGCGAAAGCGACCGGATGTGCGAGCGCACCCGCTCCAATTCCGCAAACAGGAGGCGCAGTGCGTATGCGCGGGCCGGCACCTCCCGGAGGCAGAGGGATTCCAGCGCCTGCGACAAGGCGGTCGCATGGGCAAAAGCCGAGGGGCCGTTGACGCGCTCGGCCAAGAGCACGGCATCCGCGCCCGTCCGGCCCGTGAGCATCCGCTCGATGCCCCGGTATTTGTAGAACAGGCGGACGTGCGGGTACACGACCTCTTCACCCACCGTCTCGATGGTGAGCTCGACCGACTCCTCCACCCCGGAGAATACGGGCCCGATCGGAAACGCGAAGCGGCCCGGGGCCGTGACGATGGAGGGGCGTTCCACGTCCATGCGGGGTTCCGGCGTCAGCGGGCGCACCGGCTCGCGCATCGGCTCCAGATTCTCGGCCCACACCTCGTCGTGGAGGACAAAGTTCCCCAGCACGGGATGGCCGGAAAATCGTACGCCGAAGAGATCCTCAGCCTCGCGTTCCGGCCAGTCGGCCGCGTAAACGTCGCCGGTTATGCTGGGCACGTCGCCGTCGGCGGTGACGTCGAGGCACAGCCACGGGGCCTCGTCGTGCTGCCAGAGGTAGCGCAGCCGCGTCGGGGCCCCCGGCTCCTCCTGGTCGGGGGCGAGACCGATAAACCACCACCCCTGCCTCATCAGAACCTGGGTCAGGGGCAGGAGGTGCTCGGGAGGCGCCGCGACGCTCACCGGCACGCCCGCGAGCGCCTGGACCCGGCCTCTCAGAGATTGGAGCGAGGGAATCTCGGCCATCAGCATCACCTCCTGAGATTCATGGCCGCCATCTGAAACAGATGATGGAGCGGGGCCGGCAGATAGACGCCGAGCAGCACGACCGGAACGGCCGACAGGACCACGGTGAGGGGAAGACTCCGGGGACTCCGGGCTCTCCGGTCGCTGTGGGGGGTGCCAAACAGCATTTTGGTCAGCTGCCAGAGGATGCCGAGGAAGGCAATCAGCAAGAAGCCCAGCAGCAGGCCGATGGCCCAGTAATCGTGCACGGCATACGCGGAACGCACAACGGAGAACTCACTGAGGAAAACCGCAAACGGCGGGGCGCCGGCAATGGCCAGACCGGCCAGGAGCAGGCTCCACCCTTCCCAGGGGGCGAACTGCATGAGCCCCCGGATCTCGCTGATATCCCGCGTGCCGGTGCGGATAAGGACACCGCCCGAGGTATAGAAGGCGAGCGACTTCGTCAGTCCATGGGTCAGAAGCTGGTAGATGGCCGCGTAGGCGCCGAGTGGCCCGAAACCGAGTGCCGCCAGCAGAATTCCCATATGCTCCACGGTGGAGAAGGCAAACAGGCGCTTATAATCATGCACCTGGACGAGGAGAAAGGCGGCGGTGCCCACCGAAACCAAGCCGATGACAATGGCCCACGTGGCCGCCGGGAAACCGGGACTGGTGGTGAAGACGGGCCACAGCCGGAGGATCATGTAGAGCGCTGTGCTCACTTCCACGCCCGAAAGCAGGGCGCATACGGGGGTTGGCGCCTGGGAGTGAGCGTCCGGCAGCCAGGTATGAAGAGGCACAAACCCCACCTTGGTCCCAAAGCCGATGACGATGAGGACGAATGCCAGGCGGACCAGGGGTGCCGGCATGTGCGGGCCGGCTGCGATGATGGCGGACCATGTCTGGGGAGCCGCGGGTGCCCGCATGGAGAGACCCCAGAGCAGGAGGAAGATGCCCAGCGCGGCCGCCGTGGCTCCCATGATGGTGATGACAGCGTACTTCCAGGCGGCTTCCAGGGCCGCATGATGGTTTTCGAGCGCCACGAGGAAGATCGACAGGACGGTAGTGAGCTCGACGGCCACCCAGGCCAGCGCGGGCACCAGGAGGAGTGGCACCACAAAGAGGGAGGCGAGGAAGAGATTGAGGTTCACGTGGTACCAGCGCTCGCGGTCCCGGTTGGCCTCCGTGAGCTGCCGGATGTAGCCCCACGAGTACAGCGACGCCGTCATCCCGACGAATCCTTGCAGGAGCAGCAGTACGGCCGCGAGCCCGTCAACCCCGATCCCCGCGGCGGGCACCTGGAGAGTCGCTCCTTGCCCGACCCGGATGGCGACATCCAGGGTGATCAGAAACTCCAGCACGCCGGCTACGGCCGTGGCCATGCGCGGTAGATTGGTCCAGGGCCGGAGCGCGGCTACGGCCGCCGCCACGAGGGCGGTGACGGGGAGGGCCACCAGGATCATCGCGACTCTCCTTCTTTGAGGGTCGCCATGTGTCCGACGGCGGTGCTCCCGATGTGCTGAGCGATGGTGCGCGCCAGGATCGTCACGACGACCACCACCATCACGCCTTCGAGCCCGGCCGCCAGCTCGATGATGGCGGGCGAGTCCGTGATGGAGACGCCGGCGTAGAATACCCCATTGTCGATGGCCATGAGGGCCAGCATCTGGGGAACCGCCTCCCGCCGGATGGCGAGCGTGTACATACCGATCAGCAAGACGTCAAGGCCGACGGGCAGATTGACGGCGGCACCCGAAGGGGCGAACGGGAGCACGGGAATCACCAGTATGTAGGCCATCACGGACAGGAGGAGCGCGACCAGGAGCGACGCCTGGGTGTTGATGACAAGTTCCACTTCCCGTCGGGTGCGAAGCTCATCATGCAGCACCCGTCGCAGCAAGAGCGGGATCATGATGACCTTGGCTGCCAGTGTGATGACCGCGACGATGAACAGGTTGGGAGAACCCCGGATAACCGCGAGATCCGCCGTGGACAGCACGAGCAGGACCGACTGCCAGATGAAGTAGCGCATATACCCCTCGACCTGCCGGAATGCCATCAAGAGGATTGTGGACAGGAGGAACAGGGCGCCGATGAAGGCGTTGACCGGCACAAGTGCGCCCGACACGAAGCCCATGGTCCCAACCTCCTTGTGGATCTAAATCCGGATCTGCCAGCTGCGGGCTTCTCGCTACTGGTGAAAGGGCTGGACCAAAAGGGCCAGCACGGCGGTGACGAAGGCGGCGCCGAGAAACTCTTGAATTCGGTACAGGCGGAGCTTGGCGAGCGACCCCTCGATGGCGGCCACCAGACCAACCAGGACGAGGAGTTTGAGCGCCAGCACCGCCACCGCCAGAACGATGGGGACCGGTCCCACGGTCGTGAGAAGGCCCCAGGGGGCGACCAGCACGTTCGTGAGCACCACCCCGAGGACCATGAACTTCATGTACCCGCCCCATTTGACGAGGGCGAGCGGCCGCCCGGCAAAGTCGAGGCTCCGAGCCTCATCGATCATGGCCAGTTCGAAGTGGCCGGAGGGGTTATCCACGGGAATCCGGCCGGTTTCCGCCAGGAGCAGCATCAGGAACGCCGCGAGGAGAAGAAGGTGACTCGGGGCGAAAAACGCGCCGGCCGAGGAGATCCAGTGCGCGGTGACCACGTAGGGGATGGTGCTGTTGGCCGTCAGCGAGACCGCGAAGAACACGATGACAAAGATGGGCTCCGCAAGCGAGCTGACCATCCGTGTGCGGCTCGCCCCCATGGCCCCATAGACATCACCGGCATCGATAGCGGCGAGCGCCAGGAAGAAGCCTCCGAAGCCGAGGATGAAGCCGGCGGCCACCATATCGCCCATAAACGCCCAAAACAGGGGGAAGGCCGTGAGAACCGGGATCAGCATGGTGACGATGAGCGGCGCGATGAAGTAGGCGTAGGGCGCGAACCGGCGGATAAAAGATGCACCCTCGTGCTCGACCGAAGTTTTGTGCCAGAGTTTGAAGAGGTCGCGGTACGGCTGCCAGATAACGGGACCCCGTTTGCTCTGCAAGCGCTCGACGAGACGGTTAAGAACGCCCCTCAATAGGGGCGACAGACCCAGCACCAGGGCCACCTGGAGGACGTTTAACAGGATCGCGGCGGGCACGCCATCACCTACCTTCCGCGCTCTAGACGCGATCTGGAAGGAGGAAGGCCGGCACTCGCCCGACAAAACCCAAAGCGACTCCCGGCGCTTCCGCCCCTAGGAGTCGTCAATCGGCTAGCCGATTCTTCTGGACAGAGGTCCACGGCGGATTCCATCGCCGCCCGGAGTCGCGAAGACACATCCGGTACGGGAGAATCTAGCAAAGACCACAAACGACGTCAATTCCTATCGCGACGACAGAAATTCGGCCGGCCGCGTCTTTTTGGCTGCATCCACCTCGGGACCGGACCGCCGGGAGGCGAGCGGGCCGCAAGACCGGGGCCGATGAGCGACGACTCCGCGATGACGAACACCCGCGGCCCGCTCCTCAGGCACGCGGGGCCCAAGGACCGTGACCGCCCTGCTAGCAACGGCCCACGAGCGGCCGGTTCCGGACCAAGAACTCGCTAAAAGCCCGCGATCTTGAGCCAGATCAGTCCCACCAAAAGCGCTCCCAGGGCGTAGGCGACATAGTGCGACAGGTGCCCGGATTCCGTGGCCTGGATGCGGGTGGTGAGGCGATCGACGGCCTTGTACACCGGACCGAACCCGTGCACCAAAAGCCGGTCCACGGCATCCGTCTCCACCACCAGACCGCGCGTGGGATGTTCCTGGCGCGTCCGCCTCAGGCTGATAATGGGCGCAAAGGCGAGCCGGAGGGGGAGTGTGAGTCCCGTGGCGGACCATAAGTGGACCGGTTCATGTGCCACAGAGCCTACCCACGGGCGGACACGGCGCGAGACGCCCCGGCCCGTGTGGCGCCACCAAAGAGCCCGGAGCAGGAAAACCACCGCCACGATGCCACCCCCGAAGAACAGCAGGAACCAGGGGGAGGTCGCCGTAAAGCCGTCACCGGGAAATGCGATAAGCCCGGGCGTGTAGGGCAGTCCCGAAAAAATCCGCCCGCCCAGGGTGTCGAGCAGCCGCGTCGTTGCCGGAGCCGTGAACACCGGTGCGATCACGCCCGCCGTCCGCTGGCCGAGGATACTGGGGGCATTGGCTTCCATCCAGGGGACCCACCAGCCGATGCCGATGCCAGCTGCCCAGGCCAGGCTCGCCCCCGCCGCCACGAGCCCAATCTCGGCGCGGGTCGGCCGTACTTTCGGAGCCCGGCGCTCCGGACCCAGATACAGCATGCCAAACCACCTGAGCATGGCCGTGGCCCCCGCGCCACCGATGAGCGCCACCGCGATGGCCACCGGTATCAGCACCACGCGCAGCGCGCTCCCGGCGCCGTTGAACAGGCCCTCGAGCGCCGACCACTCTGCGAAGTAGCCGCCCGTAGGCGGGATAGCCATGAGCGCCACCACCCCCAGGACGAGCCATTGCCCGAGACGGCCAGACGATCGAAAGAGGCCGCCGACGCCGAGAAACCGCCGGGTTCCGAGCGCCTTTTCCATCCATCCGGACGCCGTAAAGGCGGCGGTCTTAGCGCCAAGGTGCATCAGCAGAATCGCGAAGAAGGCGGCCTGGCCCAAAGATGCCGCCACGGCGAGGTGGTCACGCAGGAAGACGATGTACAGGCCCAGCATGCCCATGGCGAGCCCCACCCACTCGATGGTGGAGTACGCGAGGACCCGCTTGAAGTCGTCGTCGATCATGGCATGAATAACGCCCAGCACGGCACCGCCTAATCCGACGATCACCAGGCCCCATGCGACGGCGACCGGGGCAGCCGCCCAGCTCATCCACTCCCACATCCCCACCAGCACCACGGTTGAGAGGACCCCGGAAAGGATGCCGGCTGCGGCACCCGGCGCCTCCGGCTCGGCCAGCGGCAGCCAGACTTGAAACGGGAAGAGACCGGCTTTGGCGCCAAGCCCGATGATGCCGAGGGCAGACGCGACCGCTGTCCAGACTGGGTGGTGGACGGAGACCCCACTCAAGATGACCGCCCCCACCAAGAGAGCGGCCGTGCCCGTCTCGCTCATGACCAGCATGGTCCACCCCGAGGCAACGGTACGGCGGCGGTAGGCTTGACTCACGACCATCAAGTAGCCGCCGATGGCGATAAGGCCCCACCCAACCAGGAGGGCCAGCGGGCTGCGGGCGAGGAGGAAAAGGGTGACGGCGGTCGTGAGCCACGTCAGGCCGACCAGGATGCCGCGACCCGGGCTCCGTGACAGAAGTGCGAGCCCCGCCAGACCCATGATGATGAGGCAAAGGGCCAGCCAGACGGCCGACCACGGGCTCAACGCAAAACGGAGAATCCCGACGGGCAGCACTGCCTGCACCCGGGACGGCCCCGACACGAGCGAGACTCCGGCCAGGGCGACCGGATATGCGATTCCGAGGAAGGCCGCCACCACGCCAGCCCGCCATGCCCGTCCCGTGGCTGCGAGGACACTGGCCAAGGCACTGGCCGCCACTGTCCCGATGAGGGTCCATGCCACCAGGCTCACGGAAGCCGCCCCCCCGCCCGCCGGGCGGCCGGCGCCTCCACCACGGCCAAGAGCACGGCCAGGATGTCGTTCGGGGAAGGAGGACAGCCCGGGATCCGGGCCGCGACCGGCACCACCTCTCCCAGATCTCCCACCACGCCCGGCAACCCGGCAAAATAACCTGGCTCACCGCCGGCACACCCGCCGACCGCCACGACCAGCTTGGGTTCGGGCATGGCGTCATAGGTCTCCCGAATGTGCGGGACCATGGCTTCCGTGATGATGCCGGTCACGAGGAGGAGATCGGCGTGACGGGGCGACGGGGTGAAGCCGAAGCCAAAGCGGCTCCAGTCATACACGGGACTTCCCAGCAGCGCGAGTTCCGACTCACATCCGTTGGACGATCCCCCATCCACGTGACGAACCGCGAGCGACCGGCCGAACTGGCGGGTGGTGGTGACGATCTGACCTGGCCGGGCCAACGCCGCCGGGTCAGGCCGGAATGGATAGGGGCTGACGGCAGGCCGTCTTATGAAATGATAAAGCCATCGGCGATAAAACACGTCTGGACACTCCCCTTGCTACAGGTCGAGCCCCGCCACCGAGAGGCTGAAGCTCGCGTCGATGATCGGGAAATCCTGCAAGATATTGTGCGCGGCGAGCGCCACCGGCACGGCCGGCCAGTTGAGGGAGGACGGGGTCGCGATGCGCACCGCCGTTACGTCCATGCCCCGCACCGCGACCCGGTAGAAGAGACGACCGCGGGGAGCCTCCACCAGTCCGAAGCCGACTCCCGACCCAAAGCGTCCCTCGCGGCCGGGCACGGGCTCTTCGGGCGGCAGGCCTTCGAGACGCTTTAGGATGGTGAGGGACTGCCGGATTTCTTCGGCCCGCACCAGGTATCGCCCGAACGCATCCGGCGCATCCACATGGACTGGGTTCAGGTCTTGGGTGAGGTCGCCATAAGTGCCGTATGTCCGATCCCATCGCAGATCCGACGCGTGCCCGCTGCTCTTGCCGACGAAGCCCGTGAGGCGCAGGCCGAGCGGATCCCCCGTCGGAAGCTTGCCGGCACCGTGGAGACGGTCGAGGAACGAGTTGGTCCGGTCAAGCGCCCGGCGCACCTGCCGAAACTCCCGCTCCACCTCCGCCACGAATGACAGGAGAGCCTGCTTTTCCACCTGGCGGGGGGAACCCCCTCCCACCTCGAGCCGGTCCCGGAGATATCGGTGGCCGAACGCGGCCTGATTAAAGCGCAGTACCATCTCTTTTAGCGTCAATAGGTCGGCCGCGGCCGTGACGGTGCCGGTGGAGGCGGCCAGCACCGCGAGGTCGCCGAGATGGCTCATGAGCCGCTCCAATTCAGCGAGACACGTCCGCTCTCTCAGCGCGGCTACGGGAACGGAGATATGGAGCGCCTCTTCGACCGCCATGGCATAAGCCCAGGCGTGAGCCACGGGGGATGTCCCGGTCACGCGCTCCGCGACCCGGATTGCCCGGCGCACACCCTGCCGCACGATAGCCGCTTCCACGTGACGATGCTTGTAGCCAGGCACCAGCCGCACATGGTGAATGTCATCTCCGAAAACCGTGAGCACATATCGGAGTGACTCGGCCACGTCAGCGCGCACGGGCCCGAGGGGCATCACATGAATGCCGCGCCCCGATACCCGGTCGACGGGATATTCGCTCGCCCACCAGTCTGCCCGTGCATCATCCACTTCGAGGGCGAAGAAGCCGAGGACCCCGTAATGACTGGGCCGGATGAACGGACCCGATCCGAGCTTTGGTTCATAGACCGTCCTTTCGCCCGGCTTCAGGATCGCCGCTCTCAGATCACGATCGGTCCGGTATATATCGAGGATGGCGTCGCCGCGCGCACGGGCGTCGGTGATCGCCGAGCGAAGGGCATCGGGTTTGCTGACGGCTGCGATGGGTGACGGGTCGTTCATGACAATTCCCTCCTCGTTCCTCTTCGCCCGGTTGACCCCGGGTCATCCGTGCCAGTGGTACAGCCACGGCACGACTAGGCCGGCGCTCGCGGTCAGGATGGTGAGGGTGAACGTCGAAACACGCACGGCTACGCTTTCTCCCCGGAGTCCGACCGCGGGGAGCTTTCGTCCCCTATCGGTCTGCCCGGGCGCGCGAAGCTGGTACCAAAGCGTCGGAAGCCTTAAGGCCAGGGCCAGAAAGCCCGCGGCCAGAAGAACGGCCACCGAGATCGCGACGGCACCGTCACCTGGCGTTTTAAGCCCGCCCAGAACCACCAGCCACTCGCTCCAGAAGAGGCCGAGCGGCGGCACCCCCGCCAGTGCCAGCGTGGAGACCGCGAGGCCGGCACTGGTCCACGGCAGGTAACGATGGAGCTGACCAATGTGGTCGAGGGTCAGCGTGCCATAGCGGGCCTGGACATGACCTGAGTGGTAGAAGGCCTGAGCCTTCGCGAGACCATGGGTAAAAACGTGGAGCAAGGCACCGAGCCCGGCCAGACCACCGAGCCCCAGACCCACGGCGATGACACCCATGTGTTCGATGCTGGAGTACGCGAGAAGCCGCTTCAGATTCCGCTGGCGGGCAATAAGGGCGACACCGACTGCCAGGGAAAGGAGTCCCAGGGCCACCAGGACGTGGTGCGGCCACATGACGTGGAGGCGCGCGGCGGCCCGGTTCACGCCATCCTTCAGCACGACCAGGATCCCGGCCAGTTCGGCGCCCGACAAGAGCGCCGACACGGGTGCCGGGGCCTCCGCGTGGGCATCGGGCAGCCAGGTGTGCAGGGGCACGAGGCCAGCCTTGGTTCCAAACCCGATGAGAAGCGCGAGGGTTCCCCAGGCTATCAAGTCACGCACCGCCGACCCGAGGAGTATGACGCCGAACAGCGCCACGAGACCGCCGAAGACTGCCATGACCACGTACTTCCACGCGGCTTCAAAGGGCCCCCGTCCCGGAGGCAGGGCCACGAGCGCCACCGAGGTCAAGGTGGTGGCCTCCACCGCCACCCAAAGATCCGTGAGCGGCCAGGGTTGGCCGAGGGCGGCTAAGGAGGCTACGAAACCGCCGAGAAGGGCGTAATACGCTCGGGTACGACCCTGCGGCCAGG
Organism: Bacillota bacterium; assembly: GCA_021818685.1. GTDB lineage: Bacteria > Bacillota > Sulfobacillia > Sulfobacillales > JAIMBI01 > JAKATP01. Next base: position 10,612 of record JAKATP010000026.1, on the reverse strand, counting down.
GATGGTGGGCACCGGTTCCGCGGAGATATCCGGGGGAGATGCCAAACGCCACGGCCGCCAGAATAAACACCAGCGTCCCGTATTGGTCGGCCCAGTGAGGGGTGGCGATAGACGCCGACAGTGAGGCCACGCTGGTCAGGGCGAGGATGCCCGACGCCGCGTAGGGGCCCCGCTTGGTATCAAGGGCCGAGAGGGCGCCCAGGATGGCCGGCACTGCCACCATGGTCGGGGACAGAAAGCGCCATGCCGCTAGGGCATGCATCAAGTCCATGTCCTCACCCCCGGAGTTCTTGCAGGTCATGGCTGGTCGGCACTGGCACGGTATCCTCACTGCCCCGCCGGTGGAGCCAGGCCAGCAGGACGGCGAGCCCCATGAGTTCCGCCACGGCCAGAAAATCGCCGAGCCCGGCCAGGTGACCCAGGGCGACACCCGCAAATCCGATCGCCAGTTCCGCTTCCAGCAGGAGGAGGATCTGCACCCATACCTCCCGGCGCTGGGTCAGAATCCAAAAGGGCGTCAGGAGAGCGGCCAGCAACACCCCCGGGATTCCCAGGGCCCAGGTAACGATGGCCGCCAGGGCCAGGGAACCCCCAATCAGACCCGGCGTGCCCCGCGTCTGCGCGCCGTAGGCGCCTTTGGGAAGCCCTTGGCGGAGCACCCGCGGCACCCATCCGATCTTCACGAGCGCCCAGATGGCGCCCAGCACGATAAAGCCCGTGAGGTGAAACAGGACGCCCGCGTAGATCGCCACGCCCGCCTCCACAGCGCTTATCATGCGATACCATCCGATACCGCTCCGCGGTGTGCGGGTGACACCGAGCAGATTGACCATGAGCCAGGAAAGCCCCGCACCCGTGACCCCGAGCAGCAAGGGGCTCCCGAACGTCAAAGAGCTCACGCGCCCACACCTCCCTGGCCGATTCGCACGAAAATGCTAGACCATCCTGCCATTACAACCCCACCGTGACCGCGGCTAAAGCTGCCAGCGCGACGGCAAACGTCAGGTACTCGGATATGCGCATGAGACGAAGCTTGGCAAACGACAGCTCGACCAGCACGATCAGGGTTCCCACGAGGCCAAGCTTCAGGGCCGATGCCACCATGGCGCCGGCAAGAGCCGGGACGGTTAAACTGGCCGCAAGACCCAAGGGCGATGCCAGTACGTTCACGAGGATGAGGCTCAGTACGGTGACCTTCATCCAGCCGCCCCACTCGTAAAGCGCGAGGTCGACTCCGCTCGACTCAAATGTCCGGTTGGGGTCAATGAGGGAGAATTCCTGGGCCGAATCGGGGTTGTCGACCGGTAGCCGACCTCCCTCGGTCAGGATGAGAAGAAACCAGGCGGTGAGCAGGAGAAGATGAGCGGGCGCCAAGAAGCTGTGCGCGGCCATCGCCTGGTTGACGACGTAGGGAATGGTCGAGTGGCCAATCGCTGCGGCGGTGAAGAGCCCCATCAGCACCAGAGGCTCTCCGAGGGTTCCGATGAGGCGCATCCGGCTCACCCCGATGGCGGTATACGGGCTCGCGCTGTCCAGCGCCGCCCACAGGAGAAGGAGCCCGGCCCCGGCCAGGATCATGCCGCCGCCCAGCATGTCCGCCATGAATGCCAGCGGCAGGGGAAACGTCGTCAGTACCGGGATGAGCAGGGTGACGATGATGGGAGCACAAAAGTACAGGACCGGGACCGCTCCGCTGAATCCCGTGGTGTGCACGGTGCGGATCGTTTCCTTGTGCAGCCACTTTCCCAGGTGGCGGTAGGGCTGGAGCAGCGGCGGCCCCACACGGCGCATACCGCGGGCCTTCAAGCGGTCCATGAACCCCTTCAGCAGGGGTGCGAACGCCAAGACGAACAGAACCTGCAGCCCCTGTGCGACAACCGGCATGCGACGTCCTCCTTGCACACGGCTCTGCCCATAGAAAATGGCTCCCGCCGCTCCCTGTGGGGACGGTAGGAGTCATCAGCCTTGCGGCGGTTTGGGCCCGGGCCCGGGCGGTCTCCATCGCCCTATGGCACACACAGTCGCTAAGTTTACCGATCTCGAACCCGCACGTCAAAAGGTTTGGGGGTTCTATCGCCGGGTTCGCTCTCGGGAGCAGGACAAGCGTCGGCCCACCGAGAAGCGACTAACAGGCGTTTTGGGACAGGGAGGGACAGGCGATGCTAGAGGCTTTTCGGTGGCGTCTTATCGGGCCCCATCGCGGCGGGCGGGTGGTGGCGGTGGCCGGCCATCCGACCAAGCCGCTCACGTTTTATTTCGGCGGAGCGGCCGGCGGTGTCTTCCGCAGTGATGACGCGGGGGGAACCTGGCGGAACGTTTCGGACGGCTATTTTAAGACAGGACCGGTGGGGGCTCTTTCGGTATCGGCGTCAGACCCCAACGTGATCTACGCCGGGATGGGCGAGGCCTGCATTCGCGGAGACGTCTCCCATGGCGACGGGGTGTACCGAACCGAGGACGGCGGAGCCACCTGGCGGCACCTCGGACTGTCGGACACCCGCCACATATCCCGCATCCGTGTGCATCCCCATAACCCCGACTTAGTGTACGTGGCGGCGCTCGGCCATGCCTTCGGCCCCAGCGACGAACGGGGCGTTTTTCGCAGTGACGACGGGGGCCGACACTTCGAACGGGTGCTCTTTCGCGACGACAAGAGCGGCGCGATTGACCTCGCCATGGACCCGGGCAATCCGCGCATTCTGTATGCCGCCCTCTGGGAGGCTTCGCGCACGCCCTGGAGCCTTACGAGCGGCGGTCCGGGCTCCGGCCTTTATAAGTCCGTGGACGGCGGCGCTCACTGGGAGGAGTTGACGGGCGCGCCCGGACTTCCCGAGGGGGTGAAGGGGCGTATGGGTGTCACCGTGTCGCCGGCTGACCCCGAGCGCGTGTACCTCTCGCTGGAGGCCGAAGAGGGCGGCATTTTCCGGTCAGACGACGGCGGCCGCCACTTCACCCGCGCCAACGAGGATCGCAATCTTCGGCAGCGCGCATGGTATTACTCCCACATCTTTGCCGACCCCGCCGATCGTGATGGCGTCTACGTGCTGAACGTGCAGTTTTGGAAGTCGAAGGACGGTGCCAAGTCGTTCGACCGGCTCCCCACACCCCACGGCGACAACCATGATCTCTGGATCGATCCGGTCCAGCCCCAGCGGATGATCACCGGAAACGACGGGGGGGCGGCGGTCTCCCTCGACGGCGGCCGCCACTGGTCCTCCCTCCTGAACCAACCCACGGCCCAGTTCTATCACGTGACCACGGACACTCAGTTTCCCTACCGGGTCTACGGCTGCCAGCAGGACAATTCGAGCCTGTCGGTCCCGAGCCGGACGGCGGGTGCGGGCATTACCAACCGTGACTGGTATCAGGTCGGGGGCGGCGAGAGCGGCTACATCCAGGTGCGCCCCGACAACCCGAAGCGCATCTACGCGGGCAACTACTCTCTCATCACGCGCTATGATCACGAGACCCATCTGGCCACGGACATTACCCCCTGGCCGGAGCTCACTATCGGTTGGGCCGCCAAAGACCTGAAGTACCGTTTTCAGTGGACCTTTCCCATCCTGCTTTCCGCGCACGACCCCAACCTTCTTTACTGTGCGGCGCAGGTCGTATTCCAGTCGCGGGACGAAGGCCAGCACTGGGAGGTCATAAGTCCCGACCTGACGCGGAACGATCCCAGCACCCTGGAAGCGTCCGGGGGGCCGATCACCAAGGACAACACGGCGGTCGAATATTACGGCACGGTATTTGCCCTGGCCGAGTCACCTGTCCGCCGGGGCCTATTGTGGGCCGGGTCCGACGACGGGCTTATCCACGTGTCCGAGGATGGGGGCGCGCATTGGGCTAACGTCACGCCGCCGGATCTGCCGCCATGGGCGCTCATCAGCATCATCGAGCCGTCCCCCCATGACGCGGCGACCGCTTACGTGGCCGCGACGCGTTATAAGCTCGACGATCTGCACCCCTACCTCTACGTGACCCGTGACTACGGGAAGAGCTGGCAGCGGATTGACGAAGGCATCCCCGCCAACGAGTTCACCCGGGTCATCCGGGAGGATCCCGAACGGGCCGGGCTTTTGATCTGCGGGACGGAACTCGGCGTGCATGTATCGTTTGACCAGGGTGCGCATTGGGAGCCGTTCCGCCAGAACCTGCCCGTGGTTCCCGTCCACGACCTCGTCTTCAAGGACGCGGACGTGGTGGTCGCGACGCACGGCCGGTCGTTTTGGATCCTGGACGATATCGAGCGGCTGCGGGCGCTCTACGACCACCCGGCACTGCGAGAGCAGGACATCGGCCTCCTCCCTTCCCGCCCCACTCTCCAGCTCCGGAGCGGCGGGCGCGGTTTCGGCGGGGAAGGGCTTTACGGATACCTTCACTCCGACGCCTACCTGGCGCAGTGGGTGCGGGAACATGATCCCGACACCGATGACGTGCGCACCGTGTTGCTGGATGCCGGTGAGAATCCGCCATCCGGAGCCGTCATCACCTACTTCTTGAAAGAGGCGCTGGACGAGAAGACGGAGCTCAGCCTCACCATCAGCGATCCGGCAGGACAGCCCATCGTCACGCTCTCGAGCGCCGAACCGGACAAGAAGGCGGAAGGGCCGAAACTTCCCCGGCTTAGTAAGCGGGCGGGCAGCCAGAGCGTGGTCTGGAACATGCGCTATCCCGGTGCGACCCATCTCCCTGGTGCCGTGATGTGGGGCGGCGGTCCGGAGGGACCGGAAGCTCCGCCAGGAACTTACTCCCTAAGCCTGAGGGCCGGGGAGCAGACGGCCGAAGGCAAACTGGTCTTGCGCTCGGACCCCCGTCTCGGGCTTCGGCCCGAGGAGGTGAAAGACCGCTTCCACCTACTGATGGAGGTGCGCGACAAACTCTCCCTGGCGCACGATACCATCATCGCCATCCGGACGATCCGGGACCAGATCAAGGCTTGGGTGGAGCGTGCTCATGGCCGTCCCGAGCATGACGCCCTCAAGGCGGATGCGGACAGCATTGACGTCGAACTCACCCGCATTGAAGAAGCTCTCATCCAGACCAAGGCCAAGAGTTCCCAGGACGTGCTGAACTTTCCGGTGCGGCTCAATGCCAAACTGGCCGACGTGGCGCACGTCATCGAGAGCGCTCCCGGAGAGCCTCCCCAGCAAGCTGTGGAGACCTTCCGCGATCTGGCCCGGGCGACCGACACGGAGGCAGCCCGGTTTCGCGAATTGACGTCCGGTGCGGTGGCGGCATTCGAAGACCGCATCCGCGCAGCCAATCTCCCGGCGCTGTATTGGACGGGGCCGCGGACCGGCGAGGGCAGCTAGCCCCCATCGCGAAGGCTCCGGCGGGACGGAGGTCTTGTCGGAGCCTTCTGCCGATTATTTGCTAGACTGGGCAAGAAGACGGCCATGGAGCCGGCCACAATCGCGCCGCGGGACGCTGATGGCTCCTACCAGCCAAGGTAGGAGCTTTCTTCATGTCCTCGGAGAGGTGAAATCCCTATGCGCAGGGAGATGTTGCGGAGCCTGTGCGACGAGCTGACGGATGCACAGGGCCCCGTTCAGCGTCGGTCGTTGATGGCCTGGGTGCTCGGGCACGCGAACGAGGAAGAAGCCCGAACCGCTCTTTTTGCGGTGGCGGACAGCGAGCGCGAGCCCACGGAACTCCGAGAGGTGGCGTCCTACGCTTGGTGGCGGCTTGGACTCGCTCGCGACCGGGTGGAGTCGCAAAAAGCGGCGGCGGAGTGGCCGGAGGCGGTGCTGGTTCCGACCCTGGCAGCTCTTCTGGACGAAACCATGGCCACACCACAGCAGCAATGGGCCCGCATCGTGCTGGAGCGGCGGCCCGAGATGCCCATGGCGGCGCTCATGCTGGGGGACTACCCGGACGAATGGGTCCCATGGGTCTTCTTGAGCGCCGACGAAATGGCGACGCTCGGGCTTTCGGATCCAGCGACCATGGATCTTCCGCGCATTGCGGCCCTCGGGGAGGAGTGGGCGGCCGATCCTCCGGCTACCTTCTTCGGGGGCCAGGCGCTCAAGGATGCCTACCGGTGGGCCGAGGCTGCCCTTCGGATGCGGACGGCCCAGATGCGGTACCGTCAGCTCCGTCATTGGGAAGGCTGGCTCCGAGACGCGCTTCAAGAAGCTCCCGAGCCGGAATTGGCCCCCCTCGCGCTCACGCCGATTGCCCTGCCAAAACTGCGACCGCAGGCCGAGGCCACGACCCTTTTCATTCTCGGGGCGTTCCGGGCGGGCGGTCACGATGCTGATCCGGTAGGGATGTCGGCCGCGCTCAGCGCAGCCGCGGCCGGTCTTCACGTCAGCATGTCCCAGGTATACGAGAACGCGCACAAGACGGCCTGGCACGTCGCTGGTCTGACGGGACAGCTCGAGCTCAGACTCGCGGGAGCCGGAGCGTGACCGTACCGACTATGCCGAGATTTGTGCGATCATAGCGGTATGACTGCTGACCCGGAGGGGCTTTCCTCCCGCGTTGTGGTACTGGCGGATGACCTGTCGGGTGCCCTCGCGTCAGCCGCGAGCCTCGCGGAACATTTCGGAGAATGGGTGCCGGTGCTGGACGAGGTGCCGCATCCCGTTCCGCCACGGCTCGCCATCAACACCCATGCCCGGGCGGATGGTGTGCGCCCTGACTGGCTTCGGCACACCGTACGGGCAGCTTGGGACAGTGGCACCCGCCTCTTTGATAAACGGATCGACTCGACCCTCCGGGGCCCCGTGGCCGAGGAGCTTCTCATCATGGTGGCCAGCATGCCCTGCACCCCCTTTGTCATTGCCGTGCCGGCCTACCCCGGTGCCGGCCGGGTTACGCGGGGTGGACAGCAGTGGCAGAACAGGATGCGGGTGGGCCTGGTGACAGAGGCCATCGGAGCTGACGAGGTGGCCCGGAAGGTCGGCGGCGCCGTGACGGAACAGGTCGTGCGGGCTGAGCCGGAGATCTTTCAGGTTGATAATCCTGGGCCGTACGTGATGGACGTGCGGCACCGCCCGGAGCTGCAAAGAGTCGCGCGCGCCGTGAATCGGCTTTTGATGCATACGTCACGGCCGGTCATCCTGGTGTCGTCCGGTGAGCTCCTGCGCTACGTGCCGAGAATCCCGCCGCGACCGGTGGTCGTGGTGTGGGGCAGTAACTCCCGTGACAACCAACGGCAGCTTCGCCATCTCCTCCGCACATCGGAGGCGGCCTTGGTGTCACTGTGGGATCCGCCCGACCCGTCCACGACCGGCTCATTGCGCGTGCTGCAAAGTCACGGTGTCCTAAAGCCGACGGGCTCCGCCACGGATGCCGAGCTAGCCTGCCGGGTCCTTTATCACCTGCGGCTGTGGGACGACCAGGGATTCCGACCGACGCGCCTTATCATCAGTGGCGGGGATACGGCGCAGGCCGTCCTCCGGGCGTCGGGGGCGGAGGGCGTCCAGGCGCTCCGCAGCCCGGCACCACTGGTGGGTGCGGGCATCATTCGGGGAGGGTCCCTCGACGGGTTGGAGCTCGTAACGAAAGGCGGTAAGGTGGGATCGCCGGACATCCTGCTGGATCTGGTGGAGCTCGGTCTAAGGACCCCATCCTGCCCACAGGAGGAGTAGAGCGATGGACGAAAACGCGCGGCCCCGGATCGGCATAACCCTTGGGGACCCGGCCGGCATCGGCCCGGAGATTGTGGTGAAGGCGCTGATGGACCCGCGGGTCTTTCAGGAACTGGTACCCGTTCTCTACGGAAGCCCGGTTGTGTTGGAGCGGGCCATGAAGGTGGTCGGCTATCCAGGCGCGATGCGGATTGTCAAGAAACCCGAAGAGGCCACCGGCAGCGTCGGGGTTCTCGATATTTACCCGACGTCCGACATCAAAGATCCACCTCCGTTCGGGACCGTGACCGCGCAGGCCGGCCAGGAGGCCGGCCGCGCCATCACCGCTGCCATCGACGCGGCGCGGGTCGGGCAGATTGATGGCATCAATACGGCCCCGCTCAATAAGGAGGCGCTCCGCCTCGGCGGCTACCACTACCCGGGCCACACGGAGATGCTGACGGAGCTTTTCAACAGCCGAGGCGTCTTCACCATGTTTGTCACCGGTCGTCTTCACATTTTTTTCTTGACCCGCCATCACCCCCTACGGGACGTGCCGGATCTTCTGACCTCCGAGGCCGTTTACCAGGGGCTCGTTCGCTGTGTCGGGTTCTTACGGGAACTCGGATTTTCCGACCCCACCCTCGCGCTGGCCGCGTTGAATCCGCACGGCGGCGAGAGGGGACTTCTCGGCTCCGAGGAAGGCGAGGTGCTGGCGCCGGCAGTCGCGAGAGCGATCTCCGAGGGATATCCGGTGGTGGGACCGATTCCGGCCGACGCCGTGTTCTTTCAGGCCCTCCACGGTCGGTATACGGGGGTGCTGTCGCTCTATCATGACCAGGGACATATCGCTGCCAAAACGCTCGATTTCTTCGGAACCGTCTCGGTGACGCTCGGTCTTCCCGTGATCCGAACCTCCGTCGACCATGGCACCGCCTTCGACATTGCCGGCCAGGGCATCGCCGACGCCGGCGGGCAGGTGGCGGCCCTGACGACCGCGGCGAGCCTCATCCGTCAGCGACAGGCGCTTGGACGTCATGGCTGACGGGGTGGGGGGAGCCGGGATGGAGGAAAAGGGGGGGCCGTATTGCCGGCTGCTCCTTGTGACCGGGCATCCGGCGAGCGGGAAGTCGACTGTGGCTCACCATCTCGCTCGCACCCTCCGATGGCCGCTGGTCATGAAGGACGCCATCAAAGAGCGCCTGTTTGCCACCGTGCTGGAGGCCGTTCCCGAGAGTGGAACCGCGCTTGGCCCCGCCACCTGGGAGCTCTTTTACTACGCACTGGATCTCGTGATGGCGACGGGCCATCCGGTGATTGGCGAGGGGAACTTCTGGCCGCTCGCGCGCCCACGCCTGCAGGCGCTGCTCGAACGCCATGGCTACCATGCCCGTGAAATCGTGCTCGAAGCGCCGCCAGAAATTCTATCGGCCCGGTATCTCGCCCGGCTCGGTGATGACAATCGGCATGCGGGACATGTCAGGGGAATTTCGGATCCGGTCCAATACATCGAAGAGACGGTCCGGAATCCTTATCAGCCGATGAATCTCGGGGATCGGGTGCTTCATGTGGAGACCCGGCTTTGGCGTCACGTCGATCTTGACGCGCTTCAGATCTTTGCCGGCACGACGTAGACCTGAGCCAGCCCCGACCCCTCCGGAATCCCGCCTCAGCCCGGTAGGGGAGGCGTGCGGATGATGCCTATGGCGCCGGATGAGCTGCCCGACGCCTTCCGGGACGTGATGGGCGCGGTGACGGGGATACGCTTTCCCCGCCAGGGCGACACCGCCGATCTCGCGCTCGTCGACACCACACGCGGCCGGTTTGCCATCAAGAGGGCCCGGGGTCGGCCGTTTTCGGCGTGGATCCGGCGGGAGGCCCGCCTGCTCGCCGCCTTGACCAAGACGCCCCTTCCGACGCCGACCCTTTATGCTGCGATGGACGAGCCCGAGCGCGAGCAGAGCTGGCTCCTCATGGAGTTCCTCCCCGGCGACTCGCTTCGGAGGATGCTGGCGGCCGAACCGGAAGAGCACCGGCGCCGCGAGCTGATTTACCAGTATGGCGCGGTTTTGTCCCAGATCCATGCCTGTCCCGTTCCGGAGGACTTGGGGCCGGGGGATGAGAGCCCCTGGCTCGAGCGGATGCTGGCGGAGGCCCGCTACAACCTGGAACACTTCCCGGTCGACGGAACTCAGGAACTGCTGGTCGCGCTCACGGCTAAAAAACCGCCGCCGGTCACCCCGACCTTGATTCACGGGGACTTCACGCTCGATAACGTCCTCGTCCTCGATGGCCGCATCACGGGGGTCGTCGACTGGAGCGGCGGCGGGATCGGCGACCCGCGCTATGACGTGGCGCTGGCCGTGCGCACCAAGCATCCCGCCTTCGACAAGGCCCGGGACGAGGAGGTGTTCTTCCAAGGCTACGGCCGGCGGATGGCCTCGGACCGGGAGCTCGAGTACTTTACCGACCTCTATGAATTCTTCTAATCGCCGTTGAAGCGCGCGAGGAAGTACCGGCGACGGCCGCGGCGGATGATGAGGTAACGGCCGTGCAGACAGTCATCGGGTGAGAATACGTGTTCGGGGTCGCCCACCCGGATGCCGTTGACGTAAATGGCCCCGGCCCCAATGTCCTCGCGGGCCTGCCGTCGTGAAGGCGAGGCACCGGTCAGGACCAGGACGGACTGAATGTCAAGGGGCGCGCCGGGATTCAGGTCGGCCGTCGGAACACCCTCAAATACGTCTTCGACCTCGTCGCGAGTAAGCTCCGCCACCTTTCCCTGAAAGAGAAGTGCAGAGAGGTGGCGGGCGCGCTCCATCGCCTTCTCCCCGTGCGTGAGCGCCGTGACCTGTTCCGCCAGGACATGCTGCGCCCGCCTCTCGGCCGGACGCTCGCGGGTCGCGGACGCCAAATCCTCAATGTCCCGGTGCGATAGGAAGGTGAAGGTCTTCAGCAGCGGCACGACGTCGGCGTCCTCGACCGTCAACCAGAACTGGTAATAGTGGTAGACCGACATCTTTTCCGGGTCGAGC
>JAKATP010000179.1 GCA_021818685.1 Bacillota bacterium | reverse complement strand
CCGATCTTACGCGAGTCCGGTCAAGGAACCGTTGTATTTTTACGCACCCGCGGGGCAAGCTTGGCCGCGTCCGGAGATGACGACCGCAGAGTACCAGCGTCTCTTTGACGGGGCGGCGCCGGGTCAAGCGCGGGGAGAGGCCTCGACCTTGTACCTGTCAGACCCCCAGGCGGCAGACCGCATCGCCCGGACGCTCCCGGACGCCAGGCTGATTGCGATCCTGCGCGATCCCGTCGAGCGGGCCTTTTCTCACTACACCCTCCACCGCATGGTGCATCGGGAACCCTTGAAAACGTTCGCAGATGCGATCGCGGCGGAGGAGAGCCGGAGCCTCCAGGCGGACCAGCCGGCCTTCCTCTATCTCCGGCTCGGCCTTTACGGAGAGCAGATCCGCCGGTACCTCGAGCGGTTTCCCCGCGAGCAGTTGCTGTTTATCCGCTATCAGGATCTGAATCGGGATCCGGCGCGGGTCATCGGGCAAACCTGCGAATTTCTCGGCCTGGATCCCGAAATTGGAGGCGCGCCGCCGGCCCGCGTGAATGCGGCTCAGACTTATCGGGTGCCGGGACTGGCGGCGCTCCTCGAGTCCTCCGCGGGAAAGTGGCTTCGGGCCAGAACCCCGGAACGTCTTCGCGATGCCGTCCAGACCCGCATGCAGACTCCCCGGCCGCGTGTGGACCCCAAGATGCGAAGTGCGTTGGTCGAATACTTCCGGGATGACATTCGGCTGACCGAACGTCTCCTCGGTTGGGATCTCGAGAGCTGGCTCGATGTGCAACTCGTTTCCGATGAGAGGGTGCCCGCCGCCGGCAATTGAGCGCGTCGGTGCGTGTCGTCCCCACCCTCTTCATGACGTGGGTGACGGTCATCGCCGTCCTCACGGTGCGCTGAACGTGGCCGCAATCTTTCCGGACGAGGGGGCGCCCCATACGATCTGATAGTGGCTGGCGGCAGGAACCTGCACCGTCACGGCCCCGGTCTTTTGCATCCCCGACAGCACCACGACCGGGTCCTCATTGGGATACCGGGCGTCAATGGGCCAGAAGAGAGAGTTGTACGACGTGAGCCCGGCGGTGTCGTAGTCGTTCCACGAATACGCAGCGGGCCCACCCACCGGAATCACGGAAAAGTCGTTGAGCTGCAATTCGATGGTGCCGGTGGAAGGGTTGTTGACCGTCAGGGTAAGCTTCAGCACGGTCTCGGAGTGGCCCGACGCGGTGGCCGTTCCGTCATTGGACGCGGCCACATGTGATATCACGAGTGAGGTGTACGGCCCTTCGTTAGGCGGCGGTGGCGATGACGCCACCGAACTCGCAGCCGTTGAAGACGACGCCGTGGTGCTTGAGGATGGCGCCGGTGATGAGGAAGGACTGGTGCTGGAGGGCCCGGCGGCCTGGGAGGTGGACGGAGACGTCGAGACATGCTTGTGCGAATGGTGGTGGGACGTGCTGGAGGCAGCGGTAGGCTGCCCGCCGAAGAGTCCGCAGCCAGAAACGCTGGCCGCCACGAGGATGCCTGCACCCCAGATTTTCCAAGTCGCCGAGCCAGCCAATCTCTTTGACACAGTAACCCTCCGTCATCGTCCTCATAGTCGTGGTGAGCGCAAGCCCGCCGGAATCAATCTCGGTCGAATCGTGTTGTCACAGTATAAACGTTTCGTGCAGCGCGCAAGGTTCACGGGTTCCCCTGGTTTTTTGATGGGGTGAGACCTCCTTTGAGACTCTCGGCAACGCATCGGGACCTTAACGGTGCCCGGTGGTCGTGGTGCGGCTGGTCTCGATGCTTAAGGGCTCGGACGCCCCCCAAGACGGTGACCCGGCATCGGGTGCAGGAGGCGGCGAGCCGGGCCGTCCGCATTGGCAGACGGGATTCAAGCGCGTGCGGGGAGCGGCGCCACCAGCTCGACGGTTACGGCGTAGTCTTCGTAGCCGTGTGCCATAATGTCCGGAGCCTGCGGCACGCGGAACCAGGTGTTTTCGGACGAATTGGGGTTTTTGGCGGGAGGGTTTTGACGCTGGTCGCGAAAGCGCGGACGGGATGGCAAGGGGAGCGTCCGGTCTCCGGACGGTGCGGCGGCGGACGATGGGCCCCAAGGCGCCGCGTCAGTCCTGCCGTGCGGCCCGCTCACAGAGTCGCGAGCTCATACGGCGGAGGGTGGCGCGGTCTGGCTCAGGACGGTCCTCGCTAGATGGACGTGAAGAGCGGTTCTGCCGCCCAGCACAGTATTGCGGCCATCATGCGGGACGGGCTTTCCTATGTCCCCTCTGCCATCGTGCCGGCGATACTGGCCCTCGCCAGCACGGCCGTGTTCACGCGCCTCTTTCCACCCTCGCAATACGGCATCTTTACCCTGATGGGAGCCGTCACCGGCCCGATTCTGTCCGTGACGGCGCAACCCACGGCGCAGGCCGCCAATCGCTTCCTGGCCGAGTACGATCATCAGGGTCGTTGGGAAGAGTATCGCCAGGCGCTGTCCTGGCTCACGGTCCTCACGATGGCGGTGATGATTGTCCTGTCCGCGACGGCGCTGGCGCTGTGGCCTCTTTTGCACAGCCGGTCGGTAGACCGCCTGGTTTTGTCGGGCACCCTGATGGGCCTCGTGGCATCTGTGCTCTTCAACATTCTGACCCCCGTGCTGAACGCCGCGATTAAGGTCCGGGAATTCAATCTGGTGATGATCACGTCCGAGACCCTATCGCTCGGATTTCCGATCCTGCTGATCCTTCTTCTCGGGCACCATATTGCCTGGCTGTTGTGGGGCAATGCGCTCGCGGTCCTGGCGGTCTTGCCGTGGCTTGTCGCGCGTGCAGACATCCTGCGCCCGCTCAGGGCGATCAGCGGGGCCACGCGGCAGACGGTCGCACGGTTTGTCCGGTACGGAAGCCCCATGGCGCTCTGGTTCTTCGGATCCAGCATGCTGAACCTAGGAGACCGTTACATCATTCAAGCCTTCCACGGATCGGGTCAGGTGGGTCTCTACGGTGCCAATTACGCCATGGTGATCCGGGGTGTGGGGCTCATTGCGGGGCCGGTGCTCACGGCGGTGGGTCCGCGTTTGCTGCGCCAGTGGGCAGAAGGTGACGTGTCCGCAGTCAGGAAGACCATGAGCCGGATGACGTCGGTTTACCTCCTCTTGGGTGGGGCTCTGGTGGGCCTGGTGGCGGTGGCGGGCCGGGCCCTCGCTTCCGTCATCCTGGCCCGCTCGTTTCTGCCTGGGGCCGCCATTTTGGTGCCGGTGACGGCCGGATCGGTCATCTGGGGCGTGTCCCGCATCGGCCACAAAAGCATGGAGTTCCGGGAGCGGAATCCCCTCATGGTGTGGGATGTGTTGGCGGCGACCGGCGTTAACTTTGGCCTCAATATCCTCTTCATACCGCGATATGGGTTCGTAGCCGCCGGCTACACGACCCTTATCGCATACGTGGTATATTCGGGTCTCGTATGGTGGCAGGCGCGGCGACTGATTCCCTGGGACATCGTCTGGACCGATGTCCTCGCCTATATTGTCGCCGGTGCAGGGGGATGCGCGGTGGTCCGCTTAGTGATCCCCTCTCCCGTTTCCCTCCATGCCTTACCGGTTATTGCCTTCATCGTGGGAGCGTCCGTCCTCTTCCTGGCCGTCTATGGGGCCCTGGTGTCTGCGTGGTTTTGGATGCGCCGGGAAAGCCCGCTCACCTGGCTCAGGACGTAGCTAGAAGACCCGGCGGATACTAAGAGAAGGAAGGCGCACGGATGTCGGTGGGTCGCGTGATGGTGGTGATTGTGAACTGGCACGATTGGGACAGCACGCGCGCTGCCATCGAATCCATATATCGCGGCGTCGGTCCAGTTCACCCCCAGGTGCTGATTGTCGACAACGAGCAGCAGGAGCACCCGCCTGCCCTCCCCGATGGCGTCATCGTCGTACCCCAGGCGCGCAACCTGGGATATGCCGGAGGCAACAATGTCGGCATTCGTCTTGCACTTCGACGCGATCCCCGACCCGAGTTCGTGTTGATTATGAATAACGACTGCATGCTGGTCGGCACGGCGCTGGAAGCGATGGTCGACCTCATGGACTCCCACCCGGACGCGGGCATCGTGGGTCCCGTGATCCAAAATCTCGACGGAACTCACCAGACCAGCGGGGCCAAGCTCACGTTCTGGTCCATAAAGCGCTGCCCCACGGCACCCCAGGATGTGCGCGCAGTAGATTTCGTATCGGGTGCGTGCATGCTGGTGCGGGTGACGGTCTTCGAGGAGGTGGGCTTCCTCGATGAGCAGTTCTTCCACTACGGCGAAGACGTCGACTTCTGCGTCAGAGTCCGCGCCTCCGGGCACAAGATTATCGTGGCGCCGGATGCCGTGGCCCAGCATCGCCGGCACAATTCGCTGGGGGGCGCCTCTCCCCAGCTGGGTTACTACGCCGTTCGCAACAGCATCCTGTTTGCGCGAAAGCATGGGGTCGGGCGGGTAGGCTGGGCCGCGGTCATCCGGCACGTGGTGCCGGTGCGGACCATGCTACGGGGTGACTGGGCTCAGGTGGCGGCCGCGTGGGCGGGGATCCGAGACGGGCTACAGGGTGTCGGCGGGATGCGGCCGTAAGTGAGGCCGATCGCTGGACGGCCCTGAGTCCTCGGCATCGGAGTCCTCACTCGGCCGACGCCGGTAACGTGATGAGCCGCGCCTCGGTCGGCGGCGGTCCGAGGCGTTCGGACGGCGTCGGATGGGTTCGGAACACATATCGCCAGGTCCGGGGAGTGAGCGCGGCACGCCCGAAGACCAGAAGCTTCAGCCACGGCGTAAGGAGCGGCAGGGTGAGGGCCTGCAGCGCCTCTTTCGGCGTATAGCTTCTGACCTTTAGAAAGTCCGCGGTGCGGACATAGAGGCCCACGGCATACAGGACCAGAAACGGCCACATCGCGAGCGTATCGAAGAAGACCGCCGTCCCCACCGCGCCGGCGTACTGCATGACGTCGGTAACGCCGAACAGGGTGCCGATGCGCCGGTGCTTCAGCGCATAGCGGACGGCCGAGGCCTGATAGCGTAGGCGGCGGATGTGAGAACCATAGGTACTGGGCCGTGGAGGATGGTCCACCCGCATGGCCGGAATGAACTGGGGT
>JAKATP010000178.1 GCA_021818685.1 Bacillota bacterium | reverse complement strand
CTCATCGTCGTGTGCGGAGGGCCGGGAGAAGACATCCGAGTCACGGGCTTAAGTCCCGAGGGGTCTTGGAGGATCGGGGCGGGCCGCCGAACGGCAGCGCCTGCACCGGGCTTGCTGTCGCCAAAACCGGTCGAGAGCCGGGTCCGGCGGCGCTCGGGTCGGATTCCCGTGCCGTCAGGGAACCCCGTCACCGGTTTGTCCAAAGGGCCCGTCCGGACGTTCCTAAACCATGTCCCGGACGCGAAGAGAGCCCTCCCCGGCGGGTGGGCCCTCTTCGCGCTGCGGCCTGATTAGAGACGGCTTTGGAGCATCGGCCACACGCCGGGATTCTCCTCGCCCAGATCCCAGAGTGCGACCCCGCCCAGATGGCCTGAGGCCACGAGGGCGACCTTGTACGCTTCGCTGGTGCTGTCTTCGAACCAGACCGTGTGGGTGGCGCCCGATGCACCCGTGTACGTGATGCGCGCCTCGTCGATGCCCTGGCCGACGAAGGTCGAGCCGTAACGAGCCTGCAGGGCCAACGCCTGGGCGTCACTGATCTCGGTTGCACCGCCCGCCGCCCAGTTGTACCCGTATCCGGCCAGCCCCACCAGGATTTTGCCCGGGGCGATGGTCGACTCGGCGTAGTGGACGATGCTGGTGACCCAGCTCATCGGCGCCACGGGGCCGGCCGCACTCCCGTTGTCATGGGCGTCGTACAGCATGAGGTCCACGTAGTCGGCGGCCTGGCCGATGGCCGCGTAGTTGTACACGTGGTAGGCGTTTGTCGCCGCCGTGCGCGGCCCGACGGAGACGATAAGCTTCTTGCCTTCCCGGTGCAGGGCGGCGGCCAGGTCGCGCACAAAGGTGGTGAGCCCCGTCGCGTCCGGGTTGTTGAGACCCTCGAAATCGAGGGTGAAGCCGCTGTAGCCGTCCTGCAGCGCGAGGTTCGCAAGCTCGGCCACATCCGTTTGCAGCTGCGTACTGGTGCTCCACATGTGGTCATTGCCGTACCCGTTAATCACCATCGGATAAATGGCGATGTCATGAGCGCGGGCAAAGGCCGTCACGACGGAGCTGGCACCCAGGTCCCGGAGCGGACCCGCCACCGTAAACGAATACCAGAAGGGCGCAATCGCCGTCATCTGGCTCGCGTGCGCCATCAGATCAGCCCAGGCGGCCGCACCGGGCACGTAGTACCCGAGAATCATGGGCCCCGAGGTGTTGGAGGGACTCACGCGGGCGGTGGTGGAAATGCTGCTGGCCTGGCTTTTTGTGGGTACCGGCGTCGGCGTGGAAGGGGCACTCACACTGTTTTGAGGCGTGGGCACCCCACCGGAGGTTGGAGTGGAGGGCTTGGTGGCGCTGATGGCCGACCCGCCGCCGAGCGCCTCCAAAATGGCGTTTCGAAACGCCATCGTGGTGCTCCCGCTCCGCACGAGACCGTGTTGCGTCTCGAAGGTGAGGACGGCGCCCAGGGTGGCCCGGTCGTAGACGCCGGTCATGCGGACACCCGTGTATCCGAGGAGCTGCAGATCGGCCTGCAGGGTGTACACGTGCCGGCCATCCATGCCCGGTGCGAGTCCCACCAGGATTGGACGCCTCCCAAAGCCGGCGCCGTCCGTGTCGGCGCCCCGGTCGTACCCGACGTGGCCCCGCGGAGCGGACGTGCCGGGAACGGCCGCCAAGAGCGCCTGCAGGATGTCGTTTCGGAACGCCATCGTGGTGGCGCCGCCCACCGGCAGTTGGTGCTCACGTTCAAACGCGGTCACGGCCTGCGCGGTCGCGCGGTCATATAGCCCGTTCATGCGGACCCCGCTATACCCGAGCCGTTTCAGATCGGCCTCGAGCGTATCGACCCGATGACCGGTCATCCCGGCCGTCAGACCCACCAGCACGGGGCCCGCGGTGGGGGCAGGGTTGGCACCAAGCCCGGACGTGGAGCTCTGATTCGGGGTCGGACGTGAGGCGGGCGTCGTGGAGGCGGTGGACGAGGAAGCAGAGCCCGCTCCCGATCCAGCGCCGGGGTTGGGGGAAGTGCCGGGTTGCAAGGCGGACGCGTACGCGGCGCAGGCCGCCGTCCCGGAGAGACTCGTGTTTGCCGCCGGTCCGAGGATGGTCACGTGCACGGTCTGGATGCCGAAGTTGGAGACGGCGGTCGGATTGGCGTTCATGAAGAGGTCGACGTGCATGCCCTTAATGGCGCCGCCCTCGTCGTCTGCCTCGCCTATGTACCCACCCGCGGGCAGGTTCGGATTGTGGTACCCGGTGACGTATAGACATTCCCGGAGCGGAATCACGGTCGGATCCACCGCGATGTCGCCCGCGGTGAGTGGCTGGCCGAAGTAGTCGACCGGCCCGTAGGGGTAATTGTCGGCCGCGCTCGGGCCGTAGGCCGTGGCTTCCATCGTCAGAGTCCGGCCCGCCGCGTGTGCGGACGGGGTCGTGCCCAGGAGGGTCGCCGCCATCATGAGACCGCCTGGCAAGGCGGCCCAGTGGCCGATTCGGTGCATGAAGTTGTCCTCCTCGCGGTGTTCGCCTCCGGGGTTAGCTGGCGGGTTAGGGCGCGCGAGAGTCCCCTCCGGACAGATTCCGGATTCACCCCTGGTTTGGGTTCCCCGGTCACGAAGGCGGATCTTTCGTGATTCGGCGGATTCAGTGTAAGGAGGGCAGGCGCTCTTTGTCAGACACCGGAAATGTGCCCCACGATGGATGGATTGCACTTATCCGGACCAATTGGGGATGCCCGGCGGATTGCCCACATTTCGTAGGGCATCCCAATTAATGGCCTCAAGAGACACTGTCCAATTGAGTCTCAACCTACGTGTCAAGCCACTCTCGGCGCTTCTGTCGGTATGGCCGATGGTCTACCGTTGCCAACAGAGAGGCCGGCAGGCGCCGCGTCCGGTGCGCGTCAAGGGGGGCGTTTTTCGTTTCATACTTCACGGCCCTTAGTCAAAACCCCACGGGATGTGACCCCGAACGGTTCCGGGCTGCCTCCACCCGAGAGCCTGTCCGCAGCAGCGGACCGAGATCGGACCGAGGCCGGAGCCAGACCGTCAGGAGCGTGGCCTACGGGGCCGGCCGGGCCGGCTCCGGCGTTTACCATCGGCGGTCCTGCACACAGGCATCATCGTGAGGACACGCCGGGGTGGCATCGTTTCCCGTCTGAGCCCGGGCGCGCGTCCGGCGGGCATGCTGCAGGCGGGGGCCTTTGTCCCGGCGTTTGTCCATCACCACCTGGGGCCGCTCCTTGGCGGGGCGCTCCTCGCGGTGGTATTCGCATATGGGGTCGTCATCGCCCGCCAGGAAGAGGAAGCGCGGCGCCGGCGCCGAGCGGGGATCAGCACGGCGGACAGCGGATTGGGGCCCGAAAGTCTGGCCTCGTCCCGGTCTTCACGGCGGAGCCGAGGTGGGTCGGCGCGGGCACCATCCGCGTGCAGGACGTCTTTCCAGCTCGAAGAGATGTTGGAGCGGCAGACCGCCATCCTGGCCCGGCTGGAGCAGCTGATGGAGCGAAGCGCCATCGGCCAGACGGCCAGCGAGCGGACGGGAAGCCGCGCAGAATTAGGTCCCGCCCTCTCGCCCGTGTATCGGGCCGGAGATAGTTACGGGCTCTCCGCGGCCGACCGGCCGCTAAACGACCGGGGGAAGCGCGATGGAGCCGACCGCCCGAACGGGCTCACCGAGAGCCCGAGGTTGAGGCCGGATGCCCACATGAACGGCACGAGGAGCCCCCGTACGGGGCCTGACCCCGCGGGCCTCGTGCCGGATCGGGCGCGCGTCACCTGGACGGCGGCGGCGGTCAACGACATGAAGCGCCTCCCCGCCCGGACGGCGGCGATGGTGGTAGACGGGGTCGAGCGCCGTGTGCGCACGCTGTCGCCCGGTCTCACGGCCACCGTCCTCGTGACGGTGCGCGGACACACCGTCTATATCGACGCCGGTCCGGAGGGCTTCCAGGTGGAACGGATCGACGGGTAGCGGACCGCGCACGCCTGGGATGCGCTGTCGGCAGGGGGAGAAATGTTCTGGGGTTAGCAACTCCTTCAATCCGCTAACTATCACGGTTGCGTCTAGAACAGTTGGCCTAATCCGACAGACCGCTCGCACGGCCCCTCAGGCAATCCTCACGACACGTTTCGTCTTGATGTCTCAGGGCGGACTTCGATCGACGGGGCAACTAAGCGGGAGATCGTCGTGATCTTCCGGGTCGAGACGCCGTTGGTGATCCTCTCCATCAATGTCAGCACCAGCGCTTGCTCACTGGGCTGGTAGCGGGCACACCGGGCTGTGGAGATCTGGCCCTTGCGGACCTGGGGAATGGGCCGAGTGAGAGGGCCTACCCGGGTGGCGAGCTTCCGGGCCCGGGTGCCTTTGCGGTAGCGCTCCACCGTACGCTCACACCATCCGTGATCGGTTAACCAGAATATCCCATCACGACTCCGCCGGAGCCGCCTGCACCCGTGGGGGAGGAGGCGTTCCCGCTCCGCATTGGGGTCCAGCCCTTGCTGCATCAAGAACGTGATCGTCCAGAAGGGATCGCCGGTCACGCCCGCGAGAGCCAGGACCTGGGGCAAGAGGGGCCTGGCCGCGGCATAGAACGCTTCCGCCCAGCGTAACGGGGTAAAGCGGGCGCTCTGGGCGGGGAGGATACGGCACAGGTGACTCAACACCCGGTGGCTTACGACCAAGGTCGGCAAGGCGGTGAGCCCCAAGGCCGCTACCACCACCGGGGCGGCACTCGTGATGACGTCCCGCTGATAGAGCCGCTTCAGTTCCTTAAACAGGAGTTCAATACTCCAGCGGGCGCGATAGAGATGGGCGACGTCTTCCGCGCTTAACTGGTCCGGCGTGAGGTCCGTCAGGTCGCAAGGATATTGCCCGGTGTCCGGGTGGCGCACCCCCACGAGCCGGAATGTTTCGGTGGCCCGCGACGCCTGCCCGCGATGGGTTCGCCGTTTAAACGCCACCATCACCTCGACGTCCATCACCTCGCGCTGGAGGCCGGGGAGGATGTCCCGGAGGCATTGGCCGACGAGTTCCCGGACCTGGCCCCGATGGGTGCGGAGCACGCGGACCATGGTGGGGTTGGCCGCGTCCTTCAGCCGACTCACGAAGTGGCCCCCGTTCCGACG
>JAKATP010000025.1 GCA_021818685.1 Bacillota bacterium | reverse complement strand
GTAAGCTATCACGAACGACGCACCAGCCCTGGTTTTCGCCAAATGGCCCACGCCGCATAGAGACAAAGGCAGAGCCCAAGCACCACTCCAATCCATCCCAACGTCAAGATAGACCGTCCCTCAGAGCAACCGATTTGGTAGGCGGGAGTGACCTGCACTCCTGTCGCTAGACAATACCCCGCCCACCATGCGGCTGATTCCTTGGACACTGCCGAGGTTACGGTGAAGTCGTACAGCCGCGGCACCCAATACCCGCAGGCCACCAGGAAGAGGCCGCTTCCGACCAGGCCGACGGGCTTCCACATGATGCTCCGGTCCCGCTGACCCATTTGTCCCGTTGGTGCAGAAGTTCTGCCAATATACTGGAAATGCCCCGCCGGAGAGAGTCCCCGGATACTGTATGCGCCGGGCGTCCGGTAATTCCCCGCCACCCAGCCGGGACGCTATGCGTCTGTTGTAGCCGGTACCGTCGCGGGGCGCAATACTGTGCGCAACGAGTCGCCCCGAAGATCCAGTCGATAAGCCTGGTGAATCACCCGGTCCAGGACCGCATCGGCCATCGTTGTGTCGGCGAAGAGACTGTGCCACTGGGCGACCGGGACCTGACTGGTGAGGATCGTCACCGCCTGGCGCGGATTTATCGGAACGGGTGGCGGATCGGGCCCGGAATCCGCATCTGGGAGTAACCGAAGGTGGTGGTCCGGGATCAGAACACCAGGGGCAGGTATTCCGTGCTCCGCGCCGCCAACGACAACGCCCCTTTGAGATAGTAAGAAGGCTGAAGGTCCTCCCGCATGGCTT
Source organism: Bacillota bacterium (assembly GCA_021818685.1). Taxonomy (GTDB): domain Bacteria; phylum Bacillota; class Sulfobacillia; order Sulfobacillales; family JAIMBI01; genus JAKATP01. Next base: position 25,905 of record JAKATP010000025.1, on the reverse strand, counting down.
GACGCGTCGCGCTGTCAGGATGGTTACGGGCGCGGCCCCAGCAGAGGAAATTGGCGGCGGGGGACTCTTTGACTGGGATGGTCATGACGAGACGGACGATGGAACTGCCTTTCCTGACGATTTTTCGGGGAGGAGCGCTCATTGCTCATCCTGATCGTCTCCCTTTCGGCCATCGCCACCGGGGTACTCGAAGCGGATGCCGGGTCGACGGGAGGGCGGGTGCGCCACGGAGTCGGGGTTAGGCCCGCGAAGGGGTCGGACGGGAGCGCATGGCGGCTCGGCCTGGCGACGGGGTGACGGGAGTAGCCGTTCGGGGCGGAAGTATGGTCGAGATTAACCCGGTGAGAGGGGCTTGACACCTAATCCCTCAACTCTGCGCAGGTCCTTGATGAGGACGAACAGGTGCAGGGGATCGGTCGGCGATGGGACGAAGTCGAAGTGTCTATAGAAGGCACTGGCGGCCTCGTCCTTTGCGTGGACGGCAAATGCTCTGATTCCGGCTATGTCCGCTGCCTGCAGCGTACGGCCCATGGCATCTTTCAGCAGTCCCGCTCCCACTCCCTGGCCTTGCCAGGCTAAATCGACCGCTAGGCGGGCTAACAGCAAGATTGGCACGGGGTAGTGCGCCAACCCCTTTGTCAGCCGCTCGGGCGCCTCCTCGAATGCCACGTCTCCCACGACGAGCGTGTAGTAGCCGATCACGGCCTCATCGGCCAAGGCAACATATGTCTGCGACGCATTCGCCTGTTGGTTCGTCAAGGCGAAACGCATCAAGAAGCGATTGAGCGCATCCTGTCCGCAGTCAAACGTTTCGACCGCGTCTTGTCTCTTCAGCTTCTCGATGCGCAGCGGTGTCACGGAGTCGTCTCCCGTTCGAAGACACTTGTTTCACTGAACAGGCGTTGCAGCCGCGGCAACTCACGCGGCGGAGCATCCAGTGCCGCCATGAAGGCCTGCCATCGCTCGGTATCCAGCCCGAAATGCCTTCGGTCTATGAGGGTCTCCTCCGCGCGTACCAGGGCGCTTTCGAGGACGAAGTCGCTCACCGAGCGCTGTGCGGCACGGGCCGCGGCGTACAACGTTCGCTTGGCTGCAGGCGTCAGCCGAATGTCGAGCTTTTCCGTGCGACGCGTTCTTGTTTCCATCGTGTCACCTTCCTGAACAAGAGGATAGCACGCGCGCCCGACATTGTCATGACGACCATGATGCCTGTGGGCAATATCTCGAGCCTTCGTGCGGCGCACGCGATGGTGACTGTCATCGAGGGCATGCCAGAGACGGCTTGTGTACGGGCCCAGCGTCACGGCCAGGGCTCCATACCGCGGAAGATAATAGTCCAAAGACACGAGGGAGTCGCTCATATTTCTGGCGCCCCCCTTGTGTAGAGGGTCGGGCCATGGCAGATCTTGTGAGCGAGAATAGAGCGATTGTCTGAGCGTCAGTTCGTATGCCCGGGTCGTACTCATCTGGCGTTCACGGTCACGCGGCAGGCAGGATCTGGGCGCGTGGTCCGCGTAGCCTCCGTGTAGTCTCCACCCGCAAGACGGGGTGAGGAGGATCGGATAATGGGGTGCGTGAGTGCTGAGCGTCTGTCCCGCGCGGAAGGCGCTCTGTGGGGCGAGTGCGCAGGCGACGCACTCGGGAGCGTGGTCGAATTCTTGTCGGCCGCGGACGTCCGCGCCGCCTTCCCTGAGGGATTGCGCGACTTAATCGCGAGTCCCGTGCATGGAACCCAGGCCGGCCAGCCAACCGACGACAGCGAATTGGCGTTCGCCTTGGCGGACTCCCTCATTATCAGAGGTCCTGAGGGCTATCATCCGGAGACAGCCGCGTCTCAGTACTTGTCTTGGTGGACCAGCAATCCGTTTGACTGCGGGCATACCATCGCACAAGCGGTCACCGCCATGGCCGATGCGGCCCGTCGTGGCGAATCACTCGCGCGGGCGGCCGGACGTCAAGCCAAAGCCGAAAGCCAGGCTAACGGGGCTCTCATGCGGCATGTCAGCCTCGGTATCTGGGGATGGGACTTACCCGAGGACCATCTGCTTGCCGCCGTTCGTGAGGACACGTGTCTTACCCATCCCCATCGGGTCTGCCAGGAGGCCTCCACGGCATTCGCCCTGGCTGTTGCGGGCAGCATTCGAGAGGGGTGGGATGGCGAGGCGGCGTGGCGGGCCGCTCTTGGCTGGCACCGGCGCTCTGGTGAGGAGTACGCGGTACGGTCGTGCCTTGAGCAAGCCGTGGTGAGGCCGCCCGATACCTTTGGCGGGTGGGTACTCAACGCGTTGCAGAATGCCTTCTACCAAGCGACGCATGCCCCTACTCTTTTGGCTGGAATTGAGGCGACGGTGATGCAGGGCGCCGATGCCGATACGAATGCGTGTGTGGCGGGGGCTCTCCTCGGGGCCATCCATGGCCACACAGCCATCCCCGCTTCCTGGCGCGATGTCATGACTTCCTGCCGGCCCGACCGGGATTCGCCCCGGGCCCGTCCCCCGGTTTACTGGCCGCGGCGTGTGCCGGATCTGGCCCGGGATTTGTTGCAGGCAGGGGAAGCGGTGGCCTCAGCACGACACGTGTAGAGGAGGCTTGATGTTCTCGGAGTCCGAAGGCGACCGCATTTCTTACCCCGGATTGATTGCGCGAAACCGCGCTGGGAGATGCCCTGGGATACCCGCACGAAGCGGCGTTTCACGACTTTATGACGGTGCGTCCATGGGCGTTCCCCTATGGGAAAGACAAGCGGTCTCGACATCATCCGGTCCTCGGCATAAGGCCCACATCCGATGTTGTTGACCAAAGGAGCTTGCGCGCATGACCCACCCGCGTCCATGTCCGTGTGCGACCCGGGGGTCCGGGAGTGTCTCGGCGATTCTCGTTCCGTACGAAATGCCGCGGCATCTGGCTCGTAGTCAAGAAAGGCGGAACCGTAGTCGCCCTCCACGTGAACGGCACCGATGGTTTGAGCGAGCAAACGGGGCAACTCTGCAGGCACCCTCTTCGAAGGCGAGGAGAAGTTGCCCCCCTTTAATTCTCGATAAGCTCCGCCGCACGGAAGATGGCGAGAAGGGCCTGGTCATCGCCCGTCCGGACATACGAATCGAGGGCCGCGTCCGCAAACTTGATCACGTGCTCGTCCCCGTGGTCGACGGCTCGGGCGAAGGCGTCGGCCGCCGAGCGGGTAGCGGGATGGGGCAGAATCTCGGGCGGGGCCGGTGTCGCCGTTCCATATATCGACGTCAGGGCGGCGGTGGCGGCCCACGCCGCTCTGGCGCTCGGCGCCCACAGACGGCGATGGAGGGCCGGCAGTGTCCGCAGTACCGCGGTCGGGGCGGTGACCGAGTGCACCAGCATGATCTCGTCCCCCTGGCCGTACTGGAGATAGCGGACAACCGCCTCATCAATGAGCTCCGCCAGCCATCCCTCGACCGCGTCGGGGGTCGCGGGCAAGGCTGGGGGGACCAGGAGCGACGGCCACGCCTCCATGCGGCCCAATCGGTCCAGGCGCTCGACGATGCCCCCTGTCCGGCGCGAGAGGAGCGGAATCTTGGCCAAGGCATCGTGGATCAGCACCGACGTGGGCGTATCCGCTGAGCGCGCAGGGGGCTGCAGCGCGTGCCCACTCAGGGCCACATCCAGGCCGGCCACCGGACTCCACCGGGCGGCCCAATAGGCGAGGGCGTGAGCGAGCTCCGCATGCCGGGCGGGGCTGTCCCCATCCGTGAGGAGCGACCGCACGGCGTGGCCGACCCGAATGACACCGTGGGTGGCGGCTGCCGTGAGCCCGGGCAGCAGCCGCGGCCACCACGTATTGAGGACCACGCGCCATGGCGCCTCGATGACGCGGTACTGAAAATACGAAGTCCAGTCGGCAATGCGGCGCGCGTCGCCGAGAGCCTCTGGCCAGTCCTCGTCTCGTATCGGTCGGAGCCCGCGCGGGAAGTCCTCCAGACGCCTTACATAGGCGTCAAGCCATCCATGGACAGACGGGCCGTGGCCATGCCGAACCAGGGCCTCAACCGCCATGGGGCCGTGATTCGAAAGCCAGCCTTGAAATTCAGGCCCGGTGCGGTGCAGACGTGCGTAAGCCTCATCCAGTAAGGAGGTGTCGCGGTTCACGACGGTTCCCTCACCCAACACGACATCTCTCGAAAGCCCCCTCTCCGAATGATTGTAGGTGCGGGTCGGGACGCTTACATCCGCCTAGAGACCGACCCCCGACGGGGCGGGGCCCACAAGGCGGGAGTGACAGGGCTTTCTGGCTGATACCATGGGAGTGGGCCCATCGGGTCCGACGAGTCGCAGTGCGGGAGGAGGTGCCGCCGTCCACCGGGAGACGACGGCTGCTCGACCGGTGCTGAAGTGGGCGGGCGGGAAGTCTCAGCTCTTGGAGACATTCCTTCACTGTTACCCGGCCGGCCTCAGCACGGGAGGCATTCGACGCTATATGGAGCCCTTTGTCGGCAGCGGTGCCGTGCTGTTCGATGTCGCCGCGCGATTTTTGCTGGATGAGTATGTGATCGTAGACCGGAACCCCCACCTGATCCGTACCTACCAGGTAATTCGGGATCAGGCACCGGCCCTCATCGAGCGCCTGTCCGCGTGGCAGGAACTCTACTGGTCCATGGGGTCCCGCGATCGCGAAGGATTCTACTACGCGATTCGCGACCGCTTCAATGCGGGCCAGGATCCGCCGCTTGATGAAGCGGTCGCCCTCATCTTCCTCAACCGGACCTGCTTCAACGGGCTCTATCGGGTAAACCGTCAAGGACGCTTCAACGTGCCTATCGGGCGTTACGACCGGCCTCTCATCTGCGATGCCGCCAACTTGCTGCGTGTGCAGCAGGTCTTCCGACAGGTCGACATCCGCTGCGGGACCCCCGAGGACGTGCTCGACCGGGTCGACGCCGACACGTTCGTCTACTGTGACCCACCCTACCGACCGCTGACGACCACCTCCTCATTCACGGCGTACTCGGAAGATGGGTTTGGCGACGAGGAGCAGGTTGCCCTCGCTCGGTTCGTGAAGGCGTGTGACGAGCGCGGAGCGGCCGTCATGCTCAGCAACGCCGACCCTCACAATATCGACCCGGCCGATAACTTCTTTGATGACCTTTACCGCGGCTTTGTCATCACGCGCGTGCCCGCCCGCCGGTCCATCAACGCCCAAAGGAGCCGACGGGGGCCCGTCATGGAGCTCGTCATTACAAATTATCCCGTCACCCTACCCGGCCCCGCCCCATCTACGGCTCCGCAGTCCTCGTCTGAGGGCAGCCGGAGTCGGACCGGGGCTCGCGTTTGACCGCCCCTCGCCTGACTGCGCTGTGCCGGAAGGGTTAAGAAGCCCCGGGAGCCACCGATTGGTGGGCAGTGGACCTGCCGTCGTCTCCCAAGGCCGCTTTGGAGTCAGTGGTTAGTGAAGAGACCGGGTCCCCTGGGACCGCGGTGCTCGTCCGGACTGAGGGAGGCCGGCTGGCTGCGCCAACAGCCTGTCGCGCATCTCCTCTTCGCCTCGGCTGATGTGGAACCGACGCGGCATGTTCGACCACGAGAGGGCGTAATGCCGTGAAGGTCTCCGGGATGGCTCGCGACAGCGTCAGCGAACGGGGTCGGCGGGTGGGGAGGGCGTCCGCAGGCTCACCCGTATGAAGAGGTGCGGATGAATGAACGTGCACACGTGCGCGATCGCCCTCCGCGCCGTTCCGCAACGCGGAGGCCCCGAAGACGGAGCCCACCGGCTGCCGCGGGCGCGTATTGCGCTAAGTCACCGGTGTCATTCACCGACACGGGCAGCAGGCGCGGGTCTTCGCCATGCAGAAGGGGGAGCTCGTAGAAATAGAGCACGAACGCTCCTCCCTTCGCCCCCATGACAAAGTGCGGCATGGAGAGGCTCCCGTACGGGGGAGCCACAGTATTTTAGTAGGATGCACGGCCCGACGGACCTCCGGGGGAAGGTGCCGACCTGGTGGACGACGAACGGAGGGAGACGGTCAGGCGGCGCGCCAGCGGTCGGCGACCGTCGCGCTCGGACAGACGGAATGGGGAGGCGCGGGCATGGTGTTGATGGTCAGAACGGCCAAGGGCCTGATGCGCTGGTGGGCTCAGGACCGCCGGCCCTTTCAAGCCCTGCCGCCGGCTCTCACCGGTGAGGCGGTCTACCAAAGCGTGTACGATCCCGAGTCGGGTACGCCCTATGCGGCCGTCGCCGTGGATTTCACCGCCCCCTCCGTCCGGCGACCCCACGATGTGGGCGCGACCTGGGATGAGGCCGGCCCGGGCCAGCGATACGGCGAGGTCGATCCGGAACGGACGAGCCGGGTATGGTTCTGGCCGGTCGGTCGGACCCCTGTCGGGCGTCGTTGGACTGGGAGTCATTCCGGAGCCCACCGCCCGGATGTCGGGGGCAACACCTGGGGGGCGCGGGAGGCCGGCCTGCCGTCCGACTTCAGGGTTCCCCTGGTCCTTCAGCCGCGCGATCCGGACCGCGCCTTTGTGATCCCCCTCGCCTCCGATATGGAGCGGGGGTTTCCCGGGCAGCAGGCGGTCGTCTACGGGACCGACGACGGTGGCCGTCTCTGGCGGGGGTTGGCGGAGGAGCTCCCCGGAAGAGCCTTCAGCGGGGTCTCGCCCGAGGCCTTCGCCGGCGACGCCGAAGCCCTGCCGGGGCCTTACTTCGGCACAACCTCGGGATCGGTGCACGCCTCGGCGGATGAAGGGGAGGTGTGGACGCCGGTGGCTCAGGAACTGCCCCGTGTACTGTCCGTCACTGTGGTGGCGTTATGATTACGCTGCATCTTCCCGGCGATCTGGCGGACAAGTTTCGGGCGCCCCGCGAGCTCCGGCTGCACGCTTCCACCATCGGGGAGGTAGTCCCGGCCTTAAACAGCCTCTACCCGGGCATTGACCACTGGCTCACCGAAGCGAACGGGGCGTTCCGCCGCCACCTGTCGGTGTTTGTGGGGGGATATCGGCTCGATGGACAAGAGGGCCCCGACACTGCCCTGCCCGACGGGTGTGAGGTCTGGGTGATGCGGGCCGTGTCCGGGGGTTAGAAAGACGCGGATGCACGGCGGGATATCGTGCCCGTCGCTGCATCTGCCAACAGGGGGTGTTGCGCATGCGGGCCGTGATCTACCGGAGGCGGGGCGTCGCGTCCGAGGTGCTGTCGCTGGAAGAGGTGCCGGTCCCAATGCCGGGACCAGGAGAAGTGCGCGTCCGCATCTATGCGTCAGGGGTGAATCCGACCGACTGGAAGTCGCGCCTGGGGGCCGGCGTCAGTGCGGAGCCTCTCGAGGAATTCCAGATTCCGCATCACGATGGGGCGGGCGTCATTGACGCCGTCGGCCCGGGGGTCGCGTCCCGCGCAGTCGGCGAGAGGGTCTGGGTGTTCTTGGCAGCCTTCCAGAACCGCTGGGGCACGGCGGCGGAATACGCGTTGCTGCCGGCGGGGCATACTCGGCCGCTCCCGGAGAGCGTTTCCTTTGAATTCGGTGCCTGCCTTGGTGTTCCGGCCGTCACGGCCGCCCACTGTCTCGGAAACGGCCCAGAGGAACTCTTCGGCAAGAGCGTGCTGGTGTCCGGGGGAGCCGGGGCCGTGGGGCATTTCGCCATCGAGCTCGCGCACGCGGCCGGTGCGCGCGTGGCCGCGACGGTAAGCTCGGACGCTAAAGCGCAGCTCGCCCGGGAGGCCGGAGCCGACCTTGTGGTGAACTACCGCGAGCCCGGCTCTGTGGAGGCACTGCGGGCATTCTCACCTAGAATGGACCGCATCGTGGAGGTGGCGCTCGGCGCCAATCTGGAACAGGACCTGGCCGTCACCGGGCCCGGCACCATCATTACCGTGTACGCGAGCGAACCCTCAGGAGACCCCGTCATTCCCACGGGACGGCTGATGGCGCTCAATGCGACCCTGCACTATGTGCTCCTGTACGGCATCTCGGACAGGGAGCTGTGCGATTCGGTCAACTGGGTGCAGGCGGCGCTCGAGGCCGGGGTGCTCTCTCCTCTGCCCCTGCACCGCTATCCGCTCGAAGAGGCGGCCCGTGCGCAGGACGCCGTGGAGGCGCACGCCGTGGGGAAGGTGCTGGTGCTGCCTTAGAACGGAGACGGCCGCGCCCGGCAGGCAGGGTCGTCGGGGACGCGCTTGTCGCCCCACCCGAGGTTGTCTGCCCGCCTTTCTTGGAGGGTGCGTACCTTCGCGATTCGGGGTCCGTCTCCGTGCGGGTCCTGGACTGACGCGGTGCGCATGCCCTCTATCCAACGGCCCGCAGGAGCGAGTAGCCCCTCGGGCTACTCGCTCTTTTCGGCGTGTCCGCCGAACTGCTTTCGCATCGCCGACAGCACCTGGTTTCCGAAGTGGTCGAGATCGCGCGACGCAAACCGGGAGTAAAGGGCCGTCGTCAGGACCGGGGTCGGCACGCCCTCGTCAATCGCCGCGATGGACGTCCAACGCCCTTCTCCGGAATCTGACACGCGGCCCTGGAATTCCGCCAGGTCGGGCGATTCATGAAGGGCCGCCGCCGCTAAATCCAGCAGCCAGGATGCCACCACGCTGCCCCGACGCCAGAGCTCGGAAACCGCGGCCGTATCGATGTCGTATTGGTAGAATTCGGGGGTCTCGAGCGGGGCCGTTTCCGCGTCGGCCGACGTCGCGCTCTTGCCGACGTTGGCGTGGTGAAGCACATTCAGGCCTTCCGCATACGCGGCCATCATCCCGTATTCGATGCCGTTATGGACCATCTTGACGAAGTGGCCGGCCCCGTTCGGCCCGCAGTGGAGGTAGCCCTGCTCCTCCGGTGCGAGCGGCCCTTGTCGTCCAGCTGTCCGTGGCGCGGCCGACGTTCCTGGGGCAATGGTGGCAAAGAGCGGCTCGAGATGCCGCACCACGTCGTCCTCCCCGCCGATCATGAGGCAGTAGCCCCGCTCGAGGCCGAAGATGCCGCCGCTGGTGCCGCAGTCGACGAAGTGGATCTGGCGCTCACGAAGGTCCTGCGCCCGGCGGATGTCATCCCGGTAGTAGGAATTGCCCCCGTCGATGATGATGTCGCCGGGATCGAGGTGATCGGCCACGTCGGCTATCGTCTTTCCCGTGATGTCACCGGCGGGGACCATGATCCAGATGGCCCGCGGCCGGGACAGCTTATCCACAAATTCAGCCAGGCTGCTGGACCCCGAGGCCCCGTCAGCCACCAGGGACTCGACGGCCTTTTGATTCACGTCGTATACCACGCACGAATGGCCATCGCGCATAAGTCGGCGCACAATGTTTGCGCCCATCCGTCCCAGTCCTACCATGCCAAGCTGCATGGGCTGTTCGGTCGCCGCCATCAATAGGCCTCCCCCATTAGAGTTCTCTGCCGAGGCTGGCCCTTTTCGGAGACCAGCGCGAATGCCCTGATCCTACCAGACCTGGACACAGGCGGGGCAGGCGAGCCGTACGCGACGCGCTGCCCGTGCGGACAAGGGCAAGCAGGAAGCCTGGGCCGCGCCGCGAACGCCCATTTCGGGGGGTGCGATCCGGTGGCACAGTTGTATGCAGGAGACGATGTGACCGCGACGCTCAAAGGAAAGCGCGTGGCGATCCTCGGATACGGCAACCAGGGCGAGGCGCAGGCGCTCAACCTTCGTGACCGAGGTTTTGACGTGGTGGTCGGTAACCGGGAAGACGAATATGCGGAACGGGCCCGTCGCGACGGCCTTGTGGTCCTCGACATCGCCGCGGCCAGCGCGAGTGGCGATGTGGTGGTCGTTCTGCTGCCGGATGAGGTGCAACCCCACTACCAAAACGTATTCGGGGATCTGCGAGCGGGGCAGACCCTGGTCTTCGCGAGTGGCTACAATCTCGCCTTTAATCGTCTCGGCGTTTCATCGTTCTGCGATGTGGTACTGGCGGCTCCGCGCATGCTGGGGGCGGGGGTGCGGGACTTAGTCCAGAAGGGGCGCGGATTCCCGATGCTGGTGGCTGCTCACCAGGATGTGTCCGAACAGGCCATGGCGACGGCGCTCGCCTATTGCGAGGCCGTGGGGGCCTTCTTGCCCGGAGGGGTGGCGGTGGCATCCTCGTTTCGCGAAGAAGCTATCTTGGATCTGTTCTCCGAGCACACCTGGGCCGCGTCTTTGACCTTTTTTCTTGAGGCGTGTTTCGACGTGCTCACCCACTCCGGCATTTCCGAGGAAGCGGCCCTTTTGGAGCTCTACGCTTCCGGGGAACTCGGCACGGTGGGTGCCGCCATCGCGGAGCGGGGGCTTTTCGCCCAGATGGCCTTGCACTCCACGACCAGTCAGTACGGCCAATTGACCCGCGGACCTGGCTACATCACAGAGGCCATGCGTGAGAGGCTGGAGGCGGTCCTGCGGGCACTCGCCGACGGGAGCTTCGCGCGCGAATGGGGAGCAGCCGAGGGGACGGGCCGTCTGGAAGAGCTTCGCCGCCGGGCGTCCGACACACCCGTAGCGCGGGCGGAGGAACGTCTGTACCGCATCCTCGGGCGGCGGCCCTGAGGCTTCTCAGCGCTTACTGCGCATCGAGCGATAGAGGATGTAGGCGCCGGCGATAAGGCACAGGGCGCCGATAACGGCCCACAGGGCGCTTCCTGTCATGAAGCTGCCCCGTATAAGTCCGATGCCCTGTCCAATCCAGATGATGCCGGCCAGGGCCAGGACGGCCCCCAGCAGCTGACCGAAGAAACGTCCCACAGCCGCCTCCCTATTGCGACGGACTGGCCTGAAGAAACGGAGACAGGACCCCAGCCAGCTGGGCCACCGACCAGCTCTGCACCACGACTCGGCCGGGTCCCTTCAGATGCGCCATGTACAGGCCGGTTTCCCCAAAGAGTATGGTGCTCACGCTGGCCACCGGCGCAAGCGAGAACGGCATACGGGCGTCGAAGGCGGCCACAAAGCCGGGGTGCACGTTCAGCGCCTCCCCCTGCTCCAGGCGATACTCGACCGGATCTCCCCCGAACGCCACCCAGGCCGTGCCGGGCCCTTCAATGCGCTGGAGCACAAATCCGTCCCCGCCCCAGAGGCCGGCCCGAAAACGGTGTTGGAACCCGACGCTCACCCGCACGGACGCCTCGTAGGCCAGCACCGCATGCTGGTGCACCAGCATCGCCTCGCCGGCGGCCAGTGCCAGGGGGACGATGTGGCCGGGGACGGCCGCGGCCAGGGCAATCAAGCCCGGGCCGCGGACCGTGGTGACGAGAAAGCTTCCGCCCCCGACCCGGCGGGCGACGGCGGCCAGAAGGCCGCTATGTCGGCGCGGTCCGGTGCCCGTGTGAAGCCGGACGGCGGGGTCGTACCAGCCGATGCGGCCGGGGTCCACCACGACCTCCTCACGCGGCTCCAGAGTGATCTCCAGGGTCGGATAGGCGGATCCCACGATCCGGACGTCGGGCATGTGAAGGCTCTCCTCGGAGTGCGTTTCGCCTCGGCCGCGGCGCCTTCCTCCTGCCTGCGTAAGGCTCTTCGCGGGGGCCACGCCGCACGAGCGTTCGGCGCTGACATTAGCCGGGCGGTGGCCCGAGGGGGCAGGGGAAGTGCGAGAATGACCGTACAAGAATCGGAGGGATGGTATGGATCGGGACGCGCTGATGATCATGGACGTTCAACGCGGAATTGTCGAACGGTACGCCGACGAGGCCTACCTGGATGGGCTGTGCCGGGCCATCGCGGCCGCGCGGGCCGGGGGGATGCCGGTCCTGTTCGTGCGGGTCGGGTTCCGTCCGGGGTGGCCGGAGGTGAGTGACCACAACCAATCCTTCCGGGCCATAAAGGAGCGCGCACAAGGTCCGACGCTGGGGGAGGTGCATCCGGACCTGGGCCTGCAACCCGACGATGTCATCATCACGAAAAAGCGTGTGAGCGCCTTTACCGGCAGTGATCTGGAGGTCATTCTGCGGGCGCAGAACATCCGTCATTTGGTACTGGCCGGCATCGCCACGAGCGGTGTGGTGCTCTCGACCGTCCGCGAGGCGGCAGACCGCGACTACGCGCTGACCGTGCTGGAAGATGGGTGCCGGGACTCCGACCCAGAGGTTCACCGGGTCTTGATGGAGAAGGTGTTTGTGCGTCAAGCCCAGGTCACCACCATCGCGTCCTTTGTAGCGGGAATGACCGGCAAGGCATAGCGAGGACGGGAGGAGACCTTTTGGATCCGCCGACCCTGATCCTGGTGCGGCATGCCCAGGCGCTTGGACAGGACGATCGCGCGCCGTTGTCGGCGGCCGGTGTGGCCGCTGCGGCGGAACTGGCCACGGAGATTGCGGGGCATCCGTTTGACGTGTTGGTCTCAAGTCCCATGCGGCGTGCCTTCGAAACGTCGCAAGCCATCTCGGCCGCGAGCGGGGTACCGATTCGGATCGACGGGCGGCTCGTGGAGCGCACGCTCACGGCTGAGCCGCGTCCGGACTGGCGCGAGGTCCTGCGCGCCTCTTTTGAAGACGGCGAACGCCGCTTCTTTGACGGGGAGACCGGGGAGGAGGCCAGACGGCGAGCGCTTCACGCCATCTCCGATCTTGTACGCCAGGGCTTCACACGTCCCGTACTGGTCACGCACGGAAACCTGATCGCCCTCATCCTTCAGCACTTCCGGCCGGAAATCGGCTTTGATGCCTGGGAGCGCCTCCGGACCCCGGATGCGTTGTCCATTCGCCCGGTCGCATCGGGATGGGCCGTGGAGCGCATCTGGCGGCCGGGTGAGGCGTGATGGCGGACGACGTTGGCGCGGAGGGCGTCCTTCAGGCTTTTTTAGAGGCGCGGGAGGCTCGAACCATCGTGCTGGCACGCGGCGCCGGCCGCCGTCTGGGAGCGGGCGGCGCCGGTGCCCGCGTCCTGTCGACCCGGCCGTTTCACGGCATCCGCGCGTACCATCCTGAGAACCTGACCGTGGAGGTGGGAGCGGGGACCTCGGCGGCGTCGTTGAACGAGGAGCTGGGCGCGCACAGACAGTGGTTTCCCGTGGGACTTCTCGATGGGGACGACGACAGTCTCGGTGGCATCGTGAGCGCGGGACTCATGGGCGGGTTTCACGGATACGGCCCGATGCGCGACCGGGTGCTGGGCCTCACGGTGGTGACACCCGGCTTTGGCGTGGTGCGCCTCGGGGCCGGAGTGGTCAAGAGTGTCGCCGGCTACAACATGCCGCGCCTTTATTGGGGAAGCCGCGGAGCGTTCGGCGTTATCATGAGCCTCATCCTGCGGCTGGCCCCGACCCCGCGCGTCCCTCAAGTGACGGTACGGAGCGACGACACCGGGGATCCGCGGCCGCTTTTGGAGACGGGAGTGCACAAGGTGCTCGACGCCGGATGGCCGCAGGCGCGGGCCACGATGTGGGTGGAAGGTGGGCGGGCGTGGCTTGAAATCTCGGCGCCGGCCGACGTGATCGAGGTATCGCCGTTTGCCGCCTGGGCGCGGATTTCTCCGAGCGTTCTTCGCGGAGGCACCTTTGATGTGGCCCGGGGGTACGGCCGCGGCGACGTCAGCGCCGATCTTTACACCTGTGTCAGAAGTGGCCGTCAGGCCGCCTTTGACGTCGGATCCGGGATCCTGCATACGGTGGCGCCGACCGGATCTGGGCGCGGTCTCGGACTCACGGCCCTACGCGTGCCCCGGCCCATCTATCCGGCGCTGGCCCGGTTCAAGCGGGCGGTGGACCCGGACGACGTCTTATTGCCGTTGGAGCTCCTGGAGAAGGAGGACGGGGCGTGAAGGATTTCCAGGTCGACACGTCCATGTGCGTCCACTGCGGACTGTGCCTCCCCAGCTGCCCGACCTACCAGGTGACGGGATCCGAAAGCGAATCACCCCGCGGACGGGTTGTCCTCCTGGACGCGGTGCGCGAGGCTTTGAGTTCCGGCCGGACGCCCGATCCCACCGCCTGGGGGGCGCTTGACCACTGTCTTGACTGTCGGGCGTGCGAAGCCGTGTGTCCGGCCCATGTGCCGGTCGGCCACGCAGTCGAGGAGCTTCGCGGCCTGGTTCCGGGCCGCCCAAGCCTGCTTCTGAACGCGGCAGCCCTCGGGAGCCCCTCAGGAGTCCGCCGCTTTCGACGGTGGGTGAGGGTGGCCACCAGGCCGGGGGTGCGCCGCATTCTCCGTGCCGGGACTTCGCTTCCCGCCCCCTGGGGACCGATGCTGTCGCTGGCGGGTGGGGCTCCCACTTCCCAATCGGCACCGAGCCAAGAGGCGTGCCGGGAGTCCGGGGAAGGGTTAGGCGTGACCGTGCGCTTCTTTTGGGGCTGTGTCATGGAGGGCCTCTACGCCCGGACCAATCGCCGAAGCGCCGAGCTGCTGCGGCGCCTCGGCTACGTGGTTCAGATGGAAGACGCCCCGCTTTGCTGCGGCGCTCTCGCCCGGCACCAGGGGGATCCCGAGGGGGCACGGCGCTGGGCGCGATCCATCATCGCGCGATTCGAAGAATCGGGCGCGGCATTTTTTGTCACCAATGCCGCGGGCTGCGGCGCCGCGTTCAAAGAGTACGGGGCGTGGTTTCGCGAGGATCCCGAATGGGCAGAGCGGGCGCGCGCCTTCGCCGGGCGGGTGCGGGACCTGCTGGAGCTTGTCGACCTAAAACGCCTGCCCGTGCCCCGCAGGACGGCGCCCGATCCGGTCACGGTGCACGACGCCTGCCACTTGGTGCATGCGCAGGGAATCCGCGACCCCGTCCGTGCCATCCTTCAGCGCGTGGGCATTCCGGTCGTCGAGATGGTCGAGGCAGACCTCTGCTGCGGGTCGGCCGGCATTTATAATCTCTCCCATCCGGAGATGGCGCGCGCCCTGCGGGATCGTAAAGTCGGGGGGATTCCTCCCGGGGTCACCCGGGTCGTCACGTCGAACCCCGGCTGCCTGCTCCAGATTCAAAGCGGACTGCGGGAACGCGGGCTTTTGGTAGACGCGGTCCACTGGGTAGACGTGGTGTACGACGCCCTCTGGTCGGGGAAAGGGGAGGATCGTGCGGCTCTGGGATGAGCTTATCCGCATCGTCGGCCCCCGGTTCGTAAGCCGGGAGGACGCCGTCTTGAGCACCTACCGCACCGATGCCTTTACCCTGCACGACGGGGATCCGGCCCTCGTGGTGTGGCCGCGGGATGCCGGCGAGGTGGCGGCGGTGATGCGGCTTCTTTACGCGCGGGGCGTGCCCCTGGTCGCGCGCGGGGGCGGCACCAGCCTGTCCGGCGGGGCCGTGCCTCCAACCGCGGGTGTCGTCCTGCACCTGTCACGCATGAACCGCATCGTGCACATCGATCCGATCCGTCGGCTGGCGGAGGTGGAGCCAGGGGTGGTCAATCAGCATCTGTCGCGCGCCGCCCACCCGTTCGGGCTTTACTACGCTCCCGATCCGTCGTCGCAGCAGGCATGCACGCTCGGGGGCAACCTGGCGGAGAATGCCGGCGGGCCGCACTGCCTGAAGTACGGCGTGACTGTGAACCACGTGCTCCAGGCGGATGTTGTGCTGCCGGACGGAACCCCCGTACGGATGGGAAGCCTCACCGCCGCGCCGGGGGCGCTCGATGAGCTCGGAGCCCTCATCGGATCAGAGGGGACCCTGGGTGTCATCGTGCGGGCCTGGGTGACGCTCCTTCCCATCCCGCCGGCGCACATCACGTTCATGGGCATCTTCGACACGGTGGACGATGCGAGTCGGGCCGTATCGGCCGTCATCGCCGCCGGTATCGTGCCAGCGGCGCTTGAGATGATGGACCCGCTGGCGGTGACGGCGGTAGAGCGGGGCCGCTACCGCGTGGGCTATCCGGAGTCCCTGGGAGCGGTGCTGCTGGCGGAGGTGGACGGCGAATCGGGGCGGGTGTCCGAAGAGGCGCACCTCGTCGAAGACGCTTTTCGCCGTCATTCGGCACGCCTCCTCCGCCGGGCCGAAAGTGAGGCGGAGCGGGATCTCTGGTGGGCCAATCGGAAGACCGCCTTCGGGGCCATGGGGCTTTTGGCGCGCCACTACTACGTACAGGACGGCGTAATTCCTCAAAGCCGCCTGCCTGACGCTTTGTCTGCCATCGCTGCCGTCTCCCGCGCCTATGCTCTCCCGATTGCCAACGTCTTTCACGCCGGCGACGGGAACCTCCACCCGCTGTTGCTGTACGACGACCAGAAGCCCGATACGGTCCGGCGGGTGGTGCAAGCCGGGCATGAGATTCTATCGGCTTGCCTCGCGCTTGGCGGCAGCGTCAGCGGCGAGCATGGGATCGGCATAGAAAAACGCGAAGATCTGGCCCGCCAGTACACACCAGCGGAGCTTCGCATGCAGCGGGCCCTCAAGGACGCATTCGATCCCAGGGGCCTCATCAATCCGGGCAAGATCTTTCTTGACGGGCGTTAAAGACACCGAAAGAAGGCATTCGCTATGTCGTCCATCTCCTCCATCTCCTCCATCTCCCCCATCTCTCCCGTGCCCATGGACTCCCAGCTGTCGCTTCACGATTTCCGGCCGCGGTCCATGCTGCGACGGCCCGCGCATCACGTGGACCAGCCGCGCTATCCTGTCCTCGACATGCACAACCACAGCCAGTGGGGCGGACCCTGGCAGGTGACGGACATCTCCGGGCTCGTGGCGGAAATGGACGCCGCCCGAGTGGCCGCGATGGTGGATCTGGACGGGGGCAATGGCGACCGGCTGAAGACGCACCTGGAACGATTTCGGGGGCCCTACCCCGACCGGTTTTCCGTGTTTGCCAGCTGTGACTGGGGGCGCCATCTCCCGTACGATGACTTTGGCGACCGGATGGCGAGGGACCTGAGAGCCTCGGTGGCCGCCGGTGCCGAGGGTCTCAAGGTGTGGAAAGAGCTCGGTCTCACCCTGAAGGACAATCAAGACCGGCTCATTGCGCTCGACGACGTACGGCTCGTCCCCCTCTTTGCCGCCGCCGGGGAGCTCCACGTCCCCATCCTCATTCATGTGGCCGATCCGATGGCGTTCTTCGAGCCCCTTGATGCGGCCAATGAGCGATACGAGGAGCTTATCCGACACCCCGACTGGCACTTCTACGGGCCCGCCTTTCCGACATTTGATCGGCTGATGGAGCAGTTTGAACATGTTTTGGAGCGCCACCCCGATACCCTGTTCATCGGAGCGCACGTGGCGTCGCTGGCCGAAGACCTGGGTCGCGCGCGCGGCCTCATGAAACGGCGGCCGAACCTCGTGGTCGATATTGCCGCCCGCACGGCTGAACTGGGGCGGCAGCCACGGGCCACACGGGAGTTTCTGGGCGAGGCGGCGGGTCGCGTCGTGTTTGGCCTCGATGACTGGCCCGCCCGGGCTCGAGACTACCGGGTCGTGTATCGGATGTTGGAGACCACCGACGAGTATTTCCCCTACACGAGTGACCCGGACGCCCACCCCGGCGCGCAGGGCCGCTGGTGTATTTACGGTGCGGACGTGGATGACACCGCCCTGAGGGCTCTCTACTATGAGACGGCGCTTGGCATTCTGCCGCGTCTGCGGACTGCGGTGGAGCGCATGGCGTGAGGTGCGCGGCCTCCGTCCGGGGGGCAGGATACCGTGGGCCCGCTACCGGTCGGGTCCGGTCAGGCTGATAAGCAGGGGGCTTTTCGAATGGCAGAACGATGCGACGCTGTGATCGTGGCAATAGTCGGCGCTGGAAGCATGCAGTTTACCCAGCAGGTCGTGAGTGACCTGGTCCGGGATCCGGTGACTCGCGACGTGCACTTCCGTCTCATGGATCGTGACCCGGCCCGTCTCGAGCTTGCGCGGCGGCTCGTCGGCCGCCTACAGGACGAGGCGGGGGCGACAGGAGGCGTGGAGGCGTACGCCGAGCTGGCCGCGGCGCTGCGCGGGGTCGACTTCGCCCTCAACGAGATCCAGGTGGGAGGACTCTCAGCCACCACCACCGATTTTGAGATTCCGGCTCGCTACGGGATCCGCCAGACCATCGGCGACACGCTCGGCATTGGCGGCATCTCGCGGTCGCTCAGGACCATCCCCGCCGTGCTGGACATCGTGGCTGTCCTGCGGGAGCAGGCGCCGGCGGCGTGGTTTTTGAATTACACCAACCCGATGGCGACGGTGATGCGGGCCGTCACCTGGATGCATCCCGATCTGGTGACAGCGGGGCTCTGTCACAGCGCGGAGTACACGGCCCGGACCCTAGCTTCGTACTTGGACGTGCCCTTTACGGAACTGGACTGGCTGTCGGCCGGCATTAATCATCAGGCCTGGCTCTTGCGGCTCGAGCACGAGGGGCGCGATCTCTACCCACGGCTCCACGAAAAGGCCCGGGATCCGGCCATCGCCGCCCGCGATCCGGTTCGCTTCGAGCTCCTTTCACGCTTTGGCCGCTTTGTCACCGAGTCCTCCGAGCATAACGCGGAGTACGTGCCATACTTCCTGCCCTGGGACGACGAGATCGAAAGGCTTCAGATTCCGGTCGGGGAGTATCTCCGGCGGAGTCATGCCGCCGCCGCCAAATTTGAGGCCCTCTCGCGCCGGGTCGAGGAGCCGGGGCCCCTGATGGTGGATCCAAGCCCGGAGTACGCCCCCCGCATCATCCGGGCGGTACTGTCACGGGAACCGCTGGTGTTCTACGCCAATGTGCCGAACGCCGGCAGCATTTCCAACCTGCCGCCGGAAGCGCTGGTCGAGGTGCCGGCCGTCGTCGACCAGCACGCGATCCGCCCCACCCTCGTGGGGGCGCTGCCGGAGGGCCCGCGGGCCTTGAACCAGCAATCGATCAGCGTGGAGCTTTTGGTCACGAAGGCGGTCCTGGAGCGGGATCGCGATCTGCTGCACCAGGCCGCCTATCTGGACCCCCTCATGCAGACGCGGCTTCGTCTTTCGGAGATAGACGCGCTCGTCGAGGAGCTCCTTCAGGCCCAGCAGGAATGGATCCCGGCCCATCGAGCCTTGCGATGAGGGTCTTGCCTCCGCGGTGGGTTGTGGAGCGATTCGGTGCGGCGGGGGAGCCGGAGCCGCTCTGCGGAGGGCAGAATCAAAGCGTCCGCGTGGGGGTGCTCGTCTTCAAACCCGTCCTCGATGCTGACGAGAGCGAGTGGCTCGGATCCGTGTTGAGTCCAATTCCGGACGGTCCCGGATTCCGGCTCGCGCGCCCCGTCAGGAGTCGTGACGGGCACTTCGTGGTAGCGGGCTTTCAGGCGTTCGAATGGGTAGCCGGGACCGCATCACCGGGCGGTCGCTGGCTCAAGGTGCTGGAGACCGCGCGCGCCTTTCATGCCGCCATCGCGGGAATCCCGCCGCATCCGTTGCTCGCGCGCCGCCGGCACCGGTGGGCCCTGTCTGATCGGGTGAGCTTCGGCGAGGCGATACTCGTGCCCGTGACCGAGAGGGTCCGGCGGCTCGCGGAGGCGCTCGTCCCCCTGTCCGGACCGACGACTGACCCGCCGACTTTGATCCACGGAGATCTATCGGGCAATGTGCTCTTCGCTGACGGAATCCCACCGGCCGTGATTGACGTGTCGCCATACTACCGCCCGGCGATTTTCGCCGAAGCGGTCATCGTGGTGGATGCCTGGCTGTGGCATGGGGAGGGGGAGGGACTCGCGTCCTGCCTGCGCGGCCCGGATTCCCGCCGCTATCTCGCGCGGGCACTGTTGTTCCGGCTTACAGCGCTCAATGAGCACGCGCGCGAGGATCCGGCGGTGCTGGGCGAATTGGAGTTCTTCGAGCGGGTGATCGGCTGGGTGACATAGGGAGCGGAGCTTTTGCACAAGTGCGCATCGGTGCGGCATTTCGCGCCCAGGCGTTCTCAGAAACGTATCTTACTGCTACGATGTTCACGCGCATCGTCTGAATAATTCCGAGAGAAGGCAGTGCCACGTGGATCTCGAAAAAATCACCGCCCACGCGCTCACCCACCTCTTGACCCATCATGACGTGCACCTGAGCGACCTGCACGCGGCGCTAAAGGACGCGCACAATCTCCGGGATGAGGAGATGCCCATGGTGCACGCCCACGTGAGTCATCTCATCATGGGATTCCGGAACCAGGGCATGCTGGTGCCGAACCAGATGGCGTCCATGGTCACACTGAATCCCGAAGGGCGCGAGGAGGCGCTCCAGTTCCTGGAGGCCCATGGCTACCCGCCTCCCGGCTAAGAGAGGTCCGGTCTCCTGGGCGGTGAGGGCTCGGAGACAGCAAACCCCGACGCCCGGGGCCGCATGCCCGGGCGTCGTTGGCGTCGCGCCGTCTGTTACGAGCGCCCGGCCGTCGAAGCACCCGGACGGTCAGAACCGATGTGCCGGTCAAACCAGCGGAGAAGGCGCCCATGAGCGTCAATCCGGGTGGAAAGGCGTCCCGCTGACAAAAACCCGTGCGACTCCTCGCGATAGCGCACCCACTCCACCGGCTTGTGCTGCCAGCGCAGGGCGGTGAAGAGCATCTCCGCCTCCACGATAGCGCAGGTGCGGTCATCCTCCCCGTGCAGGATAAGGAGCGGGGCCTCTATCCGGTCCACAAGACTCAACGGAGAGTGTTCGCGGTAGTAGTCGGGGATCTCATAGGGAGTTCCGCCCATGTCCGTCGTGAGCGACTCCCAATGGTCGTCTCCGAGAGCCAGGGTCGAGAGATGCGCGATGGTCGACAGGGTGACGGCAGCCTGAAAGTCCTTCGGATAGTGGGTCACCATCCAGTTGGTCATGAAGCCGCCGTAGCTTCCGCCGTAAACGCCGACGTGCCCGCGAAGCGCACGGCCGGACGTGAGGAGATGGCGCACCAGGTTGATGCCATCCTGCCCTTCCTTCGGGCCCCAGTTAGCGTGGATGAGATCCGAAAACGCCTGCCCGTAGCCCCCGCTTCCCCGGAAATTCGGCGCGGCGACAAGATAGCCGGCGTCCACCAACAGAGAGATCGTAAAGGAGAAGTAGGGACCGACGGCGCCATGGGGGCCGCCGTGCATATGGATGAGGCAGGGATGCGGCCCCGCGTCAGGGGGAGCAAACACCAAGGCGTCGACCGGGCCGTCGTCTGATTCCAGGGTCACGTGTTCTGGCTCCGGACTGCGGCGTCCGTGGAGCCAGGGATTTAAGTCGGTGACGGTGTCGACGCGACCCGACAGGAGGTCGGCGAAACCGATCTCCGGCGGCCGGTCGCCCAGAAGCCGTTCGACCGCCGCCTCGCCGCTCGGGGCGATCGATGCTGAGCCGACATCCTCGACGAGGACGGCCGTCTCTTGGTCCCGCCCCGCCGCCACCAGCATCTGGCGTCCGGCCACCCCGGCCACGAAGACAAACCGTCCGTCTGCAAGCTCGGCGGCCGGCTGCCCGCGACCGCCTGGCACCATGCCCTGGCTGGCGCTCCGGTCAAACCGGTGGGTAAGACACACCGGCTCCCGGCTGCCGTCGGCGGGAGCCAGCAGCAGGTGGTAGTCATGGGTGGAACTCGTGTGGGACGAATGGTTGTGAAAGAAGGCGATATTCTCCCCGTCTCTCGACCAGGTCGGCATCAGCGCCACCCCATCCGATCGGGAGATGGGGGTGAACTGCCCGCTGTTGAGATCGACCACGAACACGTCAAACACCCACGTGAGGTCCCAGTCGGGATGGCGGGTTGACACGAGCGCCAGCTTGGTCCCATCGGGTGACCAGGCCGGATAGAGGTGGTGCCAGCCGCGGGGACCGACGGGCTCGACGGTGCCGGTGTCCAGCCTGACCCGGTACACGTGATATTCCCGATCGCCTAAGTACCCGGTTCCGTTCAGATCGTAACGCAGACGCCGCACGACGCGCGGGTCCCGTACGGTGGTGGTGTCGGCATCCAGCATCTCGAGCGCGATCTGGCGTCCGTCGGGAGACCAGAGCGGGCGCCGGGCACTTCCGCCCAGCACGGCCACCTGGCGGGTTCTTCCCGTGTCCCGGTGATAGACCGTGAGCGCGTCGTGGTCTCCACTTCGACCGATAAAGGCAATCGCCCGGCCGTCGGGTGACCATGCGGGCTGGCGCACGGGACCGGAGACAAGCGTCTGAGGTCGCCCGGCGCGTCCCACCTCGAGGAGGGCGGTTTGAGACTCCTCGCCGGCGTAGGACTGTTCCACATATAAAAGAGAGTCGCCGGCGGGATGAATGACGGGGGCACTGGCCGTGACGAGACGGGATAGGTCCTCCGGCCGCAGTCGTTCGCGGGTGGGCATGATGACGTTGGTCCCCTTTTTTGTTGTTGGTAGCGCAGTCGGACTGGGCGGCCTAGGCGCTCGGTGAGCGCGCCTGCTCAACAAGCCGCTCCTGACGACGCTCTTCCGGCGGTCGGATGTTGCGGAAGAACCAGTAGTAGATAACGAGGTTCAGACTCATAAAGAGGGTCGCGCCGAAGATGGGAATATCGAGAATCGTGTCCATGAGGGCGCCACCGACCGCCGGGCTCACCATCGACGTGATGCCGGACGGCACCTGGCTGTACGCAGACAGCCGGCTCCGATAGCGATCGTCGCTCACCCCCATCGTGAATGACTGCCGGGCCGGCATCCCGAGCGAATTGAAGATCATGCGCAGCATGTAAAGACCCCCCGCGAGCCAGTAGGTCGGCGCGAGAGCCATGCTCAGCAGCGCGAGCAGTCCGAGGGCCCGCGTTACCGTTACCGTCCGTACCACGCCGAGTCGAGCCGCCAGGTTGGCCGACCAGAGGTAGGGAAAGGCGGAAGCGAGGTTGATGATCGTGTAGAGGACTCCCAGTTCCGCCGACCCCACCCCGAACCGGCGATAGAACCAGTACGTCAAGAGGGGGCCCAAAAATCCGAATCCCAACCCGTTTAGGGCATTGGTCAATCCGAGGCGCCCTACCAGTTGGCGAAAGCTGATCGGCGGGGCTGCCTGCGTCGAGGGAGCGGCGGTGACGGGTGTGCCGCGCTCCTCGCGAAGCGGGATGGCTGACAGGAACATCAAAACGGAAAGACCCATGCTGCAGAGGAAAAGCAGGCGATAGCCGGCAATCAGGGTGAACCCGCCGCTCTCCAGAAGTCGCGGGATAATGGCCACCAGCGAACCCGCCGCGCCGGCCATCACACCCACGAATGACAGCGTGCCGAACGCGCGCGTGCGATTGTCGCTCGTGACCGACGCCGCCACCAGCGGCTGCTCGGCCGGAAATACGGCCCCCCACGAGCCCCCGCTGCCGGCGCCGCCGCCCTTGCCGACGCCGCCCAGACCGCTTGCCAGCACGGCAAACCAGAACTGGCTCGTAAGACCCATGGCGAGTCCGCCCACGAGCCCGAACAGCGCCAGTCCCATTATCATGATGCGGCGCCCAAAACGGTCGCCGAGGATGCCGACGGCCAAGACCAGGAGCACGGTCACACCGCCTGACAGGGCCAGCAACAGCCCGATGCGGGCGGCCGAATATCCCGACGCCGCCAGGTACAGAGGAAAGATGACGGTGAGAAACGCCACCGAGAAGCTTCTGATGCCGCGCCCGATGTAGAGCCACCGCAGGTTATTCGCCATCAGCCGCCTCCCGCCGCACCTCATTAACCAAGTTAATGAGACACATCATACCTCAATGAAGGGCAAAGTCGCCAAGGGCTTTCGTGCTGGCCCGGATCCGCTAGACTCTGGCCATGAAGAGGACGGATCGCGAGCGCTGGGCGCATGACTTTGGCTGGACGGTGGTGCCGGAGACGCTGCCCGCTGTGCTGGTCGGCTACCGCTACTTGTTTGGGTTGGATCGCACCATGCTGACCGACCGCGCCGGCGTCCGCGGCATGATGCTGGCCGCGTTTGAGCACGGGCGGCGGGAGCCCACGCCGGAAGACCTCTGGCGGCTTTCCGGCCCGCTGGGGGACGAAGAAGAACCCAACCCCGCGCGCTGGCAGGTGCTTCTGGCGGCGGCTTTTCTGGCCTGGCCGGGACCGGATCTCTACGCGAGCGTGGTGGCACGGGACGCTGACCCAGTCCGCCTCTGGCGCCAGGCGTCGCGCGCCGAGGCCCTCTTCGCCTCGGCCGCCGACGCGGCTTCTAGCATCGGACCACGGGTGCGGGAGCTCCTAGATGCCTACGTGGATGACGGGCGGCGCTACTGGCCGCGATTCGGGCAGGCGTCATGGCCTCACTGGCACCGGGCCGCGCACCGGACCGCCTGGTTTGAGGTGGCCTGGTTTGCGGACGAGTCGGGTCTGCAGGCCCTTGACCGCGCGCTCGGCCGCTTTTCGAACCTGCCAGCGCCTGACACGGATGAGTGGGTGACCCTCGCGGGCGACCTGTGGGAATTTTTTACCCGGCGTGGGCACCGGGTCCCCGGCAAGACCCGGGACCTGCGACCGGAACCTGAGCGGCTCGAACGGCTGGAGCGTTACTGGGCCGAGCTCTCGACGCCGAACCGGACAGTGCTCCTGGGGCTCGCCCGGGCGCTCATCGGCCAGTGAGTCCCAGGACGCCAGTGGCGCTCGGCTTTGATTTCGGGGGCAGCAAGTGCGCCGTCGCGCTCGGAACCCCGGACGGCGTGGTGCTGGACGAGGCGGTCATTAAGACGTCCGCCTACAAGACGGCCGATGCCCTGGTCGAGGCCGCCCTTAACCGGGGATGCGAGCTTCTTTACGGACGGGACGTGGCGGCCGTGGGCGTGGCGACGATGGGCATCACCCGGGAGACGGGTGTGGATCTCGCGCCTAATGTCCCCGGCTGGAGCCATCTGCGGCTGCCCGCCGTACTCCTGTCTCGCTTTCCCGGCGTGCCGGTGCGGGTGGCAAACGACGTGAAGGCGGCGCACCGGGCCGAGATGCGCTGGGGTGCTCTCCGGGACCGTGGCGCGTCGGCGTACCTGAATCTCGGCACGGGCGTGGCCTTGAGCCTCGCGCTCGACGGCCGGATCGTCGAGGGGGCACACGGGGCATTCGGCGAATTGGCCTACGCATGGCGGCCGGACGAGCCCGGCTACGGAGCCGGCCGCGCGCCGCTCGAAGAGCGGCTTGGGGGCGGCGCCCTGGACCGCGAGCTCTCACGGCGCTTTCGGGTGGGCTCCCTGGCGGAGGCCTTCGCGCTCCGTGAGGCGCGGCCAGATGTGGCCGGGTTTCTCGACGAGCGTTTCGCGGAGCTCGGCTGGTGGATCGGTGGAGCGCTGCTGGTGCTGGATGTGGAGGTGCTGGCGGTGGGCGGCGGCATCGCGCGGCACCTTGACGTGTTCGGCGCGGCATGGGAGGCGCAGTGGGTTTCCCGACTCCCGTTTTTGCCCCGCATCACGCGGGCCCGCTTTGGCGAGCGGGCGGGCGTGATGGGGGCGCTCAGTCTCGCCTGGGAGGCATGACATGATCTGGTCGTTGGTGCTGAATCCAGCGCTCGACATCACGCTGCAGGTGCCGTCTCTCGATCCGCTCCCGGATATCCAATACGCCGACAAGAGCGACTACCAGGCCGGCGGCAAAGGCCACAACGTGGCCCGGGCCGTGCGCCACCTCGGCGGAACCGTCCGCGTCGCGGGCCTGTACGGAGGTGCTACCGGGCGTCGTCTGCGCGAACTCCTGACAAAGGCCGGGATTGACGCTATCGCCCAGGAGATTGCCGGGGAGAACCGGACCTGCATTACGGTGGTGGATGGCCGCGGGGGCCAGGTGGAGCTGCGGGAGCGGGGACCGGAGGTGGATCCGCGTGCGGCCGCTGCCCTTCTCCAGGCCTTGATGGCTGAAGTCCAACACGATGACTGGCTCGTTGTTTCCGGCGCGTTGCCTCCCGGTCTGGCGCCGGAGTTGCTCGGGGAGATCGTGCGACGATTCACACCGCGGGTCTGCGGAGTACTGGTCGACACGTCCGGGCCTGCGCTCTGTGAGGCTTGGCGTGCGACACCCTATGGCCTCACGCCCAACGAGGAGGAGGCTCGCATGCTCGAGACCCTCGATGGACCGGGACCGGAACACCTGGTGGTCACGCTGGGACCGCGAGGCGCCGCCTGGACTCCCCGCGGCAGGCCAACCCGGCACAAGGCTGCGCCCTCCGTGCCCGTGC
>JAKATP010000177.1 GCA_021818685.1 Bacillota bacterium | reverse complement strand
CAAGGTCTGCAAATTACGCGTCCGGGAAATGCCGGGCCAGACTTCTCCACCAAAACAGGCACGTGGTACGATTTGACAACGCCCGGTCAGTGGCAGGCTCATGTGACTCGGTACAGCGGCACCTACGGGATAGGCACCAGGATTCCATATCCGTAAGGTCTAGCGCCCGTTCAGTGCCTGGCAAGGAGGCCAATGTGTCCGTACCGGAAGCCGCCATCAAGCGTTGGGCGACGCCTGAAGGCCAAAACTTACGAACCGAAGTTCTGCACTCGATTGAGCGGCGGCGAGCACTGGACCGGGTGTCGGGTCTGGCACGGCGTAACGGCCTGTGGGATCTGAGGGGCCTGCCCTTTCCGTCGGGCTTCCGCTGGACGGCGTCCACATGGACCGACGTCGACTTGGATGGGGCGGAGCTTGAACTGCAGGCGTTCTTCGGGTGTCGCTTCGAACGTGTGAACTTTGGATCGGCGCGGTTGGCAGGGTCTATTGATTACGGTAGCCGATTTGCTGATATCCACGTGACCAACGCGGACTGGCGCGGTTTCGGTTTCGGGATGGGTCACGGCCAAGTGGTCCGCGGGATCCGGTTGGAAGAGAGCAGCTACCAGCGTGGTTATTTCCACCGGGTTCTCTTTCATCGCGCATCGTTTGGCAGTCCCTGGTATACCGATTGCGACTTTGACCGCTGCGCGTGGGGCCACACCTTGGATTTTCACGGAACCCACCTCCGTCGGGTACGCTTTTCGGGCGAGCTGTTCGACATGAAGTGGTGGGGCACGTGCACATATGTGCCGAGCGAGCCCAACCCCATGGACGACGTCGACTTCAGCGGCGCGACCCTGAAATGGCCACTGTTTGTGGGGGATTGTGATCTCCGCCGGGTCCAGTTTGCCCAGGATGGCCAGCACTGGCTGATTCCCCGTGCCGCCACGGGGCTGGCCGAGCTCCAAGCGACGTTAGCCCATCGCGGCTGGAGCGCGGAATGGCAAAGGGTGGCCGATCGCTGGGTTCGGAACTTTGCGCGGCATGCCACGGACACCACGCCGTACGTGGTCCACGCAGGGACGCTCGTCAAGGCAGCTGCGCGGAATCTCGACCGGCCCAGTGCCACGGCCTTGGCGGCGGCCTTCCTCGAGGCCGTGGGCGCCGAACAACCCCCCTCGATCGACATGGAGGCACCTGCGCCATGCCGCCTGTCCGTCGGCGCCGTCTGACGCGCCGCCGCCACTCTCGCCCCTGAGCGTCGCCCCGTGTGGCCACCGGCCACACGGCTAAACCCTCGCTTTGGAATGGCGTAAGGCGTAAGATGATGCCCCTGGGCAGCACCCCACTCCTCACCGACACCAGCGGCGCCGTGGTGGGCACCACGAGCGACAGCCCCTACGGGCAGATGACCGCGCAGTCCGGCACGGTCACCACGCCCTTCGGCTTCGCCGGCCAGTACACCGACACCCAGCGCCCGGAAATAGGCGTGCTTGTTCACCACGTTCCGGTCCTCGAGCGTCCCCCGTTCCGCCTGCTCTTGTGCCAGCAAGTTACTCCCGTTCGCCGGCGCGGGACAGGAAGACGACCGGCCGGAGATGCGGCAGCCCAGTGGGACAGGCTTTCAGTCGGACGGGGATCCAGAAGAGAGAGCGCCCTTCATCACCTATCGGAACCCCGGGGTCAGCCTAGCCCGTCGATCGCTGAGTGAGCCCTAGGGGCTTCGCTGACGCATGGTGTCATGGGCCGGTCGTAGTAGAGGCACGCCCCCGCCGGCGACGCTGGTGTTCACCGCCCACACCGAATAGGAGCCCACCACGATTGTGGCAGCCTGCCCCAGGCAGGGGCGTTAGAGAATGGGTTCCGACAGATGACGGTCCCCAATTTGTGACGTTTTCCCCGATGGTCCTTGGGACGGGTCAGAAGGTCCTCGTCCATACGGCCTATTGTGTTGGCCTTGCCGTTAGCGTCGCTCCTGCACCGGGAAGCGCGGGCGGCCTGGCTCGCCCGCGGCCTGGACGCGCTCCTGAAGACACGCGCCGACCTTCATCTGGTCGTGGACACCCGACCCCCGGTCGGCGCGAGCGGTCCACGGTGCACGTCACGGAAAGGGCACCCGAGCAAGCTATCCTCTTTGACTAGTTTCCCATGCCGCGAAGCGGCGCCCCGCCGCATGAAAAAGGGTTGGAGATGTCGAAGGCTCCTCCGCGCTCCCGTGCGGAGGTCGGAACGTCTATGGTCCTACGTGGCCGCCGACTAGTTTGACCCGGAGCGCCATGGGCACCTCGCCTTGTCGCGGGCCGCTGGCCCTGCACGCGGAACAGAGTCCGGTTACTTTGTCGTCCGCCGCCCATGGTCCGGACGGGGTAGCCTGACCCCAAGGAGTCGACCCCGATGGAGGTCGTGTTTCCCCGGTGTGCGGGACTCGATGTGCACAAGAAGACGGTCGTGGCCTGTATCCTGGCGCGGGAGGGCCGGGAGACGGGGCGGGCGGTGCAGACCTTTGGCACCGCCACCGCCGATCTGCTGAGCCTGCAGACCTGGCTCACCGAGCACCGGGTGACCCATGTGGCGATGGAGTCCCCAGCGAGCTACGGGAAGCCCGTGTTTAATCTCCTGGAGAGTAGTTTTACCACGTGGCTGGTCAATCCGGCGCATATCAAGGCGGTTCCCGGGCGGAAGACCGCCGTGAAGGACGCCGAGTGGATCGCGGATCTCTTGCAACACGGGTTGCTCAAGCCCAGCTTCATCCCCGACCGCCCCCAGCGGGAACTGCGGGAGCGGACGCGGTACCGCCAGTCGCTCATCGAAGAGCGGGCGCGGGAAGTGAACCGGATCCAGAAGGTCCTCGAAGGGGCCAACATCAAGCTCGGGTCGGTGGTCAGCAACGTTCTGGGCGTCTCGGGGACCCGCATCCTGCAGGCGCTGGCCGACGGCATCACGGACCCGGAGTCCCTGGCGGCCCTGGCGGACGACCGGCTCCGCGCCACGCCGGCGGAGCTCCAGCGCGCGCTGCAGGGGCTCATGGGCGCGCACCAGCAGTTCCTCTTACGCCAGCAGTTGCGGCACCTTACGCAGTGGGACCGCCAATTGGCGGAGCTGGATGCGGAGGTGGCGAGCCGGCTCGCCCCTTTTGAGGCGACCCGGGCACTGCTCGAGAGTCTCCCGGGGGTGGGGCGACGGACGGCGGAGACCATCCTCGCGGAGATCGGCCCGACGGTGGCCCCGTTTCGCAGCCCGGCGGCCCTGGCCAAATGGGTGGGGCTGGCCCCGGGCCACCACGAGAGCGCGGGCAAACGCCTGTCGGGCCGCACCATCCCGGGAAACCGCAGTCTGCGTGCGGCCTTGGTGGAAGCGGCCCAAGCCGCGGGACGCACCCAGGCCACCTATCTCGGGGCGCAATACCGCCGCGCCGTACGGACCCAAGGCGCGAAACGGGCGGCGGTCATCGTGGCGCACAGTATCGTGGGGGACATCTGGTATATCCTGCAGCGCCACCAACCCTATGCCGACTTGGGCGTGGACTATTTCGACCGGCGCGACCAGGAGCACGTCCGACGGCAAGCGGTCAAACGACTGGAAGGGCTGGGCTACCGCGTCACGCTGACCGCCGCCTCCTAATCCCGCTTCCCGGCCCCGGTGCCGCCGCCAAGGCCCGGGCCTGAGTGACGGCGGCCCTACCCTCCTTTCCCGTCAGCATTTTTCGGAACAGTGGGTTCGGAGTGTGATAGATCGTAAGATGTCTGTGTACGTCGCATCGAATCCGACATGGCAGAACCTATGGGACACCACGTATCAAAGGCCAACAGTCTTTGCCCGAGAGCTTCAGCAGTTTGTGGGCGAAGGCTACACGTGGAAAGGCTGGTATCTCCGGCCGGGGGGATAAGGGACGTATGTTCGACCCGCATGACGACGCTCAACGGCCCTTCCATGGGTACGGCCCAGCGCCCCTGCCCGACCCCCGTGATGAGGAGGTAGCACGTTTCGTCGCCACCTTAGTCACCGGGGGTCCGTCGGCAGTTGCGGGGGTACGGCCGCTTGTTACGGAGCAGGCCAGGCGCGTTCTCTGCGCTTATGCCGAGCGAATGGCCAGCCTGGCTGTGCGTCGTCATGACCCGAAGTTGCTTGTAGGGGCGACCGTGGCACTGGTGGTCGGGGGCTTGGATGAGAACAGGCATGAGAGCCTGATGGTCATGGCGCCTCTCGAAGACAGCGCGAAACGGCTCGGGGTGGACCTGCCAGACTTATTTGAGTACGTGTCCAAGATTGTCGGCCACCCCGGGACCGTGAACTTGGCCGTGTGGTTAATGCGTCGCCCAGAGGACCGGACCCTTGCCAGTATGCGTTTTGTCTCAGATGAGGACCAAGATGGCTTTCGGTATCGACTTGACTGGTGAGACAGGCAGGTGGTTTGGGGCATTTGGTGCAGTTCGGGAGACTTGGAGTTCATAACCTGTGCGGCGTCGAAGATGGTGGAACGTGGTGGATATCGGCCGTGGAGTGCAGACGTAGTCAAGTGCGGTGTGGATCTGAGCAATCCTGTAATAGGGAACGGCGGGTTCAATTGGGCCAAACAATTCAGGAACTGGTGACCAGTGGAGTAATTAGTCTTTGGCGAACGCTCCCATGAACATGTCTCATACGTCCCTTGTCCAGGAGCTACGGGACGCCGGGGGGCCGGTGGACGACCTGTGGGATCTGGTCAACTCACGCGTTAAGTACCCGCAGGCGATCCGATCAAGTCCTAAAACTGCTGTAAATTCCCCGCCCTCGGTGATGGTCAGCGCATAGCCACCACCGTCCCCGTCGGCGCCGAGTCGGCGCGCTCCGCGGACCAGGCCTCATACTCCTCCATGTCGAGGTAGCGCGTCCCGGTCGTCCACTTCTCGTGCATCTCGAGCAGCAGGGCCCCCAATAACCGGATCACGGAGTCCCGGTTCGGGAAGATCCGGATGACCCGTTCCCGCCGGCGAATCTCTTCGTTGAGCCGCTCCTGCGCGTTCGTCGTGCGGAGGCGCTGGCGGTACCGCTCGGGCAAGACCAGAATGGCGGTGGCCGCCTCAAAGGCCCCCTCGAGGACCTTCGCGGCCTGGGGCGCCCGGTCCGCCCGGTCCGCCCACTCCGTCAGTACCGCATCCAACAGGGTGCGGGCTTTGGCGGGGTCC
>JAKATP010000176.1 GCA_021818685.1 Bacillota bacterium | reverse complement strand
ATGGGTGAGGCCTGCATCCGCGGCAACGTCTCCTTCGGCGACGGCGTCTATCGGTCGGACGACGGCGGCCGCAGCTGGAGTCACCGGGGACTGGCGGACAGCCGGCATATCAGCCGGGTCCGCATTCATCCCCAACACCCCGATCTCGTGTACGTGGCGGCGCTCGGCCACGCCTTCGGCCCCAACGCCGAGCGGGGCGTGTTCCGTTCCGCAGACGGGGGCCGGCACTGGGAGCGGGTGCTTTTTGTCTCCGAGAACGCGGGGGCCATCGACCTTCACCTGGACCCGCATAATCCCCGGATCCTGTTTGCGGCCATGTGGGAAGGCCGGCGCTCGCCCTGGGGGTTTGTGAGCGGCGGACCGGAGTCGGCCCTCTATGTGAGCCGGGACGGTGGCGATACCTGGACCCGACTTGGGGTTGAGGCCGGCTTTCCGGACACGGTGCTGGGCCGCATCGGGGTCGCCGTCTCGCCGGCCCGCCCGGACCGGGTGTGGGCCATGGTGGAAGCGGCCGGCGACCAGGGCGGGCTCTACCGCTCCGACGACGGCGGCCGCCACTTCCAGCAGGTGGACCACTCCCTGGGGCCGCGCGCACGGCCCTGGTACTACACCCACCTGTTTGCCGACCCGGGCGATGCGAACACCTGCTACATCCTCAGCGAAGGGTTCTATAAGTCGGTCGACGGGGGCCATAGCTTCTTTCGCATCTATACGCCTCACGGCGACCATCACGATCTCTGGATCGATCCGACAAATTCCCGTCGCATGATTCATGGGGCCGACGGCGGGGCGGCGGTATCGTTCAACGGCGGGCGGAGCTGGTCGTCGATCCACAACCAGGCGACGAGCGAGTTCTACCATGTGGTGACCGACACGCGCTTTCCCTACCGGGTCTATGGGGCGCAGCAGGACAACTCCACCATCACCGTCCCGAGCGCGAGCCACTATCCGGCTCTCACCGACCGGGAGTGGTACGAGGTGGGCGGGGCCGAGTCGGGCTACATTCAGGTGGACCCCCGGCACCCCGACATCGTGTACGCCGGGAGCTCCGGCGGCGGCGAGGGCGGGCGGCTCACCCGCTATGACCACGCCACCCACCAGCTGCGCGACATCTCCGTCTACCCGGAAAAGACGGCGGGGGTGGCGGCGGACGCCTACACCTACCGGTTCCAGTGGACCTCCCCCATCCATCTCTCGCCCCATGATCCCGCCGTGCTGTACATGTGCTCGAACCACGTGCACCGCTCCACCGATGCGGGCCAGAGTTGGACGGTCGTGAGTCCGGATCTGACCCGGGCCGTCCCGGAGACGCTGCGGCCTTCAGGGGGGCCCATCACCCTCGACCAGACGGGGGTCGAGGTGTACGCCACCGTGTTTGCCTTCCAGGAGTCGCCGGTGACCCCGGGGCTGTTGTGGGCCGGCAGCGACGACGGGCTGATCCACCGCTCCGACGACCAGGGGCGGAGCTGGACGGCGGTGACGCCGCCGGATCTGCCGGAATGGACCTGCATCAGCATCATCGAGCCGTCAGCGCACGACGCCGCGACGGCGTATGTGGCGGCGCACCGCTACAAGCTCGATGACCCGCGGCCGTATCTCTACAAGACGACGGACGGCGGGGCGCACTGGACGGCCATCACGACCGGGATCCCCCCGGATGAGTACACCCGGGTGATCCGAGAGGACCCGACCCGGGCCGGGCTGCTCTACGCCGGGACGGAGCGGGGGGTGTACGTCTCGTTCGACGCGGGAGCGCACTGGACACCGCTCCGGCTCAATCTGCCGGTGGTGCCGGTGCATGACCTGGCGGTGAAGGACACGGACCTGGTAGCGGCGACCCACGGGCGCGCCTTCTGGATCCTGGACGACCTCACCCCGCTGCGCGAACTCGCCGCCGACCCCGCGTCGGGTGCGCTCCGCCTCTTCACCCCGCGCGACACCGTGCGGGCCACCACGGTAGGACGCCACCGGCGTCTGCGGCGGATTCCCGATACGGCCGAGCTTCCGATTTTGATAGCCGGGAGTTACATGGCCGAGCGTCCCGAGACCGGTGATCCCCCCGTGTGGCTTGACGCCGGCACCAATGTACCGGGGGTGATCTTCCAGTACTATCTGGAGCACGACGTCGATGCCGTGACGCTCACGGTCAGCGATGGGCGGGGCGTCACGGCAGCCGCATTCACAAGCGGGGAGCGGAAGAAGGGCGACCGTACTCCCCGCCTGGGAACGACGGCAGGGAGCCATCGCGTCGTGTGGGACGCCTGCTATCCCGGAGCCGCGCCCCTGGCCGAATCCGGCGAGTCCGCGCAGGCACTCTCGCCGCTGGCGCCCCCCGGCGTGTACACGGTGAGCGTGGAAGCGGGGGACCATCATAAGGAGGTCGCTTTCCGACTTCTCGCCCCACCGAACGTCTTTACGACGGCTGCGGAGTACGAGGAGCAATTTCGGCTTCTGGTCCGGGTGCGGGACCACGTAAGCCGAATCCATGAGGCGTATAACCGGCTTGCCGCGGTTCTTGCCCAGGCGGGGGCCTGGGAGGGGTATCTTCGCACGCTCTCTGATGCCGCGGGACTTCAGGAGAGGCTGTCCGCCGTCACGAATCGGGCTGAGGAGATTCGCGACCGGTTCGTGCAGTGGCGGTGGGCCGACTTCGAGGAGGACATCAACTTTCCTCCCATGCTGAACACGGCGGTCGCCCACCTGTTTCGGGTGGCGGCTTCGGCCGATGCGCGCCCCACTTCCCAGACCTACGAGGCCCTCGAAATCCTGGAGGCGCGGGTGGCCGAGGAGCTTCGCCGGGTCGAGAGCTTCATGGCCGAGGAGGTGGCTTCCTTCAACGCCGAGGCGCGTAAGGCGAGTCTCCCCGCGATCGTGGTGTAGAGAGAGGGAGTGCGGGGTCAAGGGTAAAGCGCCAGGAGAGCTTTTACGGACTCTCCTGGCGCTTCTCATGGGGCGGGCGGGCGCCCACCCCTACCGGGACGCACTGACTGTCCACCGCCACGGCTCGCTTCCGCCGGCCACCGGTTCATGATACCGGCTTACGCCGTGAAGCCAGGGCACGACCGCGTGAAACGGAGCCGGCGTGCCCACCCCGATGTACTCGGGGAGAAACAGCGCGGGCAGCTGTTGGGCGGCGTACTGTTCGTACGCGTAGAGGCGGGCAATCGCCTCGGTCGGGGTGCCGGGAGCGAGCGATTGACGGATGAGCGCGTCGAGGTGCGGGTTGGAGTACTCCTCGGAATTGTCCGCGGATCCGGTCTCAAAGAGGCTCAGGGACGGGTAGCCGAGGCCGCCGTACCATCCGGCGCCCCAGTATACGAGCGTCCATTGATTGGCGGTCTTGGGTGTGGCTGTGATGGCGAGAATTTGATTGAACGGCATCGGCCGCAGGGTGACAGCGATGCCCTCTTGTGCCCATGTCTGCTGAAGGTACTGCACGATGTCGGCGTCTGTCGTGGAACCCGACATGTAGATGAACTGGAAGGCGAGTTTCTGGCCGTTCTTCTGCATCACGCCGTTCACCTGGTGCCAGCCGTGGGCCTCCAAGAGGTCCTTGCCGTGTCGGGGATTGAAGGGATAGTAGACCGGCATGCGGGTGTCATAGAAGCGATTTTGCGGCCGACGCGCCACGACCGTGTAGTCGGGGATCGCAAATCCTTTGTAGAAGACGCGGGCGATGCGCGGTTCGTTGATGCCCATCTGCAGCGCCTGACGGATGTACAGTTTGTTGAAGAGCCCGCCGAGGGTCTTCGTCCGGGGCGAGAAGTTGGGCTGGATGATGTTGAAACTGAAGTCGTAGCCGTTCGTGGCGATACGATACTGGCGGAGCTGTTTGACCGAGGCGTAGTACTGCGTCGGCAGGTTGGCGGTGGCGTACACGCCCTTGCGGAGCCCGACGAACACGTTGTCGCTCGATGTGTCGTATTCGTACACGAGGGTCTGCACGGCGGGGCGGTGGCCGCTGTAGGCGGGATTGGCCTGCATGGTCCAGTACTCGTCCGACACGAACTTTCGGACGTCATAGGGGCCGTCGATCACGCGGAACACGGCGTTTAAGGGTTTGTTGCCGACCGAATAAATCCACTTGAGCTCGCGGGTCATGTTGCCGTACCGGTCCCACACGAAGTGGGGGATGGGGCTCGCGTAGTTGAGCACGTCCAGTTCTGCCCAGAGCGGATTGTAGGGGTGAACCAGGGTGACTACCACGGTACGGCTCCCGCGCGCCGTTACCGACCGTACCGCATCGAGGGACCGGGAACCCATGGCAGAGTTCTGCCAAGGGGCGCTGGCCGAGGCCGTGGCGTGGTAGATTTTCCAGCCGAAGAGCGCGTCTGCGGCCGTAATCGGGCGGCCGTCCGACCAGTGCCAGCGGGGGTTCAGTTGGAGCGTGAAGACCGTATCGTGGCGGCTTACCGTGATGTGGTCGGCAATCGAGCGCGTAAAGTCGATGGTGCCGTTATTCGCGATCCAGAGGAGCGGACGGTACATAAGACCGATGCCGTCGTTGTTGGTGCCGTTGAACGCCTCCGGTACGATGGGGAACCACCAGTTGGGCTCGGTCTGGATGCCACCCACCAGCGTGATGCTTTTCGGTGTTGGGGCGGCCGTGGGGCTTAAGCTGCCGCAGCCGCTCGCGACCGCCAGGAGAGCGAGGCTCGCGCCCGCCGCCACCCACCACCGAGCGGACGAGCGGCGGGAGCGGGGATGCGCGGTGGGCGCCCGGTTTCTGTGCATGTCCTGCCTTCTTTCACGGGGCGTTACCGAGTGAAGGAAGCGCCCGGATTGAACGCCTCGACTAGGGATTGCCAATGATTACCATACCCCGATGACTTTGGCAAGAATCTCCGGTCTCGGAACCGCTAGCGTGGTGGCACGATCCGGACCGCTCACATCACTTGCCAGTGCCCATGGGGGGAACGGTTTCTGGGGCCCGGCGGGTTTCGACGGCGGGTCGGCTGCTCGTAAAGGCCAGAAGCGGGTGTAATACGCCGGGACCCATGACTTCCGCCTCGTTAGGGCGTCGGTGACCCGCGCAGGATACTACCCGTCGCGCAGATAAAGACACGGAGTCGGCGGCGCCGGGTGAGGGCGGAGGCCCGCGACGGGACCGACCCGTGAGCATCCCTCGGAGAAGAGCCGGCCAGCTCACAAGCATGCGCGTCCGCGAGCAAGCCATCACGCTACGGAGATTGGTGAAGGGGGATGGGCGAGAGGTGGGCGGCCCTTCCT
>JAKATP010000175.1 GCA_021818685.1 Bacillota bacterium | reverse complement strand
TATCCGACTGACCCCTGCTGTCATTCGATCGTGTCCTCCTTCTGTCAGCGGAGCTCGATGTCCGATGAATCCACGTCAAGGAGCGAGGCATCTCACCGGTCGAGTTGTCCTTAGAAGGGTTGGAGCGCGTCGAGCCGATCGGTAAAAAAGGAGTCCGTATCCTGCTCGGCCCGGGCGCGTGCCTCGGCAACGAACTGAGAGCGCGGGAGAACGTGGGATCGTGGCGTCGGCTGAGGAATGCGTGGACGGCTTCCCGGAAAATCGACCCCTGCCCAGCATAATACACGACGGTCAGCGGGCTGATACTGGCGGCGTCCCACCCGCAGCCGGTCGAGCCGGGGGCGGCCATACTCACGGCCAGCGCCGCCGCCAGATCGCGGAGAGTCAGAGGGTGCAGCGCCGAGTCTGTCCCCGTCATCCGACCGAGCTCCCAGAACTCGTATTCCATGTCCGGGGCCTCGCCGAACAGCCGACGGCCCGCGATGGTCTCCGTCAACTATTTGGCCACACCCCTCGCCATTGTCTCGTCATTGGGATAGCGGGCAAGCTTCCGGGGTCCACGGCGCCCTCCTGTCCCCCGGTTTGCCGCCGTGCATGGCCTTGGGAGCGGTGGAGGGAACATTCTCAGCACAGACAGACAGACGGAGGGGATCCGCACACGTCGACTTGGCCGTCAACCGTGGGGGCGGCTCCGGCCGATTTCGCACCATGGGTCATCGACCCGTTGGGGCCGTCCACTAGAATAGGGCTCGTGATGAAAGCCTGTTTGGTGACGTGCCGGCCGGCGTGTGTTGTCTTCCACCGCCATTCTGGGCCCTCAGGCTCAGCGGTCAGGATTTCCCGAAAGCTCCCTGGCGCCGTGTGGCCGGGGGGCCAGACTGGGTGGCGAAGGGAAGGCCTGCCTCGCCCCCCACACCCACGTGATGGGGGCAAGAAGTTCGGGGAGGGGTCTTCGGTATGAAGCGGGCGGCAGCCCGAGACATCTTGGGAGGGCGCTATCGCGTGCGGCCCGTACGGCGCGAGGACGAGGCTCGCTACCTTCGCTACCGGTTGGAGAACGAGGATGTCTTTCGGCCCTTCGAACCGCGGCATCCGCCCGGTTACTATTCGGTAGAACAAATGCACACCTTCATGGAAGAGGTGCTGCTCGATGGCGAGACGGACCGCCGGTATGGCTTTGTGATCACCGATGACCAGGAGATCATCGGCCATGTGAACCTCAACAACGTGGTGCGGGGCGCGTTTCAGAACGCACACATCGGCTACGCTACGGCGGCCCGTCATTGGGGCCGGGGCATCATGACGGCTGCGGTGTCCGCAGTCGTGGAAGCCGCGTTCTCGGAACTGGACCTGCACCGGATTGAGGCCGCCGTGCTGCCGGACAACGCCCCTTCCATTGCGATCATCCGCCGCAATGACTTCCAAGAGGTGGGATTGGCCCGCTCGTATCTCGCTATCGACGGCGTGTGGCGCGACCACCGGATCTTTGCCCGCACCCATCCCGGGCGCCTGGTGCCTTAAAACAGCGATCCCATCTGAACCTGGACCGGAAAGGACCCTTGTGTGGTGTGCTGTCACCCGCGTCTACGACCACATCAAGCGCAGGAGACCCGGGACGAAAGGGTACCGTCGCAGCCGTCGTTTCACCGCTGGAGGATCGGGCGAGCCGGGCCGGTGGAAGCTTTCCGGGAACCGCACCCGGGTCGCGTTCACCGACGGCCACCGGGTCCGTTCCCCGAAGCTCACGGGACGTTGGGATCTGGCCCGCTGTAAGCCGGACTACTCTCCGCGAGTCCCGCTCGTCCACCGGATCGATGGGTTAGATGTTCGGTTGGCGATGCCCGTGGATCCTGCGGCCAGCGTCTCCTCTCCGACCACCATGGGTATGCTTGACGTGCTTGGTGTGATGTCGAGGTTGCTCTCGAGGCGGGTTGGGAGCGTTTCCATACCGGTTCAGCCCGTCAGGAGGCGGATAATCCCTGCTTCCTCCGGACAGCCCCTTACGTAACTACAGGGGAGAGCGAGGCGTCTACAAAAAAGGGTCCGGCAGCAGCGGTGGAAAGCGCTTAACCGGGTGGCCCCTCTCCACCTGCCTATCACACGGCAACGTCGGGCTAACGCGATGACGACAGCGCGGGGCGCCGTCCACTAACACGACGCGTTTTTGACGCGGGCAGAGTCGGCACAGGGTGCGCCATGGTACACTCGCGGCAAGTATTCGTGGCGCTGCCCGGGGGGAGTTCCGGCACGGGCTCGACTGCGTGGGACGGGATGACGGCCCGGTAATCGTCCCGGTGCCGCCGCCGTATAGAGACCTATTCCCCATGGGGTAACCCGGCCATAGATGCGCTCTTGGAATGCCCCGACCGGTGTCGGCGTGGGGGCGCGGTCTTGGACCGCGCCCCGACGCCGCGGTCAACAGTCTCCGGCTCGAGATCGAGACGATTAGGCAGGATACGACCCGATCGAACGCTCGGGACGAGGAGTCCTCTACGACTCACGGCTACGATGGAGGCGGTGGCCATGCTGCCGCGTCGGTCCAGCCTGAGCCAAGGATTCCCCCGAGTTATCCGTGGCCGGTGCGATGACACGAGACGGGCGTGGATTGCTCAACAGAAGCCGTACTCCGGCCAGGGCCGGGAGTCAGGGAGGAAACGACCGCCATGGCCGAGAAGCCGCCGGCACAGATCCGGGTCCGCCGCCATCCGGAGCGGGGACACTACGATGCGGAGACCGTGTACCCGATCCTGGACGCGGGAGCCGTCTGTCATGTCGGATTCATCCGCGACGGGCATCCGGTCGTGCTGCCCACCTTGCACGTGCGGGTAGACGACCACCTGTATCTGCACGGCGCGGTAGCGTCCGGCCTCCTGAAGGCCATGGCCAAGGGGGTTCCGGTATGCGTGACCGTGACCGAGCTTGACGGACTGGTACTGGCGCGGTCGGTCTACAACCACTCGCTCAACTATCGGTCGGTCGTCGTCTTCGGACAGGCGTACGAAGTCACGCACCCGGATGAGAAGCTCCGCGCCCTCCGGTCGCTGGTGGAAAAGGTGCAGCCGGGTCGGTGGGCGGACGCTCGTCAGCCGAACGCGACCGAGCTTCGCGCGACGCGCGTCGTGGCGATTCGAATCGAGTCAGCGTCGGCCAAGGTTCGCAGCGGTCCGCCCATCGACGAGGCCGAGGATATGGACCTTCCCGTCTGGGCGGGTGTCATACCGGTCCGGGCCGTGCGCGGAGAGCCGGAGCCCGATCCGGCCCTGCCCGCGGGCGTGGAGATTCCCCCCTACATCGCCTCCGGCAGCGTGTAGACGGGATCGGTGCCTTCAGGCTCCTTCGCCATGGTCGCCGAGGGCGGAAAGGGCCGCCTCGCGGCTTGGTCCGACGTCTGCACGCCGGGGCGATTTCCTCAGACGCCGATGATTTGAAAGCCGGCTTCAGTCCAGTCGATGAGGGTGGCACTGGCGGTCTGGTCCAGACTGACTCCGCGATCCAGGAGCAGCTCATGGGCAATTCCCTGGTGGGTGGCGTTATGGGGGCATGCCTGCACCCGGGCTACGCCGTTTAAGGCCCGCAGGGCGGCCTCGCCCTCGCCACCATCCACCGCCACTTCGAGTCCGGGCCCATACAGAAACACCCGTACATCCTCCTGACCGGCGCTCCTCAGGCGACCCGCCAGTCTGAGGCCGGTGAGCGCCTTCTTCTCCTGGTCGCGTCCTGCCGTGATCCAAAATGCTATCCGGGCCATGTGCGTCCTCCTCTCAGGCTCAATATATCGCGCGACGCGCCCTTTGGCGGTAAGTATCTGTCGGACGCGCCTCCCCTCGAACTCGCGAAGGTGTCGCTCGGGTGCGCGCTCGCGTCGCCGGTGCCGGTGGGGGGTCAGAGGAGAGCAGGGTTCCCGCGCCGTCCTCAGCCCACCCGGAGCCGGCGGCCGGATGAGGGTCTCTCGCGCCTTCACCCCCTGTCGAACGGGTCTCCCCGGACCGGCGCCGGCCGCGTTGACCTTCAAGTCTCAGCCGCCGTATCCGGCCTCAGGCTTGGCGACTGGTGCAGCATCGGACCGGATCCGTAGCAATACTCCTGGGTGACAGGGAGGCCGGGCGCATCGGCTGGCCGGCAGCTCGTCCGGAGTCGAAGTCTCCGACCGGTACATCTGATGTGTGGAGACGATGACACGCACAAAGACTTTGTCGCGAGCGCCGGCGACCCGGGACTCACAGGAAATGAGATGCGCCCCGGGTCACAGAACGTCGGCAGCCGGCGCAGGTCATGGTCGGTTCGTGCACCCGTAGGCGGTAGACGGACGGGGGATTTTCCCTATCTCAACGCCCGGGAGCCGCTTCCGATTCACCGTTCCGCCGGACCGGTCGCAAACGATGGCTGTTCCGAAGATCCCGGGGTCGGATGTGGCAGGGACCGGAGCGCGGGCGGCCACGACCCGAGGTGGGCGATGAAGACAGCCCGGCACGTTTCCTTCCGGCGCGGCTATGCCGGTGAAGAGGCTGTAGGGTTTGCCGTCTTTCGAGGTTTTCTGCACGACGGAGCCGTCGTTGAGGCGGATCGCGAACTCGCCGGAGGGGAAGTCGGACACGACCGCGGGGCGGGCGTCCTCATCCAGGATGCCCGAGTAGGCCTCGTGGCCGGGCCCGAAGAAGGCGGCGGTTTTCTTGAAGGCGTTGGAGCGGGCGCCTTTCTTGGCGTCCACCACGCAGAGGCTGTCATGGCCGCCGTAGTTCTGGGACTCCGCGAGCACGTCCCACTGGCCGTCGACCCAATTGCCGATGGTGAGGGTGAGATCGCATTCGACCTGGTACATGGTCTCGCCCTTGGCGGTCTGCGTGGTGCTGACCGTGAGGGCGTTGACGGTGGTGCGGATATGGCCGGGCCCCAAGACGGCGTTGAAGCGGTCGACGATGTACTGGTAGCCGATGCCGGTGGTGTTGTAGCCCCGGCCGGTTTCGGACCCGCTGGTGCGTTCGATGGCTTCATCCGGGAACGGGGCGGCCAGCAGCGGGTAGACGGCCTGGAGGTCGCCCACGGTGAGGCGGTTGAACTGGCAGAGAGGGTTGGGAAGATCACACAGAGATGTCTTGGACATGGGGTTCCTCCTTGATGCGGCGATGGGTGAACGCGCGGGATCCGGGCTGTGTCTGCACGAGCCCGGTCAGGGCCTGGGCGAGGAGGGGGTGCGCTTTTTTGACGGACCGAGCGACGCGGAGCAGCGCCGTAACGTTGGT
>JAKATP010000174.1 GCA_021818685.1 Bacillota bacterium | reverse complement strand
TTCACCCGCGCCGAAAGCTCTGTCGTCACCGTCGTCTCCAGCGCCGTGGCCGTGGACCCCTCACTGACGGCCAGCATCGCAGGATTCTTTCCGCGCGCCAGGTCCTGGCGGAACGTCCGCGGGGAGAGGTGGAGCGCACGCGCCGTGTCCCGGGTCAAGACCCGGAGCACGCGGGCGTCAAGACAGCGCAGTCCGCCCCTCTTCGCGCCGTGAGACGCGAGGGTCTGCACCGGCACGCTCGGCACCCTGGCAACGGGGGGCGGCGACGCCACCGCCGTCCCGGCCCAGTAGGCCCCGCCGAACAGAGCCACCGTCATCGCGACACCCGCCGCCATCAACCCATAACGATTCACGCTTCAGCCTCCCGCCGGGACTCCCGTCGGGCGGGGGTCCGGTAGTCCCATTAAACCCCTCCCGCCGTTAAGAAGTGATAAAGACGGCGCCAGCACAGACTCCCAGACCGTTTGCCCTACTCCCAGCGCCAGACCCGCGCCGCGATGAGACCGGCGATGACAAGCCAGGCAGCCATGCCCAAGAGATCCGCCCGCATCGCACCGGAAACCAGGGTGAGCTGTCCTGACATGAGCCCTCGCAACGCGCCCGCGACATAGGTGAGCGGAAAGTAATGGACGATGTGCGACAGGGTCTTCGGGAGGGACGAGACGGGAAAGAAGATCCCGGACAGAAACATCATCGGAAAGCTGATAAGGTTCACGATCGGGATCGTCGCCTCCTGAGTCTTGGCGACGCCAGCGACGATAAAGCCGATGGCGAGAAAACATGCCATGCCGAGAAGGAGCACGAGAAAGAGTGCCAGCAGCGGCAGCACCACGGTGGCATGTAGGAGACCGGTCGCGAGCCCGATAATGATGACGGAAGTCGCGAAACCCACCGCGATGTAGTTTAAAACCGTCGCCCCCAAGAACTCCACCGGCTTCAGCGGCGTGACGCGAAAGCGGCGCAGGATGCCCTTCTCCTTCCAGCGGGTGAGTCCGGACCCAATCCCGAAGAGGCTGTTTTGCATCACCATCAGGGCCAGGACACCCGGGAGGAGAAAGTCGAGATACGTCGAGGCACGCGACTTCGCCATAGGTGCGGCTGCGATCCGATAGGCGGGGGGCCGCCCGGACAGGGCCACGTTCACCTGGGCGATGAAGGCCGTCACAGATCCCACCGTCTCCTGTCCCGCGATGAGATTCGCATTGTTGTAGCGGAGGGTGAGGGTGCTCGACCCACCGCCGGTGCGCGTGTTCGGAATGAAGAGCGCCGCATCCATCTGACCCGAGCGGACTTCTGCCAGGGCCCGCGTCCGGTCCATGCGATGAAGGGCAAAGCCGGGCGACTTCTTCAGCACCGACACGACCGGGCTGGACGTCCCGGGTGCCTCCACGACGGCGATATTGATGTGACTCGTCGAGTTGCCGAGAAAGCTGAAAACGACCATCAGGACCACGGGAAAGAACAGCGTCCAAAAGAGGCCCTGGCGGTTTCGCACGGTGACCCGGATCAGGGCGGCCAAGAGCGTCCAGGTCGCTTTCACTCGCGCAGGCTCCTTCCGGTGAGCTTTAAG
The DNA here is from genome assembly GCA_021818685.1 of Bacillota bacterium. Lineage (GTDB taxonomy): Bacteria > Bacillota > Sulfobacillia > Sulfobacillales > JAIMBI01 > JAKATP01. Next base: position 3,697 of record JAKATP010000174.1, on the reverse strand, counting down.
AACACGTCCTCCAGGGTCGCGCCCCGGGTCCGGAGCCCACGAAGCTCGCGCCCCTCCCGCCCGGCCCAGGACACGAGGCTGACGAGCGCTTCTTCCAATCGCTCCGTGACGAGGACGGTTGCCTCCCCCCGTCGCTCGATCGACAGGACACCGGGAATGCCGGACGGATCGGCGCCGATCGCGACGTCCGGGTCCAGCTCGATCATGGCCGCCGGCAGGTGGCGCTCGATAAGCTCGCGGGGGGTGCCGGCATCGAGCACCCGACCGTGATCCATGATGGCGAGCCGGTCCGACAGCACCTCCGCCTCGTCCATGTAATGGGTGGTGAGCACCACCGTTCGTCCTTCCGCCTTGAGGCCCAGGATCACATCCCACAGATTCCGCCGCGCCTGGGGATCGAGGCCGGCCGAGGGCTCGTCCAAAAACACCACCTCGGGGTCGTTGACGAGCGCCACCCCGAGCGCGAGCCGCTGGCGCTGGCCGCCCGAGAGCGCCTCCACCCGCGCCCCCGCTTTTTCTTCGAGGCCCATGCGGGTGATGAGGTCGGAGACGGGGAGGGGACCGGGGTAGAGATTGCCGAACAACTCCAGGGTCTCGCGCACGGTGAGAAGCTCGAAGAAGGCGCTCGTCTGCAGCTGCACGCCGAAGCGAAGCCGCGCCACGGCTGGGTGGCGGATGACGTCAACATTGCCCAGATACACATGCCCGTCGTCCGGTGGTCGCAGGCCCTCCGTCATTTCGAGGGTCGTCGTCTTCCCGGCCCCGTTCGGACCGAGAAGACTGAAGATCTGGCCGGGCGGCACCTCAAGATTCAGGTGGTCGACAGCCAGCACGGATCCGTAGCGTTTAGTGAGGTTCTCGAGGCGCAGGACAGCGTTGTGCATGCACGTCCCCATTTCCGCCGCCATTGTACCGGAGCGGCGGGAGCGGACGTTGGCGTGTGCGGCGAATTTTTCGGCACGGGCGCCCCCTCCATCCGCTCGGGGTCCCATCGTCCCGCGTTCGGAGCCTCCGACGCGCCGCCTCGGAGGCTAAAAGACTTAGGGCGCGACCGCAAAGCCCTGACGACGAGCCCGCGTCACCGCCTCGTGACGAAGTAGCCACGCCTTGGCCGGAAGCCCTCCGCCGTAGCCTGTCAGCGCGCCGCCCGCGCCGATGACGCGGTGGCAGGGGACGAGAATCGAGATGGGGTTTCGCCCGTTGGCGTGGCCCACGGCCCGCGACGCGCGGTCGTGGCCAATCCGGCGGGCGAGCGTCCCATAGCTCCACGTCTCGCCGTAGGGGATGTCGGTGAGGGCCGCCCACACGGTCAGCTGAAATGCGGTCCCCGAAGGGGCGAGGGGCGCGGAGAAGATCGTGAGCTCTCCCGCGAAATACGCTTTCAGTTCCGCCACCACAGCGCGAAAGGGGCCCGTGTCGTAGAGCCATTCCGGGCTCGGCACGATACCCCCCCGGGGGCCGCGCAGCAGATGAAGGCCCGTGAGCGATGCGCCGTCCGACGTGAGCAGGAGCGGCGCGACAGGACTGTCGTCGTCCATGACCATATAGCGCGTGGGCTCCCCTACAAGGGCGGCTCGAAACGGCGAAGCCGCGCCGATGGCATTGTCCGGATTCAAGAGAGGCTCACCTCCCGTGTGGGCTTCGGGGTCAAGGACGGCCGGCCCGCGCCCGTCTTCGGTCCTAGCGCGTGCCAGAGGTGGAGGGTGGCGTAGGCGCGAAACGGGCGCCAGCTCTCGCTTAGCTGCTCCAGCTCTCGGGTTGACGCCTCCCGGCCATAGAGCAGCCGGTATCCCTGACGGACCGCCAGATCACCGGCCAAAAAGGCGTCGGGATCGCCCAGTGCGCGCATGGCGATGTATGCGCGCGTCCATGGCCCCACCCCGTACAGGCGCTCCAAGGCCGTGCCCACCCGGTCGGGATCCGCCCCCCGGCGGAGGGGCGGTAGCGTTCCGTCACAGAGTGCCTGCGCGAGGCCGTGGAGCGTGCGCTTTCGCGAGGCGGGTAGCGCCATGCCCGGAAGATCCGGACCGGCGTGCGCGAGAGCCTGCGCGGTGGGAAAGAGAACGCGGACGGAATCGTCGGCTCCCGAAATCCGCGTCCCGTAGAGATCGACGAGCCGCGCCGTGTGCGTCCGCGCCGCCTCCACGGAAATCTGCTGACCAAGCACCGCCCGCACCGCCATCTCCACCCCGTCCACCTCCCCCGGCACGCGAAGCCCCGGCGCCGCCTGCACGGCCGCGGCCAGGCGAGGATCGCGGGCCAGCGTACGCGCAATGGCCGAGGTGTCGGCATCGAGGTCGCAGAGGTTTCTCAGCACGCGCACCAGGGCGGGAAGGTCCGAGACCGCCTCGACCTCCACCATCACCGGCAGCACGTGGGTGGGCAGCGCGGCCGGTACCGTGATCGTGAACCGGCCCAGGCCATGCTCCAGCCTGAGCGCCCGCCGGTACCACCCGCCTTCCGGATCGCCGGCTTCCAGTCCCGGCACCGCGCGCACCGCCAGGAAGCGGATGAGTTCCCGGGCGGCAAAGGGACCGGCGAACGGCAGTTCCAGAGCCAGCGGGGGTCCGAAACGGCCGGCATCGCCCCCGGCTTGCAGGCGCGAGCGGAGCGCACCCGGGGAAATCCCGTACACCCGCCGCACAGCTCCCTGCAACGCCCGGAGTGACGGGTACCCGGCGTCGTCTGCCACCCGTGTCAAGGAGCTCTGATGGCGAAGGGCGCGGTGGGCGTAATGAAGACGCAAGAATCCCAAGAGGTCGTGCGGACTCAGTCCCGCCTCGGAGGCCAACAGACGCTGCAGATGGCGGGGGCTCCATCCCAGCCTCCGGGCCAGCCCTTCGACGCCGACCGGGTCACCCGGTTCCTGACGCGCCGTCGCCACCTCGCCCATTGCCTCGGGCACCACGGCGGCGGTCGGGGGGGCCCCGGGGTCCAGCAGCTCGGGGTGGCAGCGCCGACAGGGCCGAAAGCCCGCGGACCTTGCCGCCGCTCCGTTCGGGAAGAACCGGACGTTTTCCCGCCGGGGCGTGCGCGAACGACAGCTGACCCGGCAGTATACGCCGGTGGTCAGCACGGCCACAAAGAAGCGGCCGTCAAACCGGGCGTCGCGGCTTTGCACGGCTTCATAGCACACGTTCGGATCGAACTCTTGCGCGTCCATGCAGGCACAGTAGCATGCCGGCTCCGACTCGTCGCACCTTTTTCGGACAGGGGAGCATCCGTACCGGCGACGGCCTCGACCCGCGAGAGCTCCGGGCGTGTGACCGCGACGGACGACACACGTGTACACTGGCGATCCGGAGGGGGTGACGCCCGTGAGCGAGCCCGGTGCGGATCGGCTGCGCGCCTTGCGAGCGGAATTTGACGAGTGGGCCGACGAGTACGAGGAGGACCTGGTGCATCCCGAAGGCGTCCTCGTGGGTTATGCGGAGGCGCGCAAGCGGGCAGCTTCGTTGGTGCACATCCGCCCGGGAGATGTCGTCGTCGACCTCGGCGCAGGGACGGGCCTGTTTGCGGAGTGCTTCCTGGACCGTGGCCCGTCAATCATCGGCGTGGACCTGTCGCCCCGCATGCTCGCGCGCGCAGCCGCCAAACATCCCGACTGGCAGTATGCGGCCGGTCACTTCCTCGCGATTCCGCTCCCCGACCGCACGGCCGACGTGGTGATATCGGCATTTGCGTTTCACCACCTGGA
>JAKATP010000024.1 GCA_021818685.1 Bacillota bacterium | reverse complement strand
ATACAGTTCCGTGGTCGCGTCGACTCTGCGCGAGATGGCGCGCCATGACTCCCGGATTGTGGCCATTACCGCGGCCATGCCGGATTCAACCGGAGTGGATCGATTTCAAGAGGAGTTTCCCACCCGGGCGTTTGACGTCGGGATTGCGGAACAGCACGCGACCACGTTCGCGGCCGGACTCGCGGCGGAAGGTATGCGCCCCGTGTTCTTGGTCTACAGCACCTTCCTGCAACGCGGATACGACCAGTTGGTGCATGATGTCTGCCACCAGAACCTGCCCGTCGTGTTTGGCGTGGACCGTGCGGGTCTCGTGGGCGCGGACGGCGCGACACACCAGGGGGTATACGATATCGCGTATCTGCGCGCGATTCCCAATATGTCGGTCGCGATGGGTAAGGATGAGGGGGAGACCCGGCAGCTCCTGTATCAGGCGCTGCAGCAGGAGGGGCCCGTGGCCGTTCGATATCCGAGGGGTGCCGGGCAAGGGGTGGACGTGTCCGGGCCGCTTCAGGGGGTGCCCTGGGGTCGGGGCGAATGGCTTCGCAACGGACGGGACGTGACTCTCGTCGCTTTTGGCCCCATCGTGTACAGCGCCCTCACGGCGGCTGAGCGCCTCGAGGCGGCCGGGGTCGAGGTGGGCGTCGTCAATGCGCGTTTCGCAAAGCCGCTCGATGAAGACATCCTGGCGGAGGCAGCGGCCAAGAGCAGTCTCTTGGTGACACTGGAAGAACATGTGCGCATGGGTGGCTTCGGTGCGGCCGTGTTGGAGTGGGCCGAGGCCCACGGCATCCGGACGCCGATCCGCGTGCTGGGCTTGCCCGATGAGTTCATCGATCACGGGCCCCTGCCCCATTTCCTGGCCCTGTACGGACTGACGCCGGAGGGCATCGCGGAGAGTGTGGCGGGATGGGTCGAACCGACCAAGAAGCGCGCCTGAGCGGGGAGACTCGGGTTCGTTTAGACGCGCTTTTGGTGGAGCGCGCCCTGGCTCCCACCCGGGCCCGTGCCCGGGCTTACATCATGGAGGGGGCCGTGTTCGTGAACGGCACGCGGGTGGAGAAGGCCGGTCAGGCCGTAACTCGCGATGCGGAAGTCCGGGTGGCGGCACGTCAGGCCCGCTATGTGAGTCGGGGTGGCCTGAAACTGGAGGCCGCCTTGAGTCGGTATGCCATCGAGGTTGACGGGATCGTGGCGGCCGATATCGGGAGTTCGACCGGCGGCTTCACCGATTGCTGGCTCCAGCATGGCGCGCGGCGGGTGTATGCGGTGGACGTGGGATACGGCCAGCTGGCCACCCGGCTTCGCGCGGATCCCCGGGTGGAGGTGCATGAACGGGTCAACGCCCGCTATCTGGAGCCCGGCTTGTTTTCCGGCCCGCGGCCCACGGCGGCGTCAGTCGACGTCTCTTTCATCGATCCCCGTTTGATTTTGCCGGCGCTCGATCGCGTGATGGCGCCAGGGTGGATCCTCATCGAGCTCGTGAAGCCGCAGTTTGTGCTGGGGCCCGAGCGCGTCGGCAAGGGGGGCATCGTGCGTGCCCCCGAAGATCACGTGCGCGCGCTGGAACACGCGATCTGCGCGGCGGCCCGTGTCGGTCTCGCAGTCGTGGGCCTGATGCCGTCGCCTATCCGCGGGCAGAAAGGAAACCGTGAGTTTCTCCTGTACGCGATTAAAGGCGGCGTCTCCGCCTCCCTCTCGGTCGAAGCCGTCGTGCAGGAAGCCTGGGAGGATTCCGCGCCATGAGCCGCATTGGCATCTGGCCAAATTTGGACAAGCAGCAGGCTGCGGCGTTGACGCGGCAGCTCTGCCATTGGCTGTCCGAGCATGGGGTAGAGGCCGTGCTGCCGCCGGCGGCCGCCGAGGTGGTGGGCCTATCTGGGGTCGGCGCCGAGCCTCAGTCCCCGGTGTGGGGTGAGGTGCAGTTCGTGATCGTGCTGGGCGGCGATGGTACGCTTCTCAGTGCAGCCCGTACGCTCCTTCCCCACAATCGGCCGCTCATGGGGGTCAACCTTGGTCATCTGGGCTTCTTGACCGAAGTGGAGGTGCCGGACCTTTATCCCGCCCTGTCCGCGTTTTTGGCGGGACGATTCGTCATGGATGAACGCGTGACCCTGTGCGCACGAGTGGTGCGGGGGGATGAGACGGTCCACGAAGTGAACGCCCTCAACGAAGTGGTCATAACCAAAGGGCCGTTTGCGCGCCTCGTGAGCCTCGAGACCATCGTCGACGATGCCTATGTGACCACCTATCCGGCAGATGGGCTCATTCTCTCGACGCCGACGGGATCCACCGCCTATTCGCTGTCGGCGGGCGGTCCCGTCGTGAGCCCCTCCCTTGATGTCATGGTGCTGACTCCTATTTGTCCCCACAGTTTTTTTGACCGGTCCATCGTTCTGGGCGGCACGGCGCGCGTGCGGGTGCGTATCCGGGCGGAGCACCGCGAGACGCTGCTTACGGTCGACGGGCAGGAGGGCTTCGGTCTGGAGGACGGCGACGTCATTCACGTACAGGCCAATCCGGACCGCGTGGGACTGATGCGGCGACCGGAATGGAATTTCTATCATGTCTTGCGGGCTTGGCGCCGGGGGCGTGAGGTATGAGGGCAATCCGGCTCGTTGCACTCGGCGTCGAGAATGTCGGCATCCTCCGTGACGTGCAGCTGTCGCTCGGCGACGGCCTCACCGTGCTGAGCGGCGAGTCGGGGGCCGGCAAGTCCCTTCTGATTCGGGCGATCCAGGCCGCCATCGGCGGTCGGGTAGACGCCGAACGGGTGGGTCCCTTCGGAGATCGTGCCCGGGTCACCCTGGAGTTCTTCGTCGATCCAAGCGCCAGCCTATGGGAGGTTCTCACCGGATTCGGCATTGATCCGGACGAGACCCTGGTGCTGACGCGCGAATGGGGACGGGAGGGGCGCGGCACCCTCCGGGTTCAGGGACGCCCGGTCCCCCAGAGTGTGGTGCGGCCGCTGTTTCAAGAAGCGATGGATCTGGTGGGTCAGCACGAGCACCAACGCCTCTTGCGCCGCGATTATGCCCGGCGGTGGCTCGATGGTCTCATCGGAGACGAGCTGACGGGGCCGGTGACAGAGGCTTACCAGCGGGTGGCCGCGGCCGACCGGGAGCGGGAGAGCCTGGAGGCGGCGGTGGGGCGGCGCGAGATCCTGCCCGAACTGCGCGAGCAGGTGGCCGAACTCGAAGCGCTCGAACTGCACCACGATACGGAGGCGAATCTCCGGCAGGAAGCCGAACGAATTCAGAACGCCGAACGCCTCCTCGGCTTCTTTCGCGAGGCTTCGGAGCTGTTGGATGGGGGCGGGCTCGGAGCCGTAAGCCGTGCCACACGCCTCTTGGCGGATGCGAGCCATCACGACCCCGGGGCGGCCAAAGTAGCCGAGGATGCCGCCGCTGCCGAGAGCATCTTGGAAGATGTACGCCGGGACCTCTACCGGCTTGCCGAGACCGTGGAATTTGACGATCGCCGGCTCGAAGCCATCCGGGACCGTCTGGACCGCATGGCCCGGCTCGCCCGACGGTATGGCACCGATCCACAAGGACTTCTGGAGGTCTTGGAGGCGCGCCGGGCGGAGCTGTCGCGTCTTGAGGAATCTGCCTTTCGTCTTTCCGCCATCGGCCGCGAGCGGGAAGCGGCCTGGGCCGAATTCAAGCGCGCCGCCGCCCGCCTGTCGGCTGCCCGGCGACAGCGGGCCGCCGAGGTCAGCCGGACCGTCAGCGCCGTCTTGGAGGAGCTCGATATGCCGGGGGCGGCGTTGCAAGTGCAGGTGGAAGCGGTCGAGCCATCCGTGCACGGGGAAGACGGCATCCGGTTCAGCTTCCGTTCGGCTCCCGCCGCCCCCTGGAAGCCTCTCGAGGAGGTGGCCTCCGGAGGGGAGATGGCTCGCGTGACCCTGGCCCTCACGGTGGCCGAAACGGAGGGCGGTCTCATGGTTTTTGACGAGGTGGATGCGGGGCTCGGGGGACAAGCCGCCCGGCGGGTGGCAGATCTGTTGGAGAGGCTCAGTGCGAAGGGCACCATGGTGCTGGCCGTGACCCATCAGGCCGTGGTGGCGGCGGTGGCGGACCATCATTTGCGAGCGCAAAAACACCTGGTCAAGGGGCGGCTTCGTGCCAGACGGTTCGGTCTGAACGGTGTGAAGGGGCCGGACAGTGGGGACGACGACGACGGTTTCTTGACGGAGGCGCGAGTGGAGAAGGTCTCAGGGCGGGAGCGGGAACGGGAACTGGCGCGCATGCTGTCCGGTTCCAGCGATGAGGCGGCGCTCCTTCATGCCCGTCGGCTGCTGGAGGGAGGCAGCGCGTGAACGCGCTTTACCACAGCGTCACGCATGCCCTCTTGACCACGAACCGTATGCTGCTCCTCGCTGTTACCGCCTCCCTCTCAGCTCAATTATTGAAAGTGCCGGCTCACTACCTCTTGCGTCGAGACTGGGACTGGGGCCGGGCGGTTGGCGCGGGCGGCATGCCGAGCTCCCATTCGGCCATGGTGACGTCGCTGGCGACGGCGGTCGGATTCGTCAGCGGCTGGCATTCCACTTTATTTGCGATCGTCATGGTGTTTGCCCTGATCGTTTTGTACGACGCGGTCGGCATCCGGCAGGCCGTGGGCCGCCAGGGGCGGTTTTTGAACCGCATGCAGCGGGAGCCGGGTTGGGGCGAGTGGCCCCGTGCGCACCTGCCGGAACTGGTCGGGCATACGCCGGCCGAAGTGCTTGCAGGCGCCGTGTGGGGTATTCTGCTTACCATCATGTTTTATTGAAGGACGGTTAAGAGAGGGGACATCGAGGCGGTGCGGGTGCTGATTGCCAGTTTGCCGATCGGGACCGGTCACGACAGCGCGGCCCGGGCGGTGGCCCAGGCGCTTATCAGTCGGGGGGCGACGGTGCAGGGGTCGCACGCGCTCGAAGCCTATGCGGGCACGGCACGCACCGCGTACTATAAGGCGTTGCGTTTCGTTCCGACTCCGTATGACCTCGCCTTTCATCGCAGTCACGATGGCTGGCAGACAGCCTGGGCCGTGAATCGGCATCGGTGGCGGCGGCTGTCGCCGGTGCTCGAGCAAGCGGCCGAGACATTTCGCCCGGATTGGGTCATCGCCACTCATCCGTTTGCGCTGGCCGCCTGGGCCGGTGTGCATGATCGGCATTTTGGCGTGGTCGGGGTGGTGACCGACCTGTCGGTCCATCGCTTCTGGTACGAGCCCGAGGCTGATGCCTACGCCGTGTGGCTGCCGTCGATCGGCCAGGATCTGGCCCGCTGGGGCCTGCCGGACGATCGGATCTGGGTGACCGGCATTCCCATCCGTCCTGAATTCGCGGCCGTGCGTCCGCGTTTCGACGGTCCGGTGGTGGTGATGGGCGGCGGTCTCGGCATGGGCCCGATCGAGCGCACCGTGAGCCGCCTGTCTCTGCTCTCGCGGCCGCTGCGCGTGGTGTGTGGGAAGAACGAACGACTTTACAACCGCCTGCGCCGTCGCTTTTCGGGACGCACGGTGTCCGTGTATGGCTACGTGGACAACATGCCGGCGGTGTTGGACGGGGCCGCTCTGGTCGTCAGCAAGCCCGGCGGCCTCACCGTAGCGGAGACGGCCGCCGGCGGCATCCCCCTGGTCGTATCCCACCACCTGCCCGGCCAGGAATGCGTCAATTTGACGCGCTTGCAGCGACTCGGCATCATCGTCGATGATGCGCGCGACGTGCTGGAGGTTGCGCGCGGCATGCTCGTGAGGAGCCGCTGGGAGGAGCAGGTGCACCGGCAACGCCACCTGGGCCGGGCCGATGCGGCCGGAGCCCTGGCGGCCGCCCTCTATGCCAAGGGCGAATCAAGCGAGGGACAGGCCCTACCGCTCCCTTAACGCGACACAAAATTCGACAGGAAATCCAGACGCGCTGCCAGAAAACTGCGCGCTCGGCGGTCGTCCGCCATAGCGTGCGGTTTTTTGTGCGTCAGGCTCCAAACAGTGTCTTGTCCCGTGTCACAATGTCCGCCCTCCGCGCGGACACTTTAGAGAAAGACGGGGCGTGGGCTTGACTGACATCCCGCACGCCCGAGCGAGTCAAAGGGGGGTGAAGCGCATGGTCCGCAAGCCGGACAAGAACGTTACGATGATACGACGCGCGGGCGCCCTGGTTTTGGCGGCCCTCAGCCTAGGAACCATGGGGACAGCGCCGGTAAAGGCCCTGGCGTCCCTGCCGGCGGTGATGACCGTTCCGGTAGGGCAGGCGGTTGCGCTGCCCTGGAGCACCTTCTTGCCCATCACGCTCGCGGCGGGCCCGGGTCTGCAGTCCCGCACAGAGGGAGCGCGGGCCGCTGTGGTCGCCTCGCGCCCCGGCCCATCGTCGATTGGTTTTCGTCTATTCGGCCGCATCCCGGTGGGGCGCGTGCCGGTGCGGGCGGTCGTGGCGCCCAAAGTCGTACCCGGCGGTCAGTCGATCGGCGTCGTCGTCCGGGTCCGGGGTGTGGTGGTGACGGGGTATCATGTCTTAAATGGCCCCTTTGGCTCGATTGATCCGGCGCGGGCGGCAGGGATTATGCCGGGTGATCGCCTGACGTCCGCCGACGGGCGTGCCCTCACGAGCGCGGCGGAGCTGATGCGGATGGCGGAGCAAGCGGGGGAGCATGACCAGTCCCTGACTTTGCGGGATGCGGGAGTACGGGGGGTGACGACGCGGGTGGTAAAGCCCGTCTACAACCCGGTCAGCGGGCATTACCAGATTGGGGTCTATGTCCGAACCCAGGCCAGCGGAGTGGGGACGCTCACATTTTGGAATCCGCAGACGCTCGGTTACGCGGCCCTCGGTCACTCCATCACAGACGGCTTGACGGCCCGCCCCGCGCCCTTGCGCTCGGGCAGCCTCACCGCGGCCTCGGTACTGGGGATCGTTCCAGGGACCGCCAGTCGCCCGGGAGAAAAGATCGGGGTCATGGCCGGCCCGGGTCTGGTGAGCGGCACGGTTCGGGCCAATGGACGGTTCGGACTGACGGGCCAGCTCGACCGGCCGCCCGCCGTCGGCCCGCACACGCCTGTCCCCGTGGCGATGGCCGAACAGGTTCACCCGGGTCCCGCCAGCATCGAGACGGTTATCGCCGGCAACCGTCCGCAAAGGTTTGGTATTCGCATCTTGGCCACCTACCCTCAAACCGCGCCGGCCACCAAGGGGATCCTTTTTCAGGTTACCGACCGGCGCCTACTGGCTCGGGCCGGGGGCATCGTGCAGGGTATGTCCGGCAGTCCCATCCTCCAGGACGGGAAACTGGTGGGTGCTGTAACGCACGTGTTCGTAGGGCGGCCGGACGTGGGCTATGGCTGCTATGCCGAATGGATGTTGCAGGATGTGCCCTAAGAGAGGACTATGAAATGGACGGGTACGACTACGTGGGGTTGAAGCCGATTTGTGCCCGCCACTAACCCTTGATCATGGGGCACGGGCAGGAGGATCCGGATGCGTGTTTTCATCATTCCGCTAGGTCGGTTCGACCTCGACGTGGGAACACTCACGCCGGGCGACGCTTCCGGCCGGAGGGCCAAGGCGCCGGTCTACGCCTACCTGGTGGAGTGTGCGGCCGGTCTTGTTTTGATGGACACGGGCTGCTCGACCGCCCTGGCCCGGAACCCGCGCTCGATTCTGGGGGACGAGGTGGACAGTCTGACGCCGGAGATGGGGGAGGCGGACCACATTCTGGCGCAGTTGGCAGGTCTCGGATATGGGCCGAGCGACGTGGACCTGGTGGTGAACTCGCATCTCCACTTTGACCATGCGGGCGCCAATAACTGCTTTCCGAACGCTGAGTTTTGGTGTCAGGCGGCCGAATGGGAAGCGGTGGCGGCCCATCCCCAGCACTATCCCGATCCGGGCTGGGATCCCGGGCCGAAGGCGCGTCGGCGCGGGCTTCGGGGGGACACCGATGTCGCGGTCGGCGTGCGCCTCATCTCCACCCCCGGCCACACGCCTGGGCATCAGTCCCTCCTGGTCGAGGCGGACGACGGTCCGCTGTTGTTTACAAGCGATGCCGTGTACACGCGTGCGCACTTCAATGCTGAGCACCTGGGGGCGGCGGTTGACCGTACGCAGGCGCGCGCCTCGGTGGTCCGTCTCATGGAACTGGCCCGGGAGGGGGCTCGCCCGTTCTTCTCTCATGATCCCGTACAGGCGTCGATCGAGGCGTGGCGGCTTGCGCCAGCCTTCTACCGCTGACTTGCTTCCCGACGACACAGGTTTGCATAATAGGGCTGTTGTGGCTCGGGCTTTCGCTTGGGCGGCGTCCGCTCAAAGGAGTGAAAGTCGCGTGATGACGACGGTCCAAGACTATGTTGCGCTGTCCAAACCGCGGATTGTGCTGTTGCTGCTCATCACGTGCTATGCAGCGATGATCGTGGCGAATCGAGGCGTTCCGGACCCGGCGCTGACGGGGTTCACTCTGCTCGGCTTGGCGCTGTCCGCCGGCGGGGCCAACGCGGTCAACATGTGGTACGACCGGGACATCGATCCGGTGATGGAACGCACGCGGACGCGTCCGGTGGCGGCCGGACGGGTAGCGCCGGCGCGTGCACTGGCGGCCGGGATCGGCGGCGGCCTGATCGGCGGAGCGGTGCTATGGGCGGCGGTTGGGGCGCTCGCTGCCGCCATTGCCCTCGGTGGGTACCTGTTCTACGTACTGGTCTATACAATGTGGCTCAAGCGGCGGACGCCGCAGAACATTGTCATCGGCGGGGCGGCGGGTGCGTTTCCGCCGCTTGTGGGATGGGCTGCCGTGACCCACGGGGTGGCCCTGGCGCCTGTCCTCATGTTTCTCATTATCTTTCTGTGGACCCCGCCTCACTTCTGGGCGCTGGCGCTCTATAAGCAGGATGACTATCGGCGCGCCGGCATTCCCATGATGCCGATCGTTCAGGGTGAGCTCAGAACGAAGATCCAGGCGCTCTCCTATACCATCCTCCTCGTGGGGGCTTCGCTGCTGCTTTATCGAACCGGCGTGGTCGGATTATGGTACCTGGCCGCGGCGGCCGTGCTGGGAGTGGGGTTCGTCGCCTATGTGGTGGCACAACTGCGGGAGGCGCCGCCCGCTGACCGCTGGGCCCGGCGCACCTTTCGCTACTCACTCGTGTACATGCTGGTCCTGTTCGTGGCCATGGTCGCGAACGTGCGCTGACGATGGGGAGGCGTGCGCGTGTCTTGGTTTCTGCCTGATCTTAACGAGGGATTCATTCTGACCAGTGCCTTCTTGATCGGCGCCGGCTGGTACGCGATCCGCCACAAGCAGATCCGTTGGCACCGGCGTCTTATGTTCTGGGGCTCCGTGGCGGCCAGCCTCTTCTTTCTAAGTTACGTGTTCAAGACGGTCGTGCTGGGTGACACCAGCTTCGGCGGTCCCCGGCGCATTCTACCTGTCTATACGGCCTTTTTGGACGTACATACGACGCTTGCGACCTTCGTGGCCATTCTCGGGATCATCACCTGGCGGCGGGCCCTGCGGCGGCGCTTCTCGCTACACAGAAAGATCGCGCCCTGGACGGCGGGCGGCTGGATGGTGACGGCAGCGACGGGGCTTACGGTCTTCCTGCTTTTGTACGTGATTTTCCCGCCCGGTCCCACCACGGGCAATTTGTTGAAGCTCCTGGGGGGATAGCCGTTGCGAAAGGGCAGCGCACCGCGCTTGCGGATCATGGCAGACGTGGCCACGGTGGCCCTGTTCTTAGTGGTGCTGGTAGGATTTTTGGACACGCTCACGCATTCCGCTCTCGGATGCGGACCCATGTGGCCGCTGTGCGACGGGGGGGTATTGCCGGGACCGGGCGTGCAGTCGGTTATCGAGTATACGCACCGGGCGATTACCGGCGTGGCGGGCATCCTGGTGGCGGTAGCCGCGGTGTGGGCGTGGATCGCGTACCGGGCGCCCGAAGTGCGGATACTGGCCAGTATCGGACTCGGCTTCGTCCTGGTCGAGTCGGTCGTGGGGGCGCTCGCAGTGGTGCATGCGGAGTCGCCCGCGGTGCTGGCCACCCACTTTGGGTTCGCGCTCTTTGCCTTTGCCGGCACGGCCGTCATGACGGCCGTTATCCATCAGATGACCCGAGAGCCGGAACAGGCTACGGGCTGGCGGGAGCGCACGTATCGCGTTGGTGGCCGACTGCAGTTTCTCATCTGGGGGCTGATGGCCTACCTGGTGGGTATTGCCTATCTGGGAGCGTTGGTGGCGCATACCGGGGCAGGAACGGCCTGTGTGGGCTGGCCCCTTTGCAGCGGTATGCTGTGGCCCGGCTTTGCGGGACTGCGTGGACTCGTCTTTTTCCATCGCTTGGCGGCGCTCGGGGCGGGGGTCTTGGTGCTGCTGGTCTTCATGCACCTGCGACCCCTTCGTCAGAAGCGTCCGGGCCTCTATCGGGCCTCGCACATCGCTTTGGCGCTGGTCGTGCTGCAGATTTTCAGCGGCGCCTACCTGGTGTTGTCCCACCTCAGCACCACGGCTGACCTCCTGCATGTCTCGATCATGACGGTCCTATTTGCGACCGCCGCCTATATGGCGGTCGAGTCGCTGCCGCTCACGCAGAAAGGCCGTGCCCTGTTTGACATCAATGCGTCATGAGCCGTAAGCCAGCGCGAGCGCGTCTGAATCTCGATTGGCCCACGCTTTCGATCTACCTGCTGGGGGTATTCCTCGGGGCCCTTGACACCAATGTCATCGCGCCCATCTTTCCCCTGCTGGAGCGGGGCTTTCACATCTCGCTGGCGTGGACGGCGTGGACCGTCACCGCGTACACGGTGTCATATGCGGTGGCGACGGTGCTGGGCGGGGCGCTCGGCGACCGGGTGGGCCATCGACGGCTCTTTGAGGCCGGGTTGGTCGCGTTCGGGGTGGCGTCCGTGCTGGCGGCGCTGTCGCCGACTTTCGGGGTGTTCGTGGTGGCGCGCGTCATCCAGGGAGCCGGGGCTGGCTCCGTGTACCCGAACGCGCAAGCAGCGGGCATGCGGCTCTTTCCCGCAGCCCGGCGGGGCACCGCTTTAGGCCTGTTCGGGGCGGTGTTTGGGATGGCCGCGATCGTGGGACCGGTGGTGGGGGGAGCGCTCGGTCAGTATGTGGGATGGCCCAGCGTCTTCTGGTTGAATGCGCCGCTGGCCGTCGTGATCCTGTGGCGGAGCCGGCGCCTGCCGGCAGAACCGGGCAGGCCGCGACCGCTTCCCGATGCCGCGGGTGGCTTCGCGTTTTCCGGGTTTATCGCCTCAAGCCTGTTGGTGCTGGCAGTCGGTGGCAGCGTGCGGATCCTATTTGCGGTGCTGGCCGTGGGGAGCCTGGTGCTCTTCTTGGTGCGGGAACGGTGGGCTGTACAGCCCTTTGTCGACTGGCGGCCGCTCGTGCGGCACTCGGGCGTCGCGCTGATGGCCGGAGCCGCCCTTATCGGGCTTGATATGTCCGCCGTGGTGTTTGTGCCGACCTTGGCGCAGCGGGATCTGGGGGTCTCGGTATTTGTCTCCGGCCTCGCGCTTCTCCCGGCGGCCTTGTCTGGTGCAGTGGCCTCCGGCGTGGTAGGCGTCATGGTTGACCGCCTGGGGGGCCGGCGTCTCATCATGTCGGGACTCCTCGCGGCCATGGTCGGAGGGATACTGTTGGCGTGGCCGCATCCCACGTGGCCACGTTTCGTGGTGGCGATGGTGGTGCTGGGCGCCGCCACGGCACTCACCATGGGAGCTCCCCTGAACCGTCTCGGGATCGCCCTGTACCGGGACGACCAGGCCGGTGAAGCCCTGGCCCTGATGGCGGTGTTCCGGTCGGTGGGGCTAGCGGCTGGCCCCGTCCTGCTGGCCGTGGCCGATCGGGTGCACGGCTTTACGGGCATGTTCGGCACGGTGGCGCTGGCCTCCCTGATCGGGGCCTTCCTATTCGTATTGGTGCCGGAAGCCGGAGCCAGTGTGCCCGCTCCCGGTCCGGATTACGGGTAACTATTCGCCACGACCGGGAGGGTGGGACGGCGAATGGCGGCGGCAGCCGCACCGCCACGGGAGTTTCTGGCGGCCTGCCCCTTCGTTTGGTCGAGACATGTCGAATCAAGTCGACCGAAGACCGTCTGCCGCTCCCAATCCTGGCAGGAGATGGGAGAGGAAGAAACGAAGGACGTGAAACCGCACCGGCGAGGTGTGCGACGGAGGGGGACCGACGTGTCCATAAAAGTCTTGATTGCAGATGACAACCGGGAGTTCTGCGAACTCCTGCGTGAGGCGGTGCAAGGGGAAGAGGGCCTGGACGTGGCGGGCGTCGTCCATCATGGTGTAGAACTTGTAGAATTTCTCGAGGCGCACACGGTTGACGTCGTCGTTCTCGACATCATCATGCCGCACCTGGATGGGCTCGGGGTGCTGGAGCGCCTCGCGAATTGGGAGGGCCCGCGGCCTAAAGTCATCGTCTTGACGGCCTTCGGACAAGAAGTGATGACCCAGAAGGCACTGGAACTGGGAGCCGACTATTACATCTTAAAACCGTTCAATCTGAGCGTGCTGGCAAGCCGCATCCGGCAGCTGGCCAGCTCGGTCGGGACGGAGCGGCCGCCGACGGAGAAACTTGGGGCATCAAGCACTCGGGTTCAGGTGCTGCCCGTTCGGCATCTGGATGTGGAAGTGACGAACATCATCCACGAGATCGGTATTCCGGCGCACATCAAGGGATACCTCTACCTCCGTGAGGCCATCATGATGGTGATCCACCGTGTGGATCTCCTGTCCGGCGTCACTAAAGAGCTGTACCCGTCGATTGCGACCAAGTACCACACCACCCCGAGCCGGGTGGAGCGTGCCATCCGCCACGCGATCGAGGTGGCGTGGAGCCGCGGCAATGTGGACGTCATTAACAATATATTCGGTCATACCGTGAACAGGGAGAGGGGCAAGCCCACAAACTCCGAGTTCATCGCCATGGTGGCGGATCGACTGCGCATCCAGATGAAAGCCAGCTAAGAAGGGGCGCCGACGAGGCGCCCCTTCTGGTTGCGAGGGGCAAGTGGGTGTGCCATGATGCGCTCGGAGTTGCGTACCTCGAGACCCCTGACGGGGGCGGCGACCTCATTGCGGTCGCCCTCCTTTAGCGCGGGAGGTCCTTGGTTCGCACCCCGGATAACCCGGATCGGAAGGCCGGTCCCGGAGGCCGGAAAGGAAGGGAGCCCTTCGGGGCGAGCCATGAACATTTTCGACGCGATGAAAGAGCACGGGCACGAGGAGATCGTCTTCTGGTACGACAAGGAAACCGGTCTGCGTGCCATAGTTGCCATCCACGACACGTCGCTCGGGCCGGCGCTGGGGGGCTGCCGGATGTGGCCGTATGCGGAGGAGGCGGAGGCTGTCACCGACGCCCTGCGGCTCTCGCGCGGGATGACTTTCAAGAACTCGGCGATGGGCCTTGACATGGGGGGCGGCAAGGCGGTCCTGTGGGCCGACGGCGAGAGTGACAAAAGCGAGGCCCTGTTTCGGAGCTTTGGCCGGCTGGTGCAGTCCTTAGGGGGGCGCTACATTACGGCGGAGGACGTCGGCGTCACGGCCGAGGACATGTCGGTGGTGGCACGGGAGACGCGTTACGTCGGGGGCCTGGCGGAAAACAGCGGGGACCCGTCACCAGTCACGGCCCGCGGCGTCTACGAGGGGATCTGCGCAGCCTTGGAGGCGGTAGACGGGAAAGGCACCGTCGACGGCCGGCATGTGGCGGTCCAGGGTCTCGGCCATGTGGGAAGCGGGCTGGTGGAGCTTCTGGTGCAGGCAGGCGCGACGGTGTCGGCCACCGACATTCACGAAGCTGCCGGACGACGAGCGGCCTCGCGTCTCGGCGCTCGCTGGGTCGAGCCGGATGCAATTTACGATGTTCCCTGCGATGTGTTTGCCCCTTGCGCGCTCGGGGCGATTCTTAACGACAGCACCATCCCGCGTCTTCAATGTAAGGTGGTGGCCGGGTCGGCCAACAATCAACTGGCTGAGGAACGCCATGGCGAGATGCTGCGGCAGCGCGGCATTCTGTACGCGCCCGACTTCGTCATCAATGGCGGCGGGGTCGTGAATGTCGCGGACGCGTTTCACCCCGACGGTTATCACCCTGAGCGCGCCCTAGCGCGGGTACGCGCGATCGGTGACCAATTGCGCGACATCTTCCAGATTGCCAATCGCAATGGTATATCGCCCTCGGAGGCCGCCAATCAACTCGCATTGAAGCGCTTGGATTTGATAGGCCGTATTCGCAGGACGTATATTCCGGAATAGGCAGCAAAGGGGGCCTGAATTCCGGTATGGCGACATCCGAGAGGGTTCCCGTCGAAGCGCTCGAGGAACTCATCAGTCAGCTTCCCGGGATCGAGCGTTGTCGTATTGCCGTTAACGACATGGGCCTCATCGAGGAGGTGCATGTTCTGGCGTCCGACCGTCGGCCCGCCAAGCAGGTCGTGCGCGACATTGAGAGTGCACTGGCGGCCGGCTACAGCATCCGCCTCGACCATAAGCGGATCTCGGTCGCACAGGTGCGCGGCGTGCGCGAGCCGGACGGCTGGGTTCGGCCCACGCTGCAGTATTACGGCATGCAGCTGGATCCCGTGGGCGGACGCATGGTGGCGGAGGTATCGCTGATCGGCGCCGACGACAGCTCGGAGCCGGTCGTGGGCAGGCGGGAGTCGCGCTATCTGCCGAGCCACCAGGTCTGGACGGTGGCTGAGGCCGCCCTCGACGCGGTGGAGCAGATGAATACAACGGGGCCCTTCGCCCTGCGCGATGTCGCGACCTGGGAGCTCGCGGGGACACATTGGGTGGCGGTGGCGGTTGCCTTCATCAGTGAACGGGGTCGCGAGCAGGTGGCCTGCGGGACGGCCCCGGTGGTGGATGACCCCCATCGCGCGGCGGCGGAAGCGACCGTGGACGCCTGCGACAAGGCCCGCCGTCAACTACCGTGATGGATGGGTTTGAAGAGCGGCGTTACGTCCGGACGGGATGGACAGATCCCGGGATCGAAGCGTCTGACGCGGAGACCGACGAGGTCGATCGGGTCCTGCGCCTGTGGCTCCGCGAGCGGCGCCGCCTCGCGATTGTCGCGACGGACGGGACCACGTGGGAGGCGCAACTCATCGGGATCGGCGGGGACGCCCTGTATTTCGCCGGACGGGACGGGCAGGCCCGGATCGTGTTTCGACAGGGGCTGCGTGAGATCAGGGCGTACGATCGCGACGGATCCGTGACCGATGGCAACGACTGAGGACGGGGCCGTGTTTGACGGGCGCGCGTTTCGGGTGCGGGTGGACGAGCGACGGTCGCCAGACGGCCGCACGCGCCGCTACGAGATTGTGGAGCGGGTCCCGGCGGTGGCGGTGGTCGTGGACGTTCAGGGCGCGCTCCTCGCCATTCGGCAGGAGCGCCCGGCGGTGGGGCGGGTGTTGTATGAACTGCCCGCCGGCAAAGTGGACCCCGGTGAAGATGCCGAAGTGGCGGCACGCCGCGAGCTTGCGGAGGAGACGGGCTACCGGGCGGGTCGCCTGTCACATCTCTTTGATCTCTATCCAAGCCCCGGTTATACAAGCGAAGTGGTGAGTTTCTTCTGGACGGCCAATCCTGAGGCCGGTGTCCCGCGTCGGGAGCCCGGAGAAGAGGCGGCGGGCATGGAAGTCCTCCTGCTGTCGCCCCAACAGGTCCGGCAGATTCTTGAGGACTCGACCCCGCTGAACGCCCTCTTTCATACGGGGGCCACCGCTTGGCTTGCACGACACCCTCTCGCATAGAGTCTTTCGAACGCCCATATCCTGGATCAACCGGGACAGGGGTGGTGTGAATGGTGCAGGGGTCAGAGGAGCCTTTCTCCCGGTGGTGGGCTCGGCATGAAGCGTACGCGGCCCTGGTTTTGGCCGCGTTCGTGCTGGGGAGCCTCCTCGGGGCCCTCGCCCTGCAGGTGCTGAGCCAAGCGGAACGGATCCAGTTGACGCTGCTACTGAATCGATTTCTCCATGACCTGGCGCTTTCGCCGGGGATAGGGGCGGGCCTTTACGCGGGAGCCCTGGTCGCGAATCTCAAAGTGCTCGGCCTGATTTACTTGCTGGGCGTGTCGGTGGCGGGATTTCCGCTCGTGTTGCTGGCGCTCTTTTTCCGGGGGTTCGTGCTGGGCTTCGCGGTCGGTGTGTTCGTGAGCCTCCTGCACGGAGCCGGATTCTGGCTGGCGCTTATCGCCGTGGCGCTTCCCAATGTGATTCTGGTGCCGGCCTGGCTCACGGCCGGAGCCGGGGGCCTCGGCTTTTCCTGGCGTCTTATCACGGCGCGCCGGCAGGGGCGGCGCAATCCGCTCGCGGAAGGATTTGCCGAATACACGCTCGTCAGCATGGCGGGTGGTTTGGCCGTGGTGTTGGGAAGCCTGCTGGAGGTGATCGTGGCGCCGATTCTTCTCCATTGGCTGGCCCCATTCGGTATCTAGCTATTGGACCTCGTCCCTGTGATATAGTTGAGCCGCATTCGTGGCGAAACGTGTCAGGGAGGCCTCTTTATGCGCATTGGATTACCGAAGGAGATCAAAGCCGACGAGAATCGCGTCGCGATGACGCCCGGCGGCGTGAAGGTACTGTCGGCGGATGGGCACGAGGTGCTGGTGGAGCGGGGAGCCGGAACCGGCAGCGGCTTTTCTGACGAGCAGTACGCGGCGGCCGGGGCGCGGATTTGCGAAGAGGCCGGAGATGTATGGCGCGGTGCCGAGCTGTTGGTCAAAGTCAAGGAGCCGCTGCCCGCCGAGTATCAATTTTTTCGGAACGATTTAGTCCTGTTCACCTATCTGCATCTGGCCCCCGAGCGCGTGTTGACATTGGCGCTCTTGGAGAGCGGCATCACCGCCATCGCTTACGAGACAGTGACCGCGCGGGACGGATCGCTACCGCTCCTGACGCCCATGTCCGAAGTGGCGGGACGCATGGCGACCCAGATCGGCGCTCAGTTTTTGGAAGAGCCCTATGGCGGCCGCGGCGTCCTTCTCGGCGGTGTGCCCGGGGTCCTGCCCGGGCGGGTGACGATCATCGGGGGCGGGATCGTGGGCACCAACGCGGCCCGAATCGCGCTCGGCTTAGGCGCCGAGGTCACGCTCCTCGATATCAACGCCGACCGCCTGCGCACATTGGATGATCAGTTCGCAGGCCGTCTGCGAACGCTCATCTCCAACGAATACAACATTGCCGAGACGACAGCAGAGGCTGACCTGCTGATTGGCGCGGTCTTGATTCCGGGGGCGCGGGCTCCACACCTGGTGAGTGAGACCATGGTGCGCGGCATGCAGGCGGGGGCCGTCATCGTGGACGTGGCCATTGACCAGGGCGGGATTGTGGAGACCATCGATCATATCACCACTCATTCTCAGCCGACCTACACGCGCTTTGGTGTCATTCACTATGCCGTCGCCAATATGCCGGGGGCGGTGCCGCGTACCTCTACGCTCGCCCTGACCAATGTGACGCTTCCGTATGTGCGGGCCGTCGCGGCATTCGGCGCCCCGGCCGCCATGGAGCGGGATCCGGGGCTCCGGGCCGGACTGAATGTCCACCGCGGTGACGTGACCTATCGCGCGGTGGCCGACTCTCACCATTTGCCGTATCGGGACGCAGAGGCGGTCCTCTCGTAAGCCGGGCATCTCCGTACGCCCTCCCCGGGAGGGATCGCCCTTCGCTTGGCGAAGCGAGTACCGGGGAGGGGACGGCGTGTCACCCGGGCTCATCGAGGAGTTTTTGGAGTATCTGGCGCTGGAACGGGGTCTGTCGGTCAATACACTCGAATCGTATGGACGTGATCTGCGGCATTTCGCGGCCTACGCGGGAGCCGGCACCCCGCTTCAGTGCGGCGCGCTTGTCATGGACTACCTGGATGATCTGCGCCGAAGTGGGCGTTCGACGGCGACCCTCGCTCGGCGCCTCGCAGCCTTGAGGGCCTTCTACGCTTATCTCGACCAAGAGCGGGGCGTGAGCCCGGATCCTACCCGCCACCTGCAGTCGCCGAAGCTTGAACGGCGGCTCCCGGCCGTGCTGTCGGTAGCCGAGGTGGGGACGATCGTGCAGGCGCCGGACTCCGCCACACCTACAGGCATGCGCGACCGGGCCATGCTCGAGCTTCTTTATGCGACCGGGATTCGGGTGAGCGAGCTCATCGCGCTCCGGGTGGAGGACTGGGTGACCGAGCCGCCTCGTCTGCGTTGCCGGGGCAAGGGTGGCAAGGAGCGCATTATTCCTGTCGGCAAACAGGCCGTCCTCAGCGTGGAGGCGTACCTGACCACCGCCCGGCGCCGCCTCATCCGGGGTCGGGACCCGGGCGCTCTGTTTCTGAACCACCGCGGTACTCTGATGACGCGCCAGGGCTTCTGGAAGCTCATCAAGAAGTATGCGCTGGCGGTTGGGATCGACAAGGACATCACGCCCCACACCATCCGCCACTCGTTCGCCACCCACCTGCTGGATAATGGCGCCGATCTGCGAGCGGTGCAGGAGATGCTCGGCCATGCGGACATTTCTACCACACAGATTTACACCCACGTGAGCCGGACGCGGCTACGACAGGTGTATGACCAGGCCCACCCGCGCGCCCGGCGGTCCTGAATGGTCGTTGTGCTGATCGTGATAGACTCTGGCGGTATTGGGGACGCGCCCGACGCGGACGCGTTTGGGGACCACGGAGCCTCGACCATCGCTCATGCGCTGGCGGCCTACCCGGCTGCGCTGCCGAATCTGGCGGCCATGGGGTTGGCGGATCTTACGCCGCTGGCCGGAACCGGTCCGGTGCGCACGATCGGCGCCTCGGCCGCCATCAATCCCCGCGCCCGCGGCAAGGACACCCTGGCCGGCCATTGGGAGATGATGGGCGAGGTCCTGGACGAGCCGTTTGTCACCTACCCGGAGGGATTTCCGGCTGATGTGGTGGAGCGGCTTGAGGCGGCCTTCGACCGCCCGATTCTGGGCAACCGGGCTGCATCCGGAACGGCCATCATCGAGGAGCTCGGTGCGTGTCACATGCGGACTGGGCGTCCGATCGTCTACACTTCGGCCGACAGCGTCTTGCAGATCGCGTGCCACGAGGAGGTGGTGCCCCTGGAGACGCTCTATGCGTGGTGCCGGGCTGCACGGTCCATCATGACGGGACCTCGCCGCGTGGGTCGCATCATCGCGCGGCCGTTTGTGGGGACCCCGCCGGTCTTCGTGCGCACGGCTCACCGCCACGACTACGCCGTCGCCCCCCCACCGGGTATCTTTACCGAACGCTTCCAGGCCGCGGGCGTGCAGATGGAGGCGGTGGGGAAGATCTGGGACATTTTTTCCGGCCGAGGATTTCTAACCCCCCGCCCCACCGGCTCCAACCGGGAAGGGCTCGCGGTGACAGCGGGTCTGGCGCGCGATCTGAAGACGTACGAGCGCGCGCTGGTCTTCACCAATCTGGTCGAGTTTGATTCGCATTACGGCCACCGGCGCGATCCCGCCGGCTATGCCCGCGCCCTCCAGGAACTGGACGCCCAGATTCCGGTACTGCAAGAGGCGATCGGCTCTGAGGGCCAACTTTATATCACGGCCGACCACGGCTGTGACCCGACGCTGGCGGGCTCGGATCATACGCGTGAGCAGGTGCCGCTTATCGCCGCGGGTGCGGGCATTCGCCCGGGGCGCATCCCGGACCGGCAGACGCTGGCCGACATAGGAGCGACGTTGGGCGACGTGTTCTCGGTGCCGCTCCCGCCGGTGGGGCAGTCGTTTTGGAGGGAGATATCCCATGGACGCCCCGATTGACTTCCGGCCGGTGCTGCGGCGGGCGCGGACCGGTGCCTGCCGGCCCGAGGACATGGCCGTCGTGGCCGCGGCTGCCGCCGGAAACCAGATCCCGGATTACCAGCTCGCGGCTTGGTTGATGGCCGTGGCCATCCACGGACTCGACGAGGCCTGCACCGTCGCGTTGGCCCGCGCCATGGCCGGATCGGGCGGCGCGCCCCCCGTCCATCCGGGACTCGTGGACAAACACTCGACCGGCGGGGTGGGCGATAAGACCACGCTCGTGGTGGCGCCCCTGGTCGCGAGTCTCGGCGTCCCGGTCGCCAAGATGTCGGGACGTGGCCTCGGCCACACCGGCGGAACTCTGGACAAACTGGAGAGCATTCCCGGATTCAATGTCCACCTCTCACGGACGGAATTTGCCCGGCTGGTGGAAGGGGTAGGCGTGGCAGTGGGCGCGCAAACCGAAGATTTGGCGCCAGCCGATGGGCGCCTGTACGCGCTCCGCGATGTGACCGAAACGGTAGACTCGCGTCCCCTCATCGCCTCTTCTATCATGGCGAAGAAATTGGCCGGAGGAGCGCCGGCCATTCTCCTCGACGTGAAGGTGGGTCGCGGTGCCTTCATGGCGGACGTGGGGGACGCGCGCGCGCTCGCACGTCTCATGCTGCACATCGCGCACCAGGCAGGGCGGCGCGCGGAAGCCCTCCTCACGGACATGGACCAGCCTCTGGGGTTTGCGATTGGCAACGCGATCGAAGTGAATGAAGCGCGAGCCACGCTGGTCGGAGACGGGCCCCGAGACTTCACCTCCCTGGTGCTGGCGGTGGCGGCGCGCATGCTGGCGCTCGCCGGCCGTCCCGATGACGCCGAGCGGCTTGTCCATGAACAGTTGGCGAGTGGGCGTGCCTTCACTCGCTTCTTAGCCTGGGTTCGCGCCCAGGGCGGTGATGACGAATTGCTGCAGCGGGGGCCGCTGCCGCTCGCGCCCGTGCGTCTCGAGCTTCCGGCCCCCGCGTCCGGGGTGGTGACATCCGTAGACCCGCTCGCGGCGGCGCAGGCGGCCCTCCGGCTCGGGGCGGGCCGTCTTCGCAAGGACGACCCCGTGGACCCGGGCGTGGGCGTGCGCGTACTGGTGAAGGTGGGCCAGTCGGTGGCCGCCGGAGCTCCCGTGGCCGAAATTTACGGCCGCAGCGACGCGGCCGCCGAACAGGCCGCACAGCTGGTTGCGGCCGGAATCGACATCGGACCCGTGGCCGCGCCTCGCCCGCTCGTGCTCGAGCACCTCTTTGCATAGCGCGTGTGCCCGCGCCTGATACTAGGCCTCAAGCCTGGCCTGCGTTCGGGTGCCGGCCAAGTGCGAGAGGAGCCGGATGATGCGGGGAAAACGGGCGCGGGCGGCCGCCATATGGGCCTATCTATGCGGGGCGATGCTGGTGGGCTCGTTCGCATTCCCCTCACCCGCGCGCGCCGAGGAACCGGTACCGCCGGCGGTGACGGCGCCGTCGGCCATCTTGGTGGACGCTACCACCGGCCGCGTGCTGTTTCAGAAAAACGCCCACGAGAAGCGCGCGATGGCGTCGGTCACGAAACTCATGACCTTAATGCTGGCGTTAAAGGCGGTGGCACGGGGCCAGGTCCGCGTGTCCGATTGGGTACCTGTCTCGATGGAGGCGTACCGGACGCAGGGATCGCAGATCTGGCTTGAACCCGGCGAGCACCTGAGCTTGAACCAGATGCTGACGGCCATCGCGGTCGGCTCCGCCAACGACGCCTCCGTGGCGGTGGGGGAGTTTCTGGCCGGGTCGACGGCCGCCTTCGTCGCCCGCATGAACCGGGAAGCGGTCGCGCTCGGTCTGCGTGATACACACTTTGCCAACCCGCATGGGCTTCCCGCGCTTCAACATTACAGCACCGCCTCGGACCTGGCCGGGTTGGCCATGGCGGCTGTCCGAACCCCCCGCCTCCTTGGCTATACCTCCCGACTTGAGGATCGCACCATCCGCAACGGGAAGGGCGGAAGCCTGTGGCTCCTAAATCAGAATCGGCTCCTGCGTACCTATGCCGGGACCGACGGTCTAAAGACCGGCTACACGCGCGCAGCCGGCTTCTGCCTTGTCGCCACGACGCGCCGGGGCGATACCCGTCTCATTGCGGTGGTCCTGGGCGACGCCACTTCGAAAGCTCGTTTCGACGATGCGACGTCCCTGCTCAACTGGGGTTTTGCCCATTTTCGGACGGCCTTTCCGGTGGCACCGGGAAAACCTCTGAGCCCCGTGCCGGTGCGGCATGGGGAGCTTCCTCGGGTGCCTGTTCGTCCGGTGCGCCCGGTGGCGGTCACGCTGCGCCGGGATCGGACCGAGCCCCTCACGACCGAAATTCGACTGCCGGCGTCAGTAACAGCGCCGGTCCAACGGGGCCAGGTGCTGGGGGAGCTCGTCGTGCGTCAGAGCGGCCACGTACTGGTCCGGGTCCCGTTGGAGGCTTCCCGCTCCGTGCGCTCGGTCGCGTTTACCGGGCTCGTCTGGCGGTACTTCCTACGGCTGGTCGGCTGAGGCATGAGCACGAGGCGACGCCGGGGAGCGATGAGACAGGTCGGCAAAAGGGCGGGGGCGCCTGAGCCGAGTGAGAGGTCCCTCGTGGCGGTGACGGCCCGTCTGGAGGGCCTGGTGGGAGAGCTCCGCGCAGAGCTTGCCAGCTCGACCACTGAGGGATTGGGAGCGTTGTCTTCTTACGATAACCATCCCGCGGAGGCGGGCTCCGCCACTTTTCGGCGCGAGCTCGACGTCACGATCTTGCGCCAGATCGAGCGGAGGCGGGATGAGGCGGAACGTGCGCTGCAGAAGGTCCGGGAGGGCTCCTACGGCATCTGCGACCGCTGCGGGCGCCGGATTGATGAAGCACGCCTGCAGGCGAGGCCCGAGTCCGTCTTGTGCCTGCCCTGCGCCGAGGTGGAAGCAGCCTGGATGGCTCCCCAGGACGAGGAGGCGCCGCTCTCGCTGGGCAGCGAGGCTATGAGGACACCGATGAAGATGACAGGGGAGGACACGGGGCAGGACCTGGCCCGCTCGGGCACGTTCAATTCGCCCCAGGATACGCCGCCCACCGTGGACGGTGCGGAGACCTTTGGGGGACTTACCGATCCTGCGGGAAGGGTCGAAGACGTGGAGAAACAGGTTAATGTGACGGGAGCGCCGATTCTGGAGACGAGCTGGGCTCGGCCCCACCGGCAGGGGGATTCCACCGGGGGAGCAGAGTCCCGCGACGGCGGTGGATAGGCAAAGAGACGGGGAGGAGGATAGGATCTCGAGCCGCCGGTTTTGCCGGCGGTTTTTCGTGCGGGGAGGAGGTATTCGTCTCGGGAGGGAATATATCCCATATGGAGGTGACGGATGGCGCGGCTGGGACGTCCCGAACTGGACGATGGGGTGGTGATGGTGGCGCTCGCCGGCACCCTTGACCTCGCGGCCGCACGCGGGCTGCGCGAGCAGTTGGACGATGTGTTGGACCGCTTTCCCCGGAGCGACGTCGCTCTGGATCTTTCCGGGGTCGACTTCGTCGATAGCTCCGGTCTCGGTCTGCTGCTGGGGCGGTTCCGGCGCCTGAAGGCGAGTGGACGGGCTCTCAGGCTTGTTGGCGTGCGGGAGTCCGTAGACAAGGTGCTCCGCCTCTCCGGCTTCCATGGCATCATGGAAATCGACCCCCTGCCCCGGGTTGAACCACCCGGAGCTCAGCCATGACGGAGAGGGAAGGAAGGCAGGTGCGGGCGATTCCACCCAATTTTTTCGTGCTGGAGTTTCCAAGCCGTGAGGAGAACGTCGGTCTCGCCCGGTTGACGGCGGCTGTGCTGGCGGACGCCGCCGGATTCTCGGTAGAGGACATTGAGGAGATTAAAGTCGCCGTATCGGAGGCGGTGACCAACGCCGTCGTGCATGGGTATGAGGGGCGTCCGGACGGCGTCATACGCCTAGAGGGGCGGATTGACGGCAACCGCTTCCGTGTGCGGGTACGCGATGACGGTGTGGGCATAGCCGATGTCGCGCGGGCTCTGGAGCCGCCCCCGGGGGACGACCCCCTCCACCTCGGACTCGGCTTCGCCTTTATGCGTGCCTTCATGGATGAAGTGGAGGTGCAGAGCACGCCCGGTGGCGGTACCGTGGTCCAGATGGAAAAGGTGGCGCCGGCGGGACGTCTGGCCCCGGATCCCCGGTGACTCCCCCGGGATCTCCTGAGGACCACGAAACCGACTGCCTCCACCGCCACGCTCCCCTCGTGTATGCGGTGCTCCGCCGCGTGCCCCATCCTACCTCGCTTCGGGAAGATCTGGTGCAGGAGGGATTCATCGCCCTTTTGGAGGCCCTGCGTGCCTACGATGTTGCGCGCGGTCCGGCTTTTTCGACATTCGCCATCCCCCGCATCTGGGGACGGATGCGGCACGTCACCCGGAGCGGGGCACGGCGGTTTGCGCATGAGTCCCTGAGCGGGTGCGTGAGAGGCGAGGTACCGACCGACCCCTTCGATCACGTGGATGCGCGAGTATTTTGGGAACAGGCTCTCGCCGCCCTGCCGCCAAGCGACGCCATCCTCCTCCAACAGCGGTTTGAAGAGGGCTGGGACGAGCGCCGCATCGCCCACCGGCTCTTGACTTCGCAATCGACGGTGTCCCGCCGGCTCCGCCGTGTGCTCCTGCGTCTCCACCAGCAATTGACAGCCGACGCCGCGCAATCAAAGTCCATGCCGGAGCGAGACTAACGGACGTACGGCGGACACGCCGTTATGCGACCGGAAGGACGGAAGGAGTGGACGACATGGGCCAGGTAGCTAAAGTGATCGAACTGGTGGGAGAGTCAACCGACAGCTGGCAGGATGCGGTGCAGCAGGCGGTGGCGGAGGCGAGCCGCACCATTCACGGTATCAACGGGGTGGAGGTCACCAACTGGACAGCGAATGTCCACAACGGCCAGGTGCAAAGTTACAAGGTCGACGTCAAGGTGGCGTTCGGCGTCGACCCCGCACGCTCCTGATGCCGGAAGCCGGCAATCCCACGGATAAGGCCACGCAGACGGCCTACGAGAAACTGGCGGCCCGCCACCGTCCGACGGCACCGGCCTGGGGTAACTTGTGGCGGGCCTTCGTCATCGGCGGCCTCATCTGTACGGCAGGACAGGCTGTCATCAGCTTCTTTGAGGCGCACGGCTATACACCGACGACGGCTGCGCCGCCCACGGTGGTGGTGATGATTGGCTTGGGGTCCCTGTTCACCGGGATGGGTTGGTACGACGCCCTGGTGACCTGGGGCGGCATGGGCGGATCCCTGCCGATTACCGGCTTTGCGAATTCCATCGTGGCCCCGGCCATGGAGTATAAGCGCGAGGGACCGGTGATGGGAGTGGGGGCCAAGATGTTCACCGTGGCCGGACCGGTGATCGCGTACGGGCTGGCGGCGGCGTTTGTAGTGGGGGCCGTACGCTGGTTTTTGGGGCTCGCGGCATGAGCCGGGGCGTCACACGGCTCGACCGGGGCGTGTACGCTCTCGCCGGGGTCACCGTGGCGGGAGCGGCCGCGGTCGGTGGGGCAAAAGAGGGGGCGGGGCCTCTGGGGCCCAGGTTTGATCTGACCATTGAGGACGACCTCCATGGTACGACCAGCTTTGAGGCTGCCGAAGCCTCCCTGGCCCTCCAGGCGGTGGACCAGAGCCTCAAAAAGAGTGGACTTGCCCGAGACGCCGTGGACGCCGTGCTGGGCGGCGATCTTTTAAACCAACTCTATTCCACTAACTTCTCGGCACGTCAGCATCAGATTCCGCTCTATGGTCTTTTCTCGGCCTGCGCCACCTTCACCGAGGCGGTGGGGCTGGGCGCGATGCTGGTGGCCGCGGGGGGTGTCGAGCGGGCACTGGCGATGGCGGCCAGTCATCACATGGCGGCCGAGCGCCAGTTTCGCTACCCGATCGAGTTGGGATACCAGCGCGCGCTGACCGCGAGCTGGACGGCTACGGCCGCGGGAGCCGTCATGCTGCGGCCGGAAATGGGCGAGCAGGCCTCGGATAATCTCGGCGCAGACCGTGCTGTGGAGGGAGGCGTGCGGGTGACAGCCGTCACCACGGGCCGGGTCATAGACTTTGGCGGGCACGATCCCATGGATATGGGTACGGCCATGGCGCCGGCGGCG
The DNA here is from genome assembly GCA_021818685.1 of Bacillota bacterium. Lineage (GTDB taxonomy): Bacteria > Bacillota > Sulfobacillia > Sulfobacillales > JAIMBI01 > JAKATP01. The sequence continues at coordinate 1,613 of JAKATP010000024.1, read as the reverse complement.
GCCGACACGCTGGAGCGCCACCGGAGCGCGACCGGGCGAGAGTGGGGAGACTACGATCAGATCTTGACCGGTGACCTAGGGGTGGTGGGCAGCCGCATTCTGGTCGATCTGGTCCGGGACGGGGATCGGTTTCGGGACCGGCACGAGGATTGCGGACGGATGCTCTACAGCCCCGATCAGGACGTTCACAATGGTGGATCGGGAGCAGGGTGCGCGGCGGCCGTATTTGCCGTGTGGGCGTATCCCCGCATCCAGTCCGGCGAGCTCCGGCGCGTCTTGATGGTGGCGACGGGCGCCCTCTTTTCCCCCACCAGCTACCAGCAGGGGGAATCCATCCCGGCCATCGCGCACGCGGTCGAGTTCGAGTGCATCGGCAGGGGCGCGTGAGCACCTTTCTATGGGCATTTCTGGTGGGTGGTGGCCTGTGCACCCTCGCGCAGGTGGTCGTGGATCGCACGCCGCTACTGCCAGCGCACGTGATGGTGCTGTTTGTGGTGGCGGGCGCGGCGGCGGGGGGGCTCGGTGTGTATGAGCCTCTCGTGAAGCTTGCGGGCGCGGGGGCCTCGATACCCCTGCCGGGCTTCGGGTACACCATGGTGGAAGGGATCGGAAAGGCCGTCCGTCATGAAGGCTTTTTGGGCCTTCTGACCGGAAGTCTGTCGGCAGCGTCGGCGGGCATCAAGGCGGTGGTGCTGTTTGGACTGGCGGCGTCTCTCGCGTTCCATCCCCGTTCGTAAACAAGGGAGCCCGACATGAGTACAGCTCGCAGACCGCAGGTAATCGTGGTAACGGACGGGGATCCGACCGCCTGGGAGGCGGTGAAAACGGCAGCGGAAGATCTGGGTTTGATCCCTATCGCGGCTTCACGGGGTAATCCCACCCCGGGTTCGGCGGAGGACATCGTGCGGGCGATTGGCAAGACGGACGGGGATCCGGTGGTGGTGTTGGTGGACGACCAGGGTGATGCGGGTCCAGGGGCGGGTGAGCGGGTGCTGGACCGCATCTTGCACGCACCGGATCTGGATGTGCTGGGGGTGGTGGCCGTCGCCTCTCACACCCCGGGGGTACGGGGTGTGAAGACCGTGCTGTCCGTGACTCGGAGCGGAGACCGAGTGGAAGGGGCGGTGGACAAGGAGGGACGCCCGACCGACGGGCGTCTTCACGGCGATACGGTTGACGTCGTCGAGGACTCCCGCGTCCCGGTGGTGGGTCTAGGCGATCCCGGAAAGATGGATGGTGGAGATGCCGCCGAGCGAGGGTTCCCGGTCACCCGGGAGGCACTGCGGGCCGTCCTCGAGCAGGTGCGACATCAGGCCCACTAGCTCGCAGCGGATCTTGCCGGGCATTCTGGGCGTGAGCGATGCAGGGCGAGGCACCCGATATCGGGAGGTGAACCTCGCCGCCCAAAAAGGCGGAGATTCGGGGGGAACCGTGGTAGCTGCGTCGCGGGCCGTAAGACCGTGGGAGTGGCCCTCCTGACTCGCGACCGCTTATCCCACTCAACAACATGCCGTGGTTCGGCCGGACTACGCCTTAAGGCCTTTTGAGAGGGACGGGACGGCGATACGGATCCGTTCGGGCACCCAGATGGTGCCGGGGAGGATCTCCCCCTG
>JAKATP010000173.1 GCA_021818685.1 Bacillota bacterium | reverse complement strand
CCTGTAGAAGATTAAACCGCATGGCCGTGCATCGGGTATCGTGAGCGCATGAGCCAAGATGTCATGCCGGGCCTCGCCGCCGTGCTGATGATGGGCGGCCGGAGCCGGCGCATGGGACGGCAGAAGGCCCACCTGCCCATAGGGGGCGGGTTTTTGTGGGAGCGGCAGTATGCCTTCCTCAGCACCCTCGCCGACCCGGTGTTTCGCAGTGTCGCCTACGGCGAGGCGGACGGCGACGGGGTCCTGGTCGACAAAAACCCGTCACCGGGCCCCCTGGCCGGGATTGCGGCCGCACTCAGCACAATGGCCGGGGAGTGGCTTCTGGTGCTCGCGGTCGACATTGTGGGCGTGACACGCCCCATGGTCGAAGAGCTCTACCGCCACCGGGTGCCGGGTGGGGTGGTGCAGGCGCGCTTTCATGGCCAGGCCCAGCCGCTTTTGGCGGTCTGGCATCGCGATGTGAGACCGGTGGTGCACGACGCGCTCGCCCGTGACCGACGGGCCGTGCGGGAAGTCCTGGATCGGGTTCCGGTGCGGATCGTCGACTTTCCGGCCGTCTGGGAGGACGCCGCCGCCCACTTGAATACGCCTCGTGACCTGGACGACTACGAACGGCGGAGCGCGAGGCGCTGGCTTCAGGTGGTGGGCTTCAGCGGCAGCGGCAAGACCACCGTGCTCGCGCACCTCCTGACCCGCCTCCAGGCGGCCGGAGAGTCGGCGGTCGTGGTCAAAGTCTCCCACCATGCCGTGCAGCAGCACGTGGGCCTCGATACGCGGACGCTGCTTCGCGCCGGGGCCCAAGACGCCTGGCTCCTCGGTTCGGACGGTCTGTTTCGCGAGGGGCCGGCCGGGCCGCTTGATCTCCTGCCGCTGGCGTCGGCGGCCTGGCTTCTCGTAGAAGGGGGACGCGGCTGGGCGACGCCGAAGGTGGTGCTGGCGCGGGACGACTGGCCGTCGGTCGCGCCGCCGGTGCTGGCCGCGGTCGGGAGGAATCCGGGGGGCAGGGCGCCCCTCACGATCGCCGTCAACCTGCCGGACGAGGCTCAGGCGGCCTCCGACTTTCTGTTTGCGCACCGCCTGGCCCTATCGGTTCCCCTGTCGGAGATCAGACATGGATAACCCGCTCATCACGCCGGAGCGGGCGGCGGCGGCCCTTCTCGAGGCCGCGCGTCCGCTGGACGTGGAGACGGTGGCGCTCGACGCGGCCCTCGGCCGCACCCTGGCCCATGACGTGATAAGCCCGCTCGCGCTGCCGCCGTTTGATCGGGCAGCCATGGATGGCTATGCCGTACGGTTTGTGGAGCCCTGGCCCGAACTGGCCGTCGCGGGTGCGGCCCGGGCCGGGGACCCGCCGGGCACCCTCTTGCCGGGCACCGCGCTCCGGATCTTCACGGGCGCGCCCCTACCGGCAGGGGCCGACACGGTCATTGAGCAGGAAGCCTGCCGCCTGGTCGGAGGCGGAGCGAACGGGCCCGTCCTGCAGATTCAGATCCGGGGTTTTTGGGGGCGGAATGTGATGCGGCGGGGCCACGAAATCGGGATCGCGGCGCCCGTGATGGCGGCGGGCACGCGCCTTAGCCCTTATCACGTCTCCCTGCTGGCTTCGCTCGGGACGGACCGGCTCTTCGTCCGCCGGCGGCCTCGGGTCGCCATCCTGGAGACGGGCGACGAACTCCAGGACGCTGCCACCCCCCTTCAGCCAGGCCATATCTATGCCTCGAACGGGAGTCTTTTGGGCGCGCTCGTGCAAGAGTGGGGCGGGGAGGTCGTGGGCAGGCGCCGCGTCGCCGACGCGCCCGCCACCACCCAAGACGCCCTCCGAAGCCTCGCTGCGGGAGCCGACCTGGTGGTCGTGACCGGGGGTGTGTCGGTGGGAGACTTTGACTACGTTCCGGCGGCCCTGGAAGCCGTCGGCACACGGCTCTTCTGGGGCGTGGGCATCCATCCGGGCCGGGCCATGGCAGGGGGCGTGGTGGCGGCGACGCCGGTGGCCGCCCTGTCCGGCAACCCGGGCGCCGCGGTTGTGAGCTGGCTGACCGTCGTGGCCCGCTTCTGGGCTTGGTGGCACGGGGGTCGCCCGGTCGAAAGCTTTGAACGGTTGCCGCTCAAAACGGGCTTTCGGAAACGAAGCCGTGAGCCCCGCTATATTCCGGTGCGGGTGCGAGCGGGCGAGGCCCGCGCAGACCTGCCTCAAGGGGCCGACGTGGTCACGGCCTATATCGAGGCCGGTGGTTTGGCCGTACTGCCGGCGGGATCCGAGCCGGTGGACGCGGGGGCCCTGGTGGACGTCTGGGAGCCCGGTGGCATCGGCGGGCGGTCGCCGAGATGGGTCGGCCCTGTCTAGAGGCCGTTCAGATACGAGCCGATGGCGGCGTTTTGGGGATAGCCCCGCACTTCCCAGTACCCGAGCTGGTCTTCGGTGGTGAGGCGGATGCCGATAAGCCACTTGATGGATTTATAGCCGTACATGTTGGGAACCAGAAGCCGCACCGGATATCCCTGGCTTCTCGGGAGCGGCTGCCCTTCCATGGTGGAGGCCATGACGGGCTGGAACTGGTGAATCTCGCGGGCGCTCATGGACTCGGTGTAGACGCCGTCGCCGGAGTAGAACAACACCCAGGGCTCGCGCCCCGGATCCCACCCGTTGTCGAGCAGAAAGCGCTCCAGGTTCACGCCCGTCACGCTGACGTGAGGCACGGCCCAGCCGGTCACACAGTGAAAGGTGTAGGAAAAGGCGACTTTGTCGAGCCGGTCCCACTCCGCGAAGGTCCACTGCTTTTTGGCCGTCTTGGAAAGAAGCGTGAGCCGCCAGTGGTCGCGCGGAATATCGGGGTAGCTGTTGACCACCGTGTACGGGACGAACCCGGGCAGGGCCTGTTCATTCTGACCGACCCCGCCCACCCGGCCGAGGGTGCGACCGATCACGAGGCGGCTCATCGTCGGGAGCGCGAGGAGGGCGGGAATGGCCACGACCGCGGCACCGCCCCAGCGGAGAATCCGGCGCCGCGTGACGAGCTGTCGCTGCCAGGCGGTCGCCGGGGTCTCCGGGGGTGCGGTCTTTCGAACCGGCCAGGCGCGCACTAGATGCCACGCGGCCCAGAGAACGAAACCGGCCGCGAAAGCGGCATGGCCGATGGTGGCGATGGAGCGGGTCCAGGAGGGACCGACCAGCAGGCCGACCCCCGTCACGCCCAGCCCCACGAGGAAGAAAAAACCCCAGCGGGTGTAGGTGGGGGCATGCCGGACGGGGCCGGGCCAGGGAAAGAAGCGGGCCGACCAGCCGACCAGCGCGACCGTGTACAGGAGGCCGCCCCACTCGTGCACGATCTGATCGTCCGGCAGAAGGGGGCCGAGCGCGGTCCGCCAGCCGGTCAGGAACAGCCCGAGCCCCGTCAAGACAAGGAGCCCCACGACGAGGACGTGGCGCCAGTGGCGGCTCCGGAATGACATCCCGCACCTCCCTGCTCCTGGCCCTTGGAGAGACGCGAATCCCGACCTCAACAGTCTGTTTTCGATACTGTAGCACCTCGAGCCACGTATCCCCATAGCGCCTCTTGGTCTGATCACTGTCGGCATGTGGTGGCGGCGCGTCCGTTCGGGAGCCCGGGTCCGGTGGGAAATGCGGGTCGGTTCCTGCAACCTTCCGACGGCCGGAAAGCGTTCCTACCTACGGCAGGCAACTATGCATCAGACCATGAGTCTTGGATGCGCAATGAGGAGGCCCCATGGAACATCGCCTACGGCATACCCGCTGGCCGGCCTGGACAGCGGTCCTGGTCGTCGCTGTCGTCTTTCTCGTGGCCCATCTGAACGCCTTTTTGGCCGCCGGCAACCTCTTCAACGCCGATGCCGCCATCGCCGGCTTGCAGGCGTTTATCCTTGCCCACCAGGGCGTCTTTCCCATTTTCCTGGCCGATCAGTCCTACATGGGCATGGCGCCTGCGTGGGTCGCCGCCGGGTTCGAGAAGCTCTTCGGGCTGCACCTGTGGACGATCACGCTCGCGTGGGGCCTCTTCGCCGCCGCCAGCTTTGGCATTCTCATTGACGGCATCGACCGTTATGTCTCACGGCGGGCGGCGTTTGTGTTTGTCCTCATCGCCATGTTCATGGCGCTCGCGCCCTTAAACACGCTCCGGCCCTCCGGTCACGTCATGGGCCTCCTGGGCTCGGCCATCCTGCTCCGCTGGATCCTGAAGTATCGGAATGGGCGTTCGCTGCCGGTCACGGCCGGGAGTTTCTTCGTCATCGGACTCATTGTCGGGTTCTTTTGGTACTCGGATGAAATTGTGCTGTCGGTCCTGGTGCCGTTTATTTTCCTCATGGGTTGGGCGTTTGTACGCCGGCCGCGGGTGGGCGCGGCCCTTACGGGGCTCGGAGGACTGGTGCTGGGCTACCTGCCGGCCATCCTCTATCGGCTGGAGGGCGGCACCATCGTTCTCCATACCGGCATCACCCGGCTTAGCGCGCTCGTCGCGCACGTGCGCATCATGCTGCAGGCGTTTTCATGGGGCATGTTTTCCGTCCGCTACGCGAGCCATCCCGTGGCCATGGCCACCGGGATCGTGGTGCTGGCGTTGTCGGCGGCATTCCTGTTCGGGACCCCGTGGGAGACGTTTTTCACCCGCGTGCTGGTCATCGCGCCCCTCTACGTCAACATGGTGTTGTTTGTCGCCAGCACGATGCCCATCGACATGTACGACGTCCGGTATCTCTATCCGGGCCTCTACACGCTCGGGCTGACGACGGCCATCTTGGTCGCCGAGCGGACGCGGGCCTGGTCCCTGCACTCGAAGCTGGCCGTGCCGGCGGCGATGGCGGCGTTATTGGCGGCCGTTCTGTACGACGGCCAGAGTTTCGTGCACAGCGTGTCGACGGCCGGGCCGGACGCCCAGATCACGGCCGCCCGGCGGGAAGCCCACTGGCTGGAGGCGCATCATGCGACCACGGGTTGGGGCTACTACTGGGACGTGTACCTGGTGGACCTGGTGGGCTACCCCCATCTCAATTTCGCCGCCAACAGCAATCTGAACCTGATGAGCGTGGTGACGCGGGCGGAATCTTACTGCCGACGTGACCACGGCTGCCCGGTGATCCTAAATGCCCCGCCGACGGCTCCCCTGTTTGAGGAAACTCCCCTGCAGTTCTCCCCCAAGTCTGTCGGCACCCTGCAGTACACGCGACTCTTGGAGCACCAGTCCACCTACTTTGTCTACCAGGCCAAAGAGATAGTGGCGGGGCGTTCGTGAGCGGACCGGGGAGCAAAAGATAGGGGATGAGAGCCCTTGATCCTC
>JAKATP010000172.1 GCA_021818685.1 Bacillota bacterium | reverse complement strand
CACCATCGCACAGGGGCTGAAGGGAGCTCGTGACACCAGCGTCGGCCGAATCCGGCGATGAAGCCCCGAGCCCCGCTGCTTCCATACCGTCCTCATTGACGGCTATTCGGTGCTCGGCGGACTCGAGTACTACGCATCGCCCCCCACACTGTCTCGCCGCGTTATGTCCGATACGTCGATTTCGCCTGAGGGGTAGCAGGTCATTGTATTTTCGTCCCCGCCGACGACTGATCGTTCAGGTCAGCATGTCACCCCGACCCCGCCCATCGTCTTCGACCGTCCACGTCGCCTGCTGGATGGGTGGAACCCCCTACCCTCCTGGAGATGCACCAGCCACCCGCTGACAGGCTCGCCCATGCCACCCGCTTCCCAAGCATGGACCGCCTTCCCACCATTCCCCCGTCCCCTCTCCCGCCGTCAGCATGTCCCGTACCCGGTTGACCGGGCCACACCAGCCGCCGCGTTGTCCTTCCGACCCACAGTTGTTGTCGCAACGCCCGGCCTTCCCGCTCCGCGAGCCGTCGCATCATCCGCCCACGAGCCCCCACCACCGGAGGCCCTCCCGATGAATCTCCAATGTCCAGGAACCCATCCCCTTCGTCACAAAAATGACTCCGGGATCCTCTAACGACCTCGTGGGCCGCACGCGCCCAATGACCGTATCGTCAGGCACCAGGTTCGCCCAGGTGGTCTCCTTTTCCCCTCTCGTCTCACGCCAACCGGACGAGTTTGCCCTTTTTTGAAACCAACCCATAGCATCCCGCAGCGAAGCCGGGGAGGTCCCCGGTTTTTCGGTGGCCCATTCGAGTCGTCTGGCTGGACCAGCGGTTCCGCACAATCGGCAATGGGGCTCTCACAAATTCAGGTCCGGCCATCACCGCCTCTCCCTTTCTCGGGTTTGACCCTCTTGGCGCTGGAACTCCCAGCCTTCCTACCACTCATCCTCCGCCCTCCACATTGACCCCCCGGTTCCCTCATACATCTGACAGAAGAGAGGAGACATTTATGGTGCGGCGAACTCCCGTCGAGCGTCGACCATGGCGAATTGTCGTGGTTTCTGTAGGCAGTCAGGCAGAAAAGGAGCGCGCATTAGAACGCGTCATGGACCATTTGGCAAGGTCTTTCAATGGGCAATTCCAGCTGTCTCTACCGTCATCGGAATCGGGCGTGGCCCGTGAGAGCAGCTATTTATATTCGAGTCTCCAGTGACGACCAGGCTCGACACGGATACAGTCTGGACAGCCAGCGGCTGGCCTGCCGGGCTAAAGCCGAAGCTCTTGGCGCCAACGACATTGTGGAGTGTGCGGATGAAGGCGTTTCCGGCTCGATTCTGGACCGGCCCGGCCTGACTCAGTTACGTAACCTCGTGCGTAGCCATGCCATACAGCTCGTCGTAATGTACGACCCTGATCGATTTGCCCGTCGCTTATCTCATCAACTGCTCGTGACCGAAGAAATCGAGAAGGCCTCCGTGGCCTTGGAGTTCATCAATTTTGACTGGCAAGACACCCCTGAAGGAAAGCTCTTTTATTCGATGCGCGGCGCTATCTCTGAGTATGAACGAGAAAAGATCCGGATGCGCACTATGGCTGGCCGGACCCAAAAAGCGCGATCCGGGAAACTCCCCTTTTCGATGGCGCCCTACGGTTATCACTATGATGTGGAACGAGCTCAACTCATCGTGTTTGAACCTGAAGCCGAAGTGGTGCGCAGGATGTTTTCCGACCTCGTTGGCCGCGTATCCGGCTTGAACGGGCTCGCCAAGCGTTTGACGGCCGAGGGTATTCCGACCCGCACGGGTCGGTCCGTCTGGCACCGTCAAGTCGTGCGTCAGATCGTCATGAACTCCGTTTACATGGGCGTGTATTATGCGAATCGCCGAAATATGACCGGCCTGGGTCACAACCGCTATCACGGGCCTGGCGAGAAGGCGTCGATGGTAATTCGGGATAGATCTGAATGGATTCCGGTCGAAGTGCCGGCCATCGTGGATGCCGATACGTGGCATCAGGCCCAGGAAATCATGCAAAGACGCGGGGGGCAATGGAGAGCGGCTGCTGTCTCGACCTATCTTTTGTCCGGGCTCTTACGCTGTGGTCTGTGTGGACAAACGATGACGGGCCGCAACTTCACATACTGGGGTCGCAAGGTCCGCGAGTATACCTGCATCAAAAATGTCGCGGGAGCACGGCACCCAGGCTGCGGACGGCACGTTCGCGCGAGTGAATTGGACGAGGTCGTGTGGGAACGAGTCGTTCAGTGGATTCAGAAGCCGCAAGTGCTGGCCACACGCCTTGATTCACACGACAACGCGTTACGGATCGCGACTGAGGTCCACCAAACCGAACGCAGCCTAGACAAACTCCGAGCCAGCCAAAGCGCCTTGTTGCAAGTGTTGGAAGACGATTTGGGGCACAAGGACGATGTGTTGGCGCGTCTTGCCCGTCTGAAGAAGAGAGAAAACGCGCTCCGAACTCACTACGAAGAGCTTACACACGCCTTGCACGAAGCCGTGGCCGCACATCCTAGCGCCGAGGCTTTGGAGGAGCGCGCTCGTCAGTATCTCGAGCGGTTGTCCGACACCCTTCCGCTGGACGAACGTCGGCTTATACTCCGCCAGTTCGTGGTGAGCATTGTGGTGGGACATGATACGCTCACGATGCACGCCAAGCTTCCGGACGGCAATCCCCAGAAGGCACCCCAAGAGCAACCGTTGGCCACAAGGGTGCCGCGGTAGATTTCCAGGTTCCTCCGCGTTTTCGCGTCATCGGATAGGAGATTCTGATGCATCTGAGGCTCTTGAAGAAGACGCGCGGCGAAGTGAGTCTCTACGACCCCATCGGGGTGGATCGCGAGGGCAACGAGATCACCCTCTTTGACATCCTCGGCTCGGATCCTGAGGTCGTACCAGATGAGGTGTCCACCCACCTCCAGGTAGAAGCCCTGAAATCGTACCTGGGCGGACTTGATGATAAAGAACGGCGTGTCGTCGAGGAGCGCTTCGGAATCGGCGAGAAGGATGCGCATACCCAGCGCGAGATTGCCAAAGAACTAGGCATTTCTCGGAGCTACGTGTCTCGGATCGAAAAGCGCGCGGTCCAAAAGCTCCTGGAAGACTTAGACCCCGATGCGACGTCCCCCCGGCGACTGTGAATCCGGTGGCGGACGGGTACTCCCGTCGGGGCCCAGGCGGAGCGAGAAGACGTCCGATAGATATGAGCTGCGGCCGCTGAATCCTCATGGCGTCACCTCCGCACGTAGGGTTCGCCCGGCCAGCCCGGCTTCCTGGCTTTCGAGCCCCATCCTCGACTGCCCAGGAACGCAAGAACTTGTGACGTGGCTCGGCTTCCGCATGTCAGATACTGGGTTGTTGCGGATTTAGCGCCCGAAAGAAATAGAACATATGGCGCAAAGGAGTCGCCCCCGGCGTTCGCGAAGGCTGGGACATGCGGCAATCACGGGATGAGACCCTGGTCTTGGCCGACGACCCCCACGTCTTTCCGCAGGCGGGGCTTCCGCTCGTGCTACGGCTGTTGGCGGAGCGGGTGCAGTGGGACACCGTCATCGATGCGTTGTTGCCCTGGGATCCGGTGCGGACCCAGACCCCGCCGTCGCGGCTGTTGCTGGCGTTAGTCATGAACGTCGTCACCCAACGGACCCCGCTGTACCATGTGGAGCGGTGGGCCGCGACGCTGCCGTTGGATCTGTTGTGGGCCCCCGGGGTGCACGCGGCCGCGTTCAATGATGACGCCCTGGGGCGGGTGCTGGAGAAATTGGCCCGCCACGGCCGCACCGTGGTCGGGACCCTGGGCGTCCGCTGGCAGGCGCTGGGCCAAGCGGCGCCCACGCTGCTGCACACGGACACGACGTCCTTTTCGCTCTTCGGGGACTATGCGGGATCCTCCCCCGAGGGCGATGCGCCGCACATCACGTACGGGTACAGCAAGGCCCATCGCCCCGACCTGAAGCAAATCGTGCTGGGGCTCACCACGGATGCGGAGGGCCAGATTCTGTTGGGCGATGTGCTGGCGGGCAACACCAGTGACAAAGCCTGGATGCCGACGTGGCTCGCCGCGCTGGACCGCGAGGTCCCAACGGATGAGTGGAAACAGGCGCTCTACGTCACCGACAGTGCGGGCATCACCCCGGCCAGCCTGGACCACTGTGCGGCCCTCGACGTGCGGTGGCTCGGCCGGCTGCCCGAGACGTATACGTTGGCCCGGGCGGTCAAGGCCGCCGCGTGGGCGGCGCCCGACAGCGCGTGGGAGGATCTCGGCACGTTTTCACCCCGGAAGGGGGCGGCCCATTACCGCGCGCAGATCCACCCGGGGACCTTGGCGACGTACCCCGTCCGGTGTGTGGTGGTCCACTCCGATGCGCTCGACCGCCGGCGCGAACGCACGCTCCAGCGGGAGATCACCCAGGAAGCGGCGGCGCTGCGGACCGCGGCGGCCGCGTTGGCCCGCCAAGTCTTCGCCTGTGTCGCTGATGCCGAGGCGGCGCATGCCGTCGCCGTCAAGGCGGCGGCTCCCCGGTGGCATGCGGTGACCCCCACGGTGGTGGCAGAGACCGTGGTCCGGCGGGGCCGCGGTCGCCCCCGCCGGGAGGCCCCGCCTCCCACGACCCTGCAATACCGCCTGCACTGGAGCTGGACGGCTCCCGACCCCGCGGCGGTGCAGGCGGAACGCCAGCGGCGGGGGACCTTTGTCTTGGTGACCGACGACCCCACACGGTCCGCGCGGGACCTCGTGGCGGCCTACAAAGGCCAGACCCACGCGGAACAGGCGTTTCGCTGGGCCAAACAGCCGTGGCACTGTGACGCCTTTTATCTCCAGAACCCGGAGCGCGTGGCCGGGCTGGGGTTTCTCCTGCTCCTCGCCTTGCAGTTCGTGCGGGCGATGCGGCAGTTGGCGCGGGCGGCGTTCCGGGACCAGCCGCCGTGGGCGTTGCCGGATGGGCGCAAGATTGCGGCCCCGGCGGATGAGGTCATTCTCCAGGAACTCCGGCCGCTGTGGCTGCGCCGCCGGGGCACGGCGGCGCACCCCTGGTACCAGTGGGGGCACGTGGCGCCCCACCTGCAACAACTCTTGGAGGCACTCCAGTTGCCACTCTACGTCCGGTTTGAACCCGGGTGAGCCTCCCCCGTTCGGAAAAAATCAGGGATGCGCGCTCCGGTGACATGCGGAAGCTGAGTTACGGTGACTGACTTTCAAGACCCGCAGCAGACAACGATGGCGTCACCCCGGCGCCACCAGGAGAATAGCGACCCCAGTTTTGGACACCAGCTATTGA
>JAKATP010000171.1 GCA_021818685.1 Bacillota bacterium | reverse complement strand
CCTCCGTCACCCGTCATCCCTCCCGCATGGGTCCCGGTCTACCACGCGAAATGCCCCTCGGTGGGAGCAAGCCGTAGCCGCCCAGGACAGTCCCTGCTCGAGCGGATCGGGGGCCTCGGGGCCCGCGGCGAGTGCCGCCAAGACCCCCGCGATGAGGGCGTCGCCAGCCCCGAGGGTATCGACCGGTGCCGGGCCCGCAGGCGGCCGCCGCGCGACCCGGGTGTTCTTGATCCACCCACGGACGCCACCGGCCCCACGCCCCGCCAGCACGACGGCCGGCCCCACCTCCCGGATGCCGTCCACCAGTTTGTCGACCACCCGATCCGACGCCGCGCCCGTCGACAGGAAGACTGCGTCCAGGGCCGCCAGGAGTTCCTCGCGCGCCGCCGCGTCCATCTCGGGCAGATGATACCCGAAGTCGCAGGACAGAAACGCGCCCGCCCCCCGCAGGGCCCGCGCCACCGACAGCGCCTGTCCGTTCGTGGACAGATGCACGCACGCGCGCGTCTCGCGGACAGCGGCCAGGAGGCCTTCGTCAAGGGGGGGCGCCCCGCTCACCCCGTAGGCTTCTTGCACGAACTCCGGCTCGGCTCCGTGCATGACGATGACGCTCACGCCGGTGACGCCGCCGGGGACGACGCGCAGATAACGGCCGTCGTCACCGAGCGTCCGGAGCGCGGCGCGGATGAAGGCGCCATCGGCGTCGTCGCCCACACTGCCCGCATAGCGGGCCCGAAGCCCATGCATCAGCCAGTTGGCCACCACGTTCAGCACGTTGCCGCCCGGATAGGGGCGTTCGGGGGCATCGCGGTAGCGATCGACGCAGTTGTCCCCGATGCCGAAAAACCGGGGGAAGGCCGCCGTCATGGCGTCAGAACTCGCCCCAGACTTTGGAGAGCTTACCCATATACCGCCGCTCATCCACGTCGTGCCCCGCCGTGGCCGCCATCCACATCACCCACAGCTCCGTCGCCATAAACAGGGGAAAGGGTGCCATCAGATCGGAGAACGTGCCGTACGTCCGGCTGTCAAAGACCAGGTGCGGCGCCCCTTGCCGGGCGAGGAACCGCACGACGTTCTCGGACGCCGTCCGGGAGGGGTCCTCCCCCAGGAGACAGACGAAGGTGGGCCGATCCGGTTGCACAATCTCGATGGGGCCATGATAGAACTCCCCCGCATGGATGACGGCCCCGTTGGTCCACAGGTTCTCGATAATGACCGAAAGGCCGACCTTGTACCCGAGCCCGTACTGCGGCCCGCCCGCAATCACGTAATACTGGTCCGCGAGCGGCCCCGCCAGCGCCTGGGCGTCGGCCGAAAACCGGGGCAGGAGCGCCGCCGCCGTCTTCGGAAACGCATGCAGATCGGCAATCAGGCGCCGGGCCGTCTCCACCGATTCACCCCGCTCCAAAAGGAGATGGGCACAGAGAAGATACGCGACCGTAACCGGCGAGGTGTAGACAGCCTTTGACTGAATCGGTACCACCACATCGGCCAGATCGGCGAGGGGGTTCGTCGCCGTCTCGGTGACGGCCATGATGAAGGCACCGTCGGCCCGGGCTTTCCGGACCGCCTCCACCACCTCCGGGGTCTGGCCGGAATAGGAGGTGGCGACGACCGCCGTGCCCTTCAGGTCTCCCACCTGCGACAGCACTTCCCAGGCGTTGAGCGCCCGGACGCCCACGCCCGAGTACCGGGTCAGGGCATACTCCATGGCCATCATGGACGAAAGCGAGGCCCCCCCGCCCATGCCGAAGACGCGGGAGATGCCACGACGGGCTATCTCCCGAGCCGCCGTCTTGATGGTGGACTCGTGCTGCTCGAACAGGTAGGTCATCGACGCTCCCACCACGCCGCTCGTATAGAACAAACTGTCTTCTTGAATGGTGCCCGGCAAGGACTCGCCCTTCTTTCTTCGATCCCGTAGTGGCCCGAACCCACTATACCGTGTCGTCCTCCGGGCCCCGCTCCCGGATGGTCATGGCGTTCCGTAAAAGACGCTGTCCCGGCTTCCCGCACGCCGATGGTCCCGGCGCCAATGCCCGCACCCGCTGCGCGGGGGCTCAGCCCGGCGCGGGTTTTGATGGGCCTCGCCCCCGGCTTTGTCCGCCCCTAGCCTTCCGCCGCCAGCGCCAGCGCGTCTCGGATTTCGACCTCGGCGGCCTCTGAGAGGGGTTCTTGCGGCGCCAACGGCCGCCCCACGGCAAAGCCCTGCATCTCAAGCCCGGCCTTCACGCAAGCGGCGAGGCCGTGCTTTTGGAACACCGCGTTCACCGCCCAGAGCCGCCTCTGGAGCGGCCAGGCCTCGTCAATCCGGCCGGACCGCCCGAGGTCGACCAGGCGGCGGGAGAGCTCCGGCAAAAGGCAGACGGGTCCCCCCATCCACCCCACCCCGCCCATCATCAGGATGACGAGGGGAATGTGCGCCGAGGCGCCAAACAGACGAAAGCGGTTCCCGAAACGGTTCTGCACGCTCAGCAGGAGTCCCGTATTGCCGCTCGCCTCCTTGATGAACTGGATGTTCGGGATCTCCTGCAGCCGCTCGAGGAGGTCCAGGGACAGGCCTCCCCCCACGAACTGCGGGTTAAAGTAGAGACCAACCGGAATGGCGACCGACCGCGCGACGTCCCTAAAGTAGGAAGCGGTACCGGCGGGGCTGACGGGAAAGTAGGTGGACAGCATCAAGACGAGACCGTCCACCCCCATGGCCTCGTAGCTGCGTGCCTGGGCGATGGCGGACGCCGTGGAGAAGGCCTCGACCCCCGGCACCACCGGCACCCGGCCGCTGGCGCTCTTGACGGTGGCCGCCACCACCGCCCGCCGCTGTTCGGCCGTGAGATATGCCACCTCGCCGGTGCTGCCGAGCGGTGTCAGTCCCTCCACCCCGCTCGCGATGAGATGATGGACGAGGCGGTCATGGACCGCCGTGTCGACGGATCCGTCAGGGCGGATCGGCGACACCAGGTAGGCGAACGTCCCCTGAAGCTCCATTGAGCGCTCCCCCTTATCGGACCGGTCCTGGCGCCTTCATCCCCGCATCCACGCCCGGGTGATGGTGCGGACCGGATTGGTCAAGACGCCGATTCCGGTTATCGAAATCGCGATGACATCGTCGTCGATCAGCGCCACATCGTCAGGCGGTACGATGCCGGTGCCCGTCATGAGCACCGTCCAGGGCTCGAGCGGCCAGGCATGGCCGAGGGCACGAACAAGCTCCCCGAGGGGTCGACGGATGAGACTCGTGCGGGTGCGGCCGGAATAAACGACCTGTGATCCGCGTGTGATGGTGCAGGCGATATCCAGGGCACCTGGGTCGATCGAATCGGCGAGCGCCATGCTGGGTCCGAGCGAGGCACTCTTATGGAACATCTTGGCCTGCGGCAGATAGAGTGGGTTTTGGCCCTCGATATCGCGCGCGGAGAGGTCGTTCCCCGCCGTGTAGCCGAAGATCTCCCCGCCCGGTCCCAACACCACCGAGAGCTCCGGTTCGGGCACATGCCAGTGGGCGTCATCGCGAAGGCCCATGACCTCGTTCGGTTGTGCCATCCGCCGCCCCGGATGCTTGAAGAAGATCTCCGGGCGGGGGGCGTCGTAGACGAGGCGGTAGAGGGCGTCAAAGCCTTCCGACTCTTCTTCCCGGGCATCCCGGCTCCGTTCATACGTGACGCCGGCGCCCCAGATTTCCGAAACGGGCACTGGAAACACCAGATCGGCCTCGCGGAGCGGCCGGCGTTCGGAATCACGGCCAAGAAGATCCCGCAGGCGGGCTTGACCACCCTCCCGCCAGGTGTCGTACAGGGCCTCCACGCTCGCGATGCCGACCGTGGCGAGGTCCAGCACCTCGGTGCTTGCCCCCTCGGATAACCCGAGTCGCACGGCCCCACGACCGTTCTCCCGCCAACCCCACAGATTAATGCTCACCCTGTCGCCCCCCGTTTATCGGTCTCAGCATCGCGTGGGTCCCGGTTTCAGCTTAACGCCTCATGAACCTGTGACGCTCATGACAAGCCGCGCGCTCCCATCATCGATGCTGCCGCCTCTTGCCGAACTCCGCGACCACTCCCCAACCGGGCTACGCTGCACACGCCCGTCCCCCGTACGGCCGTCCGTCGTGGCCCTCTTACCCTGCATCCGGCCAGAGGCGTCGTCGAGCCCATCGCCGTGTCCCTGCGAACACGCGGACGGCAACCCTCTTTAGCTCGTCTGTCTTTCCCGGAGGCCGACATCTAGCAGAGTAACCGGGGATGAGCGCACGAAGATGCCGGGTATGCATCCAGCACCCTTCCGCCGACTCTCTCCCGGATCCCGAAAGACGTTGACTCTACGGGATTTTCGATCATGCTGGAGCCCGAAATGACTTGGACAGTATTCTCTCCGGTGCGTACCCTCGAGACGAGAAGAGACCAAGCATGTCGCGACCGTATCCGCAGGAGTTTGGGATCAAGTCGTTCGCGTGGCTCGAGAAACGCACAAGGCGGTTTCCTCACTGTGCAGATTATCCGCGACCACGACATGCACAGGATGGTCCCCGTCCCACCCTAGCCTGCCGGAAGTCAGCACCACTCCTCGACGCCACGCCTTGACTATGCGAAGAAGGTGCTTTCCGGCCGGCCCATCCCCCAAGTATGGCCCTCATCGAATTCGTGACGTCGGACCAATCCCTCACACCATCCGATTTCGCCTCTGCCGAACACGAACACACTTCAGCGTGAGCGCTCAATGACCAAATCCGACTACCCTAAAGAGCCGCGCCCGGCCGGCGCCACCATTATCTCGCCCTGGGCGGATCTGGCCTCGATCCCCCCGTCTATCCGCACGAAGGCGGACAGCGACCCGTGGCTTGAGGCCGGAGTCGGTCCCCAAAGAAACCGTCTACCTCGCCGGGGCGACCCCAAGAATCTCCTCGCCTCCCCCTCTACGGCGAGCTGTCGCGTCAGCCACCCTTGTTGGGCCAGGTCGGTGACGACGAAGTCCTGCTCGACGACGCCGTGCGGGTGACAGACAAGCCAGGCGTGCCGGGGTGTCGGTCACGCGCAAGGTGTGGCCCGGCATGTGGAGCGTGTTTCATCTATTGGCCGGCCAGGTGCCCGGGGCCGATCGCGCCATCGAGGAGATAGGCCGATTTAGCACGGAAGATCTGACCCCCGACTCTCGGATCGGAGGGGCGGCGGCGATGAACAGCCGGCGACCTCCGTCACGACCTCGTAGCCGCAGATGTCTGGCTCACCCCTTCGGTTGAGCCCTCGGAAAACCGGAAGATGGTGCCTGTCGCGCACGTCGGTCAGCGCGAGCATGCGCAGGACGTCGC
>JAKATP010000023.1 GCA_021818685.1 Bacillota bacterium | reverse complement strand
CCGTTGTTCGGGGGATACGCTCCGCCGCCGCTGCCACCCGCATCGACCGATCCGACACTCTTATCGGGAATTCCGGCGTCGCGCGGCCGCGTCACCGGGGTCGCCCGAGTCTGCCGCACACTGGCCGAAGCGTCGGCCCTGCGGCCGGGCGAGATTCTGGTCACCGGGACGACTAATCCCAGCTGGGCTACCTGGTTCCCCGTGCTGGGGGGGCTCGTGACGGAGGCGGGCGGGGTACTGAGCCATGCCGCCGTGGTCGCACGCGAGTTCGGGATTCCGGCTGTGCTGGCGGTGCCGGCCGCGACCCGGCGCATCGCCACCGGGACCCGTCTGGAGTTGAACGGAGACGGCGGGACGGTAAAGATTCTGGACTAGCCGCTCCTCCGCGTGCCAGCGGCCCGGTGAGCGGGGGCGGGGTCCCCGAGGTGCCGTTGCAAAGACAGTGCGACCGTGACCAGGTAGGCCCCGGACCTGCCTGTCTACTTCTACGAGTGACTTCGCGGGCGCATTGGCCTGCGTCAGGGGAGGGATCTTCGATTCGCGGCCTTGCGATCTGGCCACGGATCCGGCCACCGGGACAGCACGGCCCCACGAGGGCCCATGCCATAGTCATGCTCGCGGTCGGGGCGTTGAGGGGCGGGGTCCCGATGCCAAGGCTCTGGCGGTCGGGGGTGCGGATGGGAAACACCTTTCGCGTGAGTGTGCGCAGCGAGGGCGGAATGCTTCGTCGAGCGGCCGGGAGCGGGGCTCGTGACGGCGGGACTCGAGGAGCGATGAAGCTCCCTGTGTGGTCTCCGGGTTCGTGGGCCGACCCGAGATCTCGACGGTCGGCCCTGTCGAATCCCGACTTCCGACCGTGGTCGCCGTCGCCGGTGCTGGATACTCTCGGCCTCGCAGGCGGGGAGGTTTTGGATGAAGCGGCAGGTGGCAGCGGGGCTTTGGGGGGCGAGCACGCTTCTCACTTTCGGACTCGTCATCCTGGGGGGATTTGTGACCTCGACCGACTCCGGATTTGGGTGCGGGGCAAATTGGCCTGACTGCGGCGGGCGGTGGCTGCCGCCGGGCACGTTTCATGGGGATGTCGAGTGGAGTCATCGGGTTTTAGCGGGCCTGGTGTCCGTGTTGGTGCTGGCTGCCGTCTATATGACGGTGCGTTATTCGAGGAACCGGTGGGCGCGACGCTTTTCGTGGCTGGCCGTCATCTTGCTGCTCGGCCAGGTGGCGCTCGGAGCGGCCATTGTACTGAACGGGATTCCGGCTGTGGTGGTGGCCGTGCATGATGGTGTGGCCACGGCGTTTCTCGCCACCCTCCTGGTGCAAACCCTGTTGGCGGCCCGGACAGGTGAGGCGCTCCTGCAGACGTCCGGTGCACCGATCCTCTGGGTTGCGGCGGGACTTTCGTGGCTTACGGTGATGGTCGGAAGCTACCTGGCGCATCTCGATCTGCAGGTACCGGGGCTATGGGCGGGTGTGCGGGCGCTCGGCACCGCCGACGGGCGTTATGCCGGCTTCTGGCACTGGTTTCTGGCGGCTCTTGTGATAGGGATCGGGGTGGCGGCCGTTCGGAGCCGCCAGTACCTGGCGTCCGGCGCCGCTCCCTTCATGGTGGCGGGATTTCTGACGGTGGTCGCCCAGGCTGTCCTCGGACTTCTTCTCATCGCCACGCATCTATCCGAATTGGTGCTGGCCATCCATGAGTCGGTCGGCGTTGCGGCCGTGGTGCTTCTGACGGCCGCGGCGGTCCGTGCGACCGCCCGGATGCCCGATGTCGGGGAACGTCCCGCGATCGACGTCTCCCCCTGACCCATGGCCGTGCGAAGCTGGGGCGCGGGGCCCCCCGGTTTGCACACCGGCCCCGGGGGGTCCGGGTGTTCGGTGTCGCTCGACTGACGCGTGGAGATAAAAGACTGTCTTGCGGAAGGGGCGCCGCTCTCCAACGACGCCTAGTGAGGGCGCCGCACGCTATCGTCTTGGGTGTGGCCGGGGAACCGGTGGCGACGCCTGGCCACGTCCTTCGAAACAAGCCCGGAGCACAACTTCAAGCACTGGGAGCAGCGGTCCTGTCGGTCATGGGACCGTCCAAAACCCCAAACCCTCCATCGGGTCGTGTTCTTTGGGGGTGGACGGGAAATTTAGAATGTGGGTTTACGCGGACGCCAGCAAGAATGGTGGGGTGGCATGGTCGACCCTGCACCTCGGCAGGAACGCACGCGAAGCCGGCCCAGGCCGGATTCGCGCGGGGGCGTTCGCACAGAGAACGGACGGCCCTCTTGACTATAGGCTGAGCGGCTTTCGCATGCCGGAGCGGGGAAGTCTGCGATGGGCGTGCCGCCCCGTTTAGGATGGGACCAGCCGCACGAATGCGGAGTCCCTACACCTGCGCCCCGACCCGGTTCGCACGACGGGTTTCGATATAGGTGTTGCAGGTCATGCCGCAGGCCTCCTTGAACCGGCGGGCCAGATAGCACTTCGACACCGGGATGGCTTCGGCCACGTTGGCGAGACTCAGGCCCGGATCACTGATGTGATGGTCGATATAGTCCATGGCACGGCGCACGACGGGCGGGACATCGCCTGCCGATTCTTCCAAAACCAGCGTTCCGACCCACCGATAGGCTGTCCCGGCCACTTCCACGGTGAGGGTCGCCGGCACCACTGAAGGCGCGGCAGAGCCACGATGCATTGGCGCGAACCTCCCAGCTGCAGGTTCCGGAGCTATCAACCTGTCGGGTTGGCCGCCGGCCGCTAAACCTCCTCTTTTCCGGAGGGACTTTCACAGCCTGCCAGCAAATAGCCGCTGGCCCCGAATCCCCCTCAGCGAACGAGCAGGGCCCCGCCTCTCTCGGACGTTGGCCCAGGAGCGCGGGGCTCGTTTCGGCGACATCTCGACCTCGGTCCGGAAGACGCTTAGGGCGTGGGCCTATCCTGCGGCAGGCTGAGCCTCCTCCTGCGGCGCGCGGGACACCTGTTCCAGGCGGGAGGCGACTCCCCACGGGAGGAATAGGGCCACCGATACCACGGCCACGACTACGCTTGCCCAGCCAAAGGGGATGACCGTGAGGCGCCCGACGCTTCCCACGTATGTCATGGCGGTGATGAACAGGATCCAGACCATGTACCAGACCGCGTTCTTGAAGTGGTCCCCCACCCGGTAATAGAGGCCGAATCCGAGACTCAGTACGGCCAGGATGGCGGCGGCGTACGGGACCGACGGCCATCCGCTCCAGAACGCAATGAGAGCGGCCGCAGCAAACGCCAGGACCGAGATGACGCCGCTTGAGCGCACACGGTCCTGATGCCCCTGACGCGAAAGCGCCATCACCGCCACCGGATTGACGGCAAACCCGATATAACCGGCCACGACGGCATCGCTAATCAGCTGATAAATCGAGGGCAGCGGCGCCGCAATGTACGCGACGATGATGCCGACGACCGTGAACACGATGAGGGCGGGGCCGGGAATCCGGTAGCGTTCGGAGATCGCGCGGACTTTCTGGCTTAACACCCCGCTCCGCCCCATCGCGAGCATGACCCGACTGCCGCCGCCCTGGTAGATGTAGCCGGTGACGAACGGCCCCAGGATAGCAATGATAACGGTGAGGATGAGAAGCCAGCCGCTGTGTATCTTCCCTGCCAGGGCTAGGAAGGGATTTCCCGGCAGGCGGGTGGCGGACGCCCACGCGCCCGTCTTGATGCCGAATGCGGACCACCGCACGGACACCACGAAGGCGATGGCGAACAGCACGTAGATGATGGTCTGCCCGATGACGGTGGTGATGATGCTTTTTCGAATCGTACGGGGTTCGGTCGTCTCCTCGGCATAGTCGGGCAGCACCCGGATTCCGCCGAAGGCGAACATGGCCAAGGGGATCGCCGCGAAGATCCCCCCGATGCCGAAGGGCATGAACCCGACGCCGTGGAGGTTCAGATTCCCGAAGTGGCCCAGCGAGAGGAATCCGACCGCCACCAGTAGATATATCACGAGCTTTACGCCGCCGAGAAGATTGGTCGAGTTCCGAAACAGGTTAATCCCGTAGTAGTTGAAAGGCAGGAAAATGAGGAGCAGGATGGCTCCGACGACCGCCCCGAGCGTGGTTGGCCCGCCACTGCCGCTCACGAGATGCGGGTAGAAGTAGTTGATGCCCTCCGCGGTGGCCAGCGCCTCGATCGGGGGGATGAAGAGATACCAGATGAGGTCGGAGAAAGAGTTGACGAGGTTCGTCACCCGTCCGTGGGTGTACAGGCTGTAACGTGAAGGACCGCCCGCTTCGGGATAGAGGGCCCCGAGGTCCGCATACGTAAGCCCGATAAAGAAATAGAAGATCGCGCCCACGATCCAGGCCACGATGACGCCGGGACCGGCGAGGGCGGCCATTCCGGCATTCGAGAACAAAACCCCGGTACCGACCGCGCCGGCGATGCCAAGGACGATAAGGTCCCAAAACCCAAGACGCCTCCGAAGTTCCATCGATCGGTTCACCTCCAGATAGCGGTCGCGGGCCTGAGCCGCAACCGAGATGCTGAGAGATATGCGAGAAGTCCGCGGATCTAGGTCCGATCATACTTTCGATTTACGGGGAAGGGGATTGAGCAGGGAGCGCTTAGACCTTCAGGGTTCAAGAAACACACATGCAGCGGGGTAATGGCCGGCCATCTTACGGACGGCGCCTCAGGTGTCGTCGGCGGTCTTGTCGTCTTCCTCACGAACGGGGTAGCCGACGCGCTCCAGGTAGAGGTGGTACAGATGCTCACCCGCTCCTAGCAGGACGGCGGTGAACCAGATAGTCCACAACGGCGGATGACTTCGCATACCGAGTGTCACGAGCCAGATGGTGAGGGCACCAACCAGGAAATTCGCGAAACTGGCCCAACTCGGGCCCGCCCAGCGGAGCACGATGAGGTCGCCGATGACGTAGGTGACAAGTGTCACCCACACGGCGGCATTCAGAGCTTGAAGCCAGGTAAGCCGGCCGAGCCACGTGAGCCCCAGGAGGACGGCCACGGCCACGATGACCAGCTTCCAGACGACATCGCGGATAACAGACGGTTCCCGCGGCATCGGCATGGCTGCTCCCTTCTCACCGCTACACATCGTCGTGCGGATCCTGTCTCCATCTTCCGTCCGACCGGGCACGGTTATACGCTCCCCAACTCGGACAGGGCTTTGGTACCCTCAAGAGGCGGGAAGGGTAGGCCCTGGCTGACTCTCGGGACCCCGGCCAAAGGTCCCGAACGCATAGCATGATTCGAGGGGGAAGAAAAGACATGGAACGGCGTCAGTTCGGAACGACAGACATGACGGTGACCCCCCTCGGCTTTGGAGGATCCGAGATCGGCTCGGACACCGACGCGGGAACGGTGGAGGTGCTCCTCTCGGGAGCCCTTGATGCCGGCCTCAATGTGGTGGACACGGCCGCCTGTTACGGACTGAGTGAAGAGCTCATCGGTGCCGCCATCGGTCACCGCCGCCACGACTACTATCTGTTTACGAAGTGCGGTCACGCCTCTGGCCTGCCGACGCCCGACTGGGACACCAGGACGATCCGTGACAGCATTGCGAGGAGCCTCAAGCGGCTCAGGACGGATCACATAGACCTCATCCAGCTCCACAGCTGCAGCCGGGAGATCCTGGAACGGGGTGAGCTGATTTTAGAGCTGGAGCGGGCGCGCAACGCTGGCCAGGTGCGTTACATCGGCTACAGCGGTGACAACGAGGCCGCGCTCTGGGCAGTGGAGTCGGGGCGCTTTGCCGCCCTGCAGACCAGTATCAACATCGCTGACCAGTCGGTACTGGACCGGATCGTGCCGCAGGCTCAGGCTGCGGGCCTCGGGGTCATTGCGAAGCGTCCGGTCGCGAATGTGGCCTGGCGGGCATCCGAGCTGTCAGAAGAGGATTACGGGTATGTGTACGGTGAGCGCTTGAAGGCTCTCCACTATCCGTGGTTGTCAGCGCCTCTCAGCGAGAGTGTGGGGATGGCGCTCCGGTTCACGCTCTCGGTGCCGGGCGTGTCTACGGCCATCGTGGGGACGAGGAGCGCGGGGCGCTGGCAGGAGAACGCTTCCTACGTGGCGCAGGGCCCACTCGATCCGGCTACCTATCAAGCGATCCGCCGTACATGGCGGGACACTGCGGCCCCTCACTGGGCCGGGCAGGGCTAGGCTTTAACCGGGTTCCCAAAAGAGGCGGCTCGTGCTGCCAGCCAGCCGCCTCTTTGGGTGGAGAAGTTCACGGGCTCGGGTCTCATCCGTGCAGCCCTGACGCGGGAGACATGCCCTCGGTCGGCCAACCGACCCGGACACAGCCCGGGTCCGCCGCGTAGAGGTTGCCGGTCATGGCATAGGCGCGTGCACGCGATCCTCCACAAATCTCGGCGTATGCACATGCGCCGCAGGCGTCGTCCAGCTGGGCCGGATCACGGAGCGAAGTGAAGAGCACCGATTCCCGGTAAATCTGGGAGAGCGGGCGTTCTCGAACATTGCCGGCCGTGACCGGGAGATACCCGCTCGGATAAACTTCTCCGCGATGATCAATGAAGGCGAATCCGCGAGCCTCGCGGGCAGCCGCGGGCGGCAGGCTGGCAGCCGGGGTTCTTTGATGGCGCACGCGGACCCACTGCGGCGCGCCCACGGCGGTGATGCGGAACGGCCGCGAAGGACGATAGTCAGCCAGCCAGGCCAGGGCCTCTTCAATTCCGGCGGCATCCAGCGCATCCAGAACGCGTGCGCGACCGGTGGGAATGACGAAAAAGATCTCCCAGCTGGCGACGCCGAGATCGTCTACCAGCCGAGCCATCGCCTGAAGCTGGGGCACGGTCTGCCGCGCGACGGAGCTGTTGATCTGGAGGCTCAACCCGGCGTCGCGGACGGCGGCGGCCATCTGCAGGGTGCGATCAAACGTGCCGCGGACGCCGCGAAACCCGTCGTGGGTGGCGGCGTCGACACCATCAAGACTAAGCGACACCGCGTGCACGCCGATGTCGGCCCAGCGGGCGACGACGGCCTCGGACAGGCGGGGCGTGACACTGGGCGCCACGGCCGTCACGAGTCTGCGCTCGACCGCAGCCCGGATGAGGTCGTCCAGATCCGGCCGTTCCAATGGGTCACCGCCCGTGAGGACCAGGATGGGCGGCCGGTGAAAGCCTTGGACCAAATCGTCGAGCACCGACAGGGACTCCTCGAAACGGAGTTCCTCGGGGTTGCGGTGGCGAATGGCGCTGGCCCGGCAGTGGCGGCAGTGGAGTTGGCAGGCACGGGTAATTTCCCAGGTGACGACGTGCGGGGCCTCAGCGTATGACACAGGCCATCTCCCATCCTTCCAGCTACGGATGATCATGCTTTGATGCTGGACTCACTGGGCGTCTGGGCGAAGGCCTATTGGTCGCAGGCTTATGGGTCATCCGGACCATTGTGTGCGCCTGTCTGCGGGCGCCGCAGGAAGAGGGCACCGAGGAGCAGGATGGCGCCGGGGTACAGCATGGTCCACCCGAGGAACACCAGCGCGCCCATCGAGAGCAGCACGCCCGCGGCTGCCAGGAGGCGCTCGACAGGTAGGCGCAAGAGACGGAATCCGGACGCCATCGCGAGGACGTAGAGCACGATGAAAACGGCAGACGGCCACGCAATCAGGGTCGCCAGGCTTACCCCGGTCACGTAGGTCCAGAGCATCACAATGCCCCAGGGAACAGCGTGAAGCCAGAGGATGCGGGCTGGAGTCCGGCGGCGAGGGTGGAGCTTCTGGAGCCAAGCGGGAAGGTTTCCGATCCGGGCCTCGGCGTATACGAGCCGGGAGAATCCCGCCACATACGTATGGACCGTCCCGTAGGAGATGAGCCATCCGAGGATGCCCACCAGAATCTCGCCGCCCCGCCCCAGGGTGAGACCGACGAGATCGGCCAGCGCGTTGGCCGTGCGGCCGGGCCCGTACGTGTGGGTGCCCACCGTGGCCACCGCCACCGTGAGATAAAGAAGGTCGACCACCACCATGGCGACAAACATCGCCCGCATGACGTCGCGGCCCGGATGGCGGAATTCCTCCGTCATGTGGGCCAGCATCTCCCAGCCGACAAAAGCCCAGAAAAGAAGCGCCACGTCTTCGCCCACAGGCCAGAGTCCGTGTGGAAGCCAGGGGGAGAAGTTCACGAGACGCAGGTGGGGCGTGGCGGTCACGACGGCGAGGAGCAGGATGGCGGCGATGCCGATAACCACCAAGACGATGGTGCGGCCGGAAAATTCGACGCCCAGCACATTTAGCAGAAGGGACAAAAACAGCATCGCCGCCGCTGCGACCATCACCCCTGTGTGCGTCAGCCCCACTGCCACACCCAGGTAAGCCGCGCCGATGAGGGCGGCCACCGGGGCGCCCATCGGTACCGTCGCGATATAGAGGAGGCCGGTGATGCGTCCAAGGCGCAACCCGAACGCCTGACGCACGAACTCTGCGATCCCACCTGCATGGGGGTAGGCCGTTGCGAGGCGGCCCAGTACCCACGCGACCGGGACTATGAGGACGGCCATGATAACCCAGGCCATAAGCGACCCGGGACCCGCGAGGTTGGCGGTGAGGGCGGGCAGTACCAGGATGCCCGAGCCCAGAACAGCCGCAATCGTAAAACCCGCACCCTCCCGCCAGCCTAAGACGCGCTGGAGACCTTCTTCGGCACGGCGATCGCCCGGAGAGGTCATGCCGGGAAGCCTGGGTTCCGGGGGCAGCTCCGAATCCCCTCTGGCCACACGAAACACCCTCTCGCCGCCGCCATGCCCATGGCTCCTTTCGTGCGAACGCTCACTGCTTCCGCATGAAAGAACGCCCCGCCGCTGCCGGCGGGGCGTTCAGCGTTCGCCTACTGCAGATACTCGTCCAAATGGGTCTTGCGGACCGGCTCTCGAAGTTTTCGGAGAGCCGCTCCCTCGATCTGGCGGATGCGCTCACGGGTGACCCCGAACTCTGCACCGACTTCCTCAAGCGTCCGGACCCGCCCGTCGGTGAAACCGAAACGGCGCCGGAGCACCGCCTCCTCCCGGGGCGTGAGACCGTGCAAAGCGAGGTCGAGCTCCTCTTGGAGGAGTCGCTGGCCGGCCGCCTCGACGGGCGTGGCCGCATCCATATCCTCCACAAAGTCCTTCAGTTCGGTGTCCTCTCCGTCTCCAACCGGTGTGTCCAGCGACACCGGATCCTGGGCTACCTTGCGGATCTCCTCCACGCGCTCGGTGGTGATACCCATCTTCTCCGCAATCTCCTCGACGGTCGGCTCGCGGCCGACTTGCTGCAGGAGCTCCCGCTCAACGCGGTTTAGCTTGTTGATGGTCTCCACCATGTGCACCGGCACCCTGATCGTGCGCGCCTTGTCCGCGATGGCCCGGGTGATGGCCTGGCGGATCCACCAGGTCGCGTAGGTGCTGAACTTGAAGCCCTTCGTATAGTCAAATTTCTCGACGGCCCGCATGAGCCCCAGGTTGCCCTCCTGGATGAGGTCTAAGAGATGAAGCCCGCGGCCGACATAACGCTTGGCGATGGATACCACGAGGCGCAGGTTGGCTTCGGCCAGTGCACGGCGTGCACTGGCATCGCCCGCTTCAATGCGCTTGGCGAGTTCTACCTCCTGGGCCGCGTTCAAGAGCGGCACCTGGCCGATTTCGCGCAGATAGGTACGGACGTGATCCTCGGCGGCATCCGTGGCCTCGACCGGTGCAGCACGCCGATTGTGACCGCGCGCTGCGCGCGGCTTCTCGGCCTCCTCGTGCACCTGGCCTCGACCCCGCACACGGGCAGTGTGCCCGCCAGGCAGGACCTCGTCCCCTTCGCGCGCGAAAAGAGCTCCCTCTTCCACCTCGGGATCGCCATGCGGGCTGATTGGCATCGACTTTACGGCTGGCACGCACCTGCTCCTTTCGGCACTCGGCGTCCCCGCCGCATCGGGCGGATTGGGTCGGCACCGTGACGGAAGGTCAGACGGCGCGCGCCCCGCGACCGATACTTGGCATGGGACACGCCCACCGCTATTCGCGGAGGGCTCACGTGCGTGGTTGACATAATTTTAACACCCGCAAGCCTGGAACGTCCACCTATCAGATAAACGTCGCAGAGTCCGGTTTTGATACGGGATCGCGTCCGCTTCAATCGTCGAGGAGCGCTACCAGGTCAATCTCCACCAAAAACCCGTGCAGCATGGAACCGACGGTGGTTCGGACCGGGAACGGCTCGCTGAAGAATTCTCCATACACCTGGTTCATGCCTGCGAAGTCCCGTGCCAGATTCTGCAGGTGAACCGTTGATTTGACCACGTGTGTCTCCGAGACGCCACCGGCCCTCAGAATGGCCATCAGATTCGTGAGCGTCTGCCGCGTCTGCTCCTCGATGGTGGTTCCGACCACCTCGCGGGTCGTCGGATCGATCGGACCCACCCCCGCCGTGTAGAGAAAGCCCCCTGCGCGAACAGCCTGCGAATAGACGCCGCCGGGAGCCGGGGCACTTCCGGTCTGGATGGCAGTCTTGGCCCTCATGGAAAGCTCACCTCCCGCGCCGAGACGTCGAGCCGCTCCCGCTACCGGCGTACGCGGGCACGTCCTATCTATAATAGCCGTCTTGGTAGCCGGCGCGCCGTTGGGCGTCACGGAACCTCGGGAATTTTCGGGCGTAGCGGGCGGGCTGGTCATGGGAGATAAGACCGCGTCCGGCAGGGAGGGGACCCTACCAGTGCCGAAGGGGACAGGCATCAAAGACGCGGAGGTGAATTTCATGGCCGATTACGTGGTTCACCGGACGATAGTCCGGGAGGACCTCGACGCCGGGCGGTCGGCGGAGCTGAGGCGGCTTGGCGTCGCCACCGTGTCCGAGGCGCAGGCGCGCCGCGGGCTTCTTGATCCCGCGATCCGGCCCCTCAAAACCGGGCTGGCTGTAGCCGGGCCGGCTGTGACCGTGGAGATGCCGGCGGGGGACAATCTCATGCTGCACGCTGCCATTGAACTGCTCGAAGCCGGCGACATGCTGGTCGTGACAACCTGGCCCCCGTCCCTCCACGGGGTGTTCGGCGACCTCTTGGCCGAAGCATGCCACTGGCGCGGGGTCGCGGGTGTGGTCCTCGACGCGGGCGTACGCGACGTCGCCGCCATCCGTTCGCTCGGTCTCCCCGTGTGGGCCCGCGCGATATACGCAGGCGGGGCGCAAAAACACGAAGGCGGTCGGGTCAACGTACCGGTCACCGCTGGCGGTGCGGCCGTAGCGCCCGGCGACTTCGTGCTCGCGGACGACGACGGGGTCGTGTGCGTGCCGCGCCGGGACGTCGACACCGTCATCCGGCGCGGGGAGGAGCGCGCGGCGCGGGAGCAGCAGACGCGGACGCGCCTGCGGGCAGGCGCGCTGTCGCTGGATCTCTCGAATTTGCGGCCGGTCCTGGAGCAGGCGGGCGTGCGCTACGTCGACGCACCCTATGGGGGATAAAGCACTGGGCGGCGGCAGCATGTAGACCAACCGAGGAGACGGGGGGCGGAATGCCGGTTCAATCCGCCGTCCGGTGGTGCCCGCGGGCATGCGCCCTCACGTCACCGTGCGCCTTGCGGCCATCGCGCTCAGTACAGGGGAAAGCCGGTGCCCATGAGAAAAAGTGTGCGGCACGCGAGATAGGCTTGCTCCATATCGGAAAAGCTTGCGGCCACGCTCCGGCCGTCCACGCGGGTGCAGCCAGGGTACAGCATGGCGGCATCCGCCCCCTCGCTCGTCATGAAGCTCACCCGGACCGCCACCGGTGTCTTCGCGCGCAGCGGTTCTGGTCCCTGCCCGCGCGCGACCTGGAGGACGGCCCGGCGGGTGGCTTCCCTAAGCTCGTCCCGCACCTGGTCAGGATGAATGAGGCGCGCTGCCCGCCGCCCGACGGCTGTTTTTGTGACCACGAAGGGAGTGTCAGGAAGGAGGGCGCGCACCTCCAGCGCAAGAGCGGCATCCCCCGCCACCAGCCCCACCGGCATACCGTAGTAGCCGGCCAGATAGGCGTTTAATCCCAATTCGCCCACCTCGATATCGTTCAGAAACACGTTCCACACGTCGCCGCTGTCGGTGTGATCCATGACGGCGAGAGACGTACCGGAACGCCCGTGATAGCCGATCAAGAGCGCGAGGTCCATGCCTCGCATCCCTTCGGCCATGGCGAAGCGCTTACCCATGCCGGAGATGAGCTCCGTCCTGGGAGGGAGCCCAAAGAGTCCGTCATAGGCCAGGTTCAACTGCCCGTCATGGGAGTCGTTCACGACCACCCGGCCCGCTCCGGCGTCCCAGGCGGCCTCAACTACGGTGCGCATCTCCGCCATCATCTCGGCCCGGGCGCGCTTGTATTCCGGCTCGCCGGGCATAAACTGGGTCCGATCGACGAGGCCCCCCACGCCCTCCATATCAACGGAAATCCAAACCTTGGGCTCCATGCGGTCTCCCCCGTGCGGCCGTGTTTCCTCTGAGTGTAGCCGAACGTGAGCAGGCCGGCGGCCGCAGCGGGAGCCAACAAAATCGTTGGGTTCGCGGCCGGTTCTGTAATAGGAGCGTTAGCAGCCAATGCCCCGGTTGCCCAGGCGCCGGGACTCCTTATCACGGGGATACACCCCCTGGCCCGGGGCATCTGGCCCGGAACGCCGTTTATCAGGTGAGATGATGGCCAACAGGAGGGAACGGGTCGTCACGTCGGCGCCGGCAGGCTCTTCGGACTGAACACGAGGACGAGGATGCCCGTGGCCGACGCTGCCTCCCGGGTGGCCCCGAACCGCGCTGGATACGGAAAGAAGACCCGACGCGCATCCGGCCCATAGCGGGCCAGAACCGGCTCGAGCTCGGACCAAGGTCCTTCGAACCCGACGGCCACGTCTTTCTGGCCGAAGGGTCCCACCCAGCCGTCCCAGATGGTCCAGCCCGGTTGGGAAAGCCATACCGCGGTCCACCCGAAGTCTTTCGGCACGAGGTGGTCTCGGGCAAGCATGCGGGGGCTCAGGGACCGGAGGGGAAGCCCCCGGGCCACGTACCTCCGTGTTCCCCGGAGCAGGATGCCGGCCTCGGTGAGGTAAAGGCGCCGCTCGGTCTTGAGCACGAGCGCGGCCGGAGAGGCCGGTGTCCCCCGGATCGCCCGGGGAACCCGCCAGAGAGAGACGCCGCCCGCCGTGCCCCTATATCGAAGTCGGCTCTGGGCGGCCAGTGTCCGCAGCTCGCTCGTCGGATGCCGGGGCCCGATCACCCATTGCACTGCACCGAGATGAAGCATGGCGTCAAGCTGCCGGGCGGCCAAGGGGTCCGACGGGGTGAGACCGTAGGCGAGGGGTTCCACCAGCGAAAGCTCTCCCCAGGGCGCGGGGGCTTCCGGAGGGAGATAACCGTCGGCCAGTCGGAAGCCGAAATGCGATTCCGCCTGCAAGAACGACCCATCGCCGACTCGGCTGAACGGGAAGTAAAAAATCGTCTCGCCAGGCGTCAGGTGCCGGCCGATCTGCGCCGGGGTGAAGAAGGGCGGTACCCGTACGGTGCCCCAGGCAGACGGGTTGTCGATGGAAGGGACCAGCGCCACGATGGCGGCCGCGAGTAAGCCCCAAGCAAGGGCCCCGTGCCGGGGCGTCCGGGCCAGGTGCACCGCGATGAGAAGGCTCGTCAACAGTGCGACGTATAGCATGAAGCGTCCGGGGAGTGCAAAGGACAGGATGGGATAGAGGCTCAGGATGGTCCAGGGCAGGGGTATCAGTGGCCGGCCGTCCAGATGGAGCACGGGTCCCAGGGTTGCGACCACGACGGCGGCAAGGGTATAGGTGGCGGCGCGGACCCACGGCTCCTTCCACCGCTGTACCACACTCAGGGTCACCAGCGTAAGCAGAAAGATCCCGAGATACCCCGTCTGCTCGGCGAGATTGCCGTTCGAGAATAAGCGGCTCATAGCTGCGAAGGCCGGGCCGGTCCAGTTGAGCGTGCTCGGGATCACGAAGTTTAGGAGATCGGTTGAGTAGGCGGCCCGGGTGGTGGGATCGATCGCGAACGGAGCATGCCCGACCAGGGTTACGAGGATGGGCGCCAGTACCACGAGCGCGATTCCGTAGCCGAGCTCGATGGTGGTCAATAGGGGGCGCATTCTTCGGCGGTCGCGTACGACCAATAGGGCAATCAGCACGAACAGGCCGCCAAACAGCGTCACCGTAGTGAAGATTTCAGTGGAGGTCAAGAACTGTGCCAACAGGAGGCCGGCGAGGGCTATTTTGGGTCCGAACCCGACGCGTTCCGGATAGCGGCGCCACACCCGCACCCCCACCAGCACCATGAGGGGGATGAGAAAGGCGAGGGTCAAAAACGGGTGCGATTGCGTCTCGGCGATCTCGTAGCTGGAAAAGCCGGTCAGGTAGCCGGCCGCCAGGGACGGCCAATAGGCGCCGTTGGTGATCTCCATCGCGAGGAGAAAGGTCGTAAACGCCGTGAGGGTGGGAGCGGCGAGGGTGAGGACGTTGTAGGAGACAACAGGCCCGAAGGCGAGAGTCACCGGCGTGAGGATGAGGCTCGGGAATGGGATGGACGTGGTCCATCCCATATTGATCGGGGTGTTGCCCCAGATTCCCGTGAGGTGCAGCGGATTCAGCCCATGCACGATGGCGTGCGGCCACCAGGCGAGCGACCACATAAAGACATTCAGGGGGTCGGTCCCGACTCCAACATACCGGGTCCCGAAGTGCCCAAGGAGCGGGAGTCCCCAGTACAAGAAGGCCAGGACAGCATACAGGGCGAACGCAATCAGAACGCGGACCCGCGGACGGGGCGCGGGTTCTGATGGATATGCCTTGATGGCCCCGAGCCCGGGTACCGGCCGTTCGCTTTGTCCCACTGGCTATACCGCGATGTCCATGCCTGCGGTCTGGCTCCTCTTCCGACGGCTCGATGGTCGGCCCGGGACTCATGGCGTCGTGGCGCACGACCACTTCCCAGACACGGGGAGGACGGCGAGGGACGCCGGTCGAGCCATCCTATCAGGTTTGGCGGTGCTTTCCCCTCATCGTACCCATTTAACCATAGCGGTGCGGTTGTCGGCCCCGTCTAGGGGTCCGAGCCGCCCGCCGACGGCGACGAAAAAAGAACCGTTCAGATAAAGGGGCGGGGACCACCTCTTCGAAGTAATGACCAAATGCCCGTGTCATCGGGTCGATGATGCTCGGGTCACCGTTGCTCCGGTTGAGGTCCCAATAAGCGATCGCCAGTTCGGAAGGAGGTTCAGAATGGAGTCTTCCCCGCCGACAGGCTTTGCCCCCTCAAGTCAGATCCTGCGCAAGCTGGCCGAACAGACGGCGAAAATGGGACAGCCGCCGGAAGTGCCGCCGCTGAAGACAGTCCGGCGGGGCGGGTACGATCCCGCCGAAACGCGGGCTCTGCTGCTCGAGTGGCAGGCCGACATGCAGCAGTACGCGGAGCTCATTACGTTCCTGCGATCGGAGCTCTCCAGCACCACGGGGGTGCTGGCTGAGGCCAACCGGCGGATCGCGGCCCTCACCGAATCCGTGTCGAAACTGGAAGAGGAACGAGGCGCGCTGCAGTTAGAACTGGAGTATGCCCGCCAGGGCCAACCGGTTAAGTCCGAAGGAGAACTGCTCGGGGAGCTTCGCGAGGCGCGAGATGAGCTTGACAGGCTGCGTGCAGAGCTGGCGGAGAGAGCGGTCCCGGGGGACGAACCGGACATCGCCCCGAAGGGGCCGGGCGATGAGGAGCTGGCGCTCGCGCAGCAGGAGCTTCAGAGCCTACGCCAGGAAATCAGCGGTCTCGAACGCGAGTACGCGCAGATGCGGGAGATCCACCAGCAGGACGAACGGGAGATTGCCCGGCTGAAAGAAGAGCGGGGGTCGTCTTCGCGAGGGGTTGATGCGGATCTCATCCAGGAAGCCATCTTGAGTGCGCAGCGGTTTGCGACCCAACTCCGGTCAGAAGCGGAAGCGCAGGTGACCCAGTACCTGGAGCAGGCTGAGGATGAGATGGAAAGACGGCGGGAGGCCCTTTTGAGCCTGCGACAGGAACTGACGGTCTTGAAGCAGTCGATGGCTGATGAGATCCGCCGGCAGGTGACAGGCATCGGCCGCGCCCTGGAGGGGTTCTCCGACGAAAGCGACCGGATCCTTGCGAGCAGTACCGCCGACGAGGCGAAGCTGCCGCCGCCCATGGACGCCATCGTGATGCGGCTCGACGAGCTGCGCGATGCCGAAGCGCGGAAGGGGCATGCACGCTCGGCCGGGTAGGGGTTTCGTTGCAAACCGTCGCGTCCGGTGAGCCAGTCAGCGCGGCGATGTGTATGGGGCCCCGAAGAGGATCTCTGGCCGCCGAAGACGAAGATCATCCTGATTTTCGCGGGAGCGACGGCTCGACCGGTGTACCGGATGCCCCCATCCGGGCACCCGCCTCTCCGGGGCGGCGTCGGCCGGCGACCCGAGGGGGCCGGGGATGAAGCGGTGGTCCTGGGTCCTCGTGCTGGGCTTTTTCGTCCTGTGGCTCGGACTCGGCGTTCTGGTGCTGCTCGGCGTCGTGCTGCCGCATTTCGAACGCAGTGACATCGCCGTGCTGTATCGGGCCCGCGCCCTCTTTTCGCATCATCTGCCCTATTTTCAACTGCGCATCGAGTATCCGGTGCTGCTGGGGTGGTGGATGTGGGCCACGGCCTGGGCACCGGGGTTCAGCGGTTATCTGACCGCCAATGTCCTCGGCCTGTCGGCGGCCGCGGCAGCCATCACGGTGCTCCTGCATCGCCTGCGGCCGGCCTTCTATCAGTGGTGGACGGTTTTCCCCCTCCTCTTCGCGTTCTCGTTCGTGAATTGGGACTTGCTCGGCATCCTGGCCCTCATGGGGGCCTGGGATGCGTGGACGCGGCAGCGTCCTGCCTGGACCGGTGTGTGGCTGGCGGTCGGCACCGCCACCAAGCTCTTTCCCGTGATCGCGTGGCCATTTATGGCTTATGCCTGGTGGCGCGCCGGCCGCCGGTCGCACGCGGCCCGGATGACGTTGTGGGCGCTTTTTGTCTGGCTGATCCTGAATGCCCCTGAAATGGTGGGAGCCTGGCGGAACTGGTCCTGGTTTTGGGTCTTCAACTTCGAGCGCTCCTCCAGCACCGATCTGTTCTGGCTTCTGCACTTAAACCATACGCTCGGGCGCCGCGGGATCGACGGCCTCTCGCTCCTCATCGTGGGCGGCGTGACCCTGTGGGCCCTCCGCCGGATGGCAGCGGGCTGGGACGCTCCCGCGGCTACCGCCGCCGTCATGACCGGCTTCTTCATTGTCAACAAAGTCTTCTCGCCCCAGTACATGCTCTGGGTGTTTGCGAGCGGAGTTTTGGCTGGGTGGACGCCAGGCACGCTCGGCGTCCTGGCTCTAGGCGGCCTATTCGACTGGACGACGCACTTCGCCGCCCTGCAGATTCCCCGGGAGCTCCGCCTGGGTGCCATCCATGCCGCACGCATGGCGGCCGTGGGGGTGGTGGCCGGAGTGGCTGCCCGCTACGGCGTCCTGGTGCTGGCTCTGGCTCGGGACCGGGGGCCCGGCCGCAGTGGGGAAGCCGCGGCACCCCCTTAATCCCCTCGGCACCAGCGGCCCACCCCCGGTTTGTCTGACTCCCGATACATTCGAGGCGCCGCGTTCGTCACGCCGCCGCCGGCCGTGCGCCTTTTCCACCGCCGAGAGCCGCCATCGAAGACATGCATTTGCCTTTGTCCCAACCCGAAACCACATCTATGCATGGAGACGCTTGTGACAGAAATGGGCGGCCTCACCGTCCCGGCAGTTCCGACGGGGTGGACGGGAGCGAGGGGCTGGAGGAGCGCGGAGACCGTGACGCCGCATCCGTTTTCTGAATGCCTATCCCTCTTCCTTCTCTGCGCACCGACGCCGCGTGGACAGTGCGCCGGACCAGCCTCCCTGGATCTGCCGGACACGATCCCTGAGCGGGCGGTGCTGGCCGCCACAAGTACGGGATGTTCCCTGCCGCGGATTTGTCTGGCGCGACGGCGAGCGCGCGTGTGTGCCGTTACAAGGCGGCACGGTGCCACACGGTTCCCGCTGCACGAGACAGCGTCTCGCGGGTCGGGGCCGGCAGCGCCGATGCGGGTTCGGCCGGTCGGCACTCCTCCATGTGCCAGCCAGGTCGGATGAGGGACAAGCCGCCGCGACCGGGGGTCCGACGGGCAGTCCGGTCGAGCGCGGCCCCGTCCAGGCGGATCGGGTTGAGGGCGATACCCGAGCCGCGACCGCCTTGCTAACGTGTTTTGTGGTCCTTGATGCGCGGTCCTGTCGCGGAATGGCGGTGAGAATGTGCAGGGGAGGGAAAAAACTGCACAAACGGTCGACATTTCCGGATTGACGTCGTAGAGTAAATGCGGAGGCTCCGGCCTCAATTTTACTATCCTGCACGGGCAAACTCGACGAAAGTCGAGGACGCAAAGCTACGGGCCTAACGGGCGAGAGCCCCAGGGTCGCCGGGCTGCCAGGAGTGCCATGGGCACACCAGCGTCTGACCGTCGGGAATGCACGGAGGCGCTTGGCTCATGGACCTCATCGGCACACCCGCTGCCGTTTCGCCGACCCAGTCGGCCAACATGCTGGGTGATCCTGCCGCCGCGACGTGCGTTGCCTCTCCTGGAGGAGGTGACGGCGCATGACGATGCCCGAACCTTCCCTGGATGTCCGGACCGTTCTCATTGACGACTCCCAGGCTACACGCGAGGCCCTGAGCCGCCTGGTGGCTTTCGCCGGGGGGCGGATCGTCGCCTCCTACGGCAGTGCTGAAAGTGCCCTGGAGTCGCTGGCCCCCGCGGACGTCATCGTCCTCGATTATCAGTTGCCCGGTATGGATGGCATCGCCGCCGCGGAGGAGATCCGCAGGAACAATCCCGACGTCTTCCTCGCCATGATCACGGTGCTTGACCACCCGTTGGTCCGCGACCGTGCAGGCCGCGCCGGCATTCAGGCGTTTTTGGGCAAGCCGGTGAGCCTTGCGCAGGTAGGTGCGCTCATGAGTATGGTACATGCGCAAGTCCGCCCGGATCGGGTGCTGGCTGGCGACGAGCTCATTAAGTGGCTCTTGGAGGAGGATGCCTGATGGCTGACGCATCGCTGTCCTCTTCCAGCGAGGAGACCACGGAGTTGCGAGGGCGCCCAGCCACGGCCCGCGTCGATGACCAGGGCCAGCTGACGGTGCGCGCCGCCGCCGGATTCCCGAATGGCACCGCCTCCATCCGGGTGGACCCGGAAGCCGACGGGCGTGTCCGGGTGTTTGTGAACGGCCGGGAGAAAAAGGGCGAGGTGACCGTCTCGGAGTCGGACTTCGTGACCGTCCGCGTGGAGGGGGTGCCGCCCCGGGCCGCGTTTGAGATCTATACGTCCGAGGATGGACTCCGGGCCGAGCTGGTGGTCGTCTATGAGCCGGGCCTGCGGGTCCGCGTCAAGGAGACCGATCCCAGTGCACGGCTCACGCTCACCACCGAGGCAGAATCGACGACCCCCGCTCCCATCTCCGTCGCGCTGGTACTCCAGGAGTTGAAGCGTCTCGGTATCCGCTTCGGTCTCATTTCCCTGGCCGACATCCGCGCGTTTTTGGATCAATGCGAGACGGGCCAGCTCATCGTGGCTGAAGGGCAGCCCCCCGTGCCGCCGATCCCGGCCCGCTTCGAGCCCGCGGACGGACTCATCCCGGAGACGCCGGAGCGAGGGGGGGAAACGCGAGTGGAGGCGGGGCAGCGGCTTGGACGCATGGTTCCGTCGGTACCCGCCCGAGGTGGCGTCACCGTGTTTGGCGATACGCTCGCTTCAGAGGCCGAGGGACCCCGCCTCCGGACGCTGGGGGCGATTGAGTCCGGGGCCGAGCCGGGGGAACTGATTGCGTCCCGGGCCGGTCGGTTTTTTCACCAGGGAGACTATATATGCGTGGTGCCGGAACACTTTCTCACACCGGATGACCTGACGGCGGCAGACGATCCGGTGCACGTGCGCGGCGACGTGACCCTGCGCGGCGACTTCACCCACACCCGCATCGTCGCCGAGGGCCGCGTGATGGTCGAGGGTAGTCTCACAGACGCCATGGTGGTATCGGGACACGGCGTCGAGATGACCGGTGACCTGACACGAACCACGCTTATCGCCGGTCTCGACGACGTCCTCACCCGCGAGGCCCAAGAAGGCTTTCAGCGGTGGGGGATGACCCTGTCCGAGATTGCGGCCACCGTGCGCGAGGCCGGCCGACGCTCACCGCTGGCCGCCCGGCTGCAGCCAGGCCGCCTCGTGGTGCGGCTGGTGCAGCAGCACTACCCGAACTGGGAAGCGGATCGGACCTGGATCGGCACCATGCTGGAGCATCCGATGCTGCTCTTGAGCCCCGCCGCCTGGGACGTGCTGCGCGAACTGGAACGGGTGACCGACCTCACCTACCTTCAGGGCCTCGCGTCCTTAGGGCCGCTCGATCTCCTGGTAGATTTCCTGCAAAATCCCTGGCACGACGTCGGGGAGGCCTTCTGGGCACTGCCAGACCTGAGCTGTGGCATCGTCGTGCAGGGGCGTGTGGACACCTCCTTGGTCCGGGCCACGGGAGACGTGGCGGTTCAGAGCGCCTTTGCGTCCACCCTGGAGGCGGGGGGCCGGGTCGCGGTGAGCGGGTCGCTCGTCGGGGGCTTTACGATCGCCGGTACCGCCGTGCAGGCTCGTCAGATCGGCCACCATACCGGCGTCGAGACCACCGTGCGGGTGCACGATCCCCACGGCGAAATCCGAGCGGAGAAGCTCTCCGCCAACAGTGTGCTGCGCGTTTATGACCATTCGCGCCGTATCGACGGGGACGCCGTCCGCGTCGTGGTGCGGCACGACATGGAAGTGGAAATGGACGCGGCCAGGGTAGACGGTGAACCGCGGGCCGCCTCCGGGTTCGCGGATCTGAAAGGAGGTGAGAGACGTGCGCAGCTGGATTAGCGCCCTCGCTCTCGGCGTGTCCATGCTCGCCCTGACGGCGGCGGGATTCATGGCCGGGGGACAGGGCATCATGGCGGGGACGGGTACCCGGGCGGTCACGCTGATGGCCTCTGCGGCCGGCCAGCGGCCGACGGACCCCGGGGCCGCCCACAGCCTGGGCCGCGGGATGATCCTGTGGT
Organism: Bacillota bacterium; assembly: GCA_021818685.1. Classification (GTDB taxonomy): domain Bacteria; phylum Bacillota; class Sulfobacillia; order Sulfobacillales; family JAIMBI01; genus JAKATP01. Next base: position 7,041 of record JAKATP010000023.1, on the reverse strand, counting down.
ATTAAGGGCGGCGCCGGCCAGGCGGCCGGCGCGTTCGGGGAAGGGGGGGAGCGATGAAGGAACAGACGGCCCCAGTCGAGGCACTGGGAGACCGCGCCATCATGATGATGGAGGAAGAGCGGCGCCGTATAGGCCGTGACCTCCATGACGGGCCGGTGCAGACGCTGACCCAGGTGGCGATGCGGCTTGAGATCGCCCGCAGACTGCTGACCGCGGAGCCGGAGGCGGTAGAGGGCGAGCTTACCCTGCTCTCGGCGCGGGTCGTACAGGCGGTGAACGAAATCCGCCAGCTCATTTTCGATCTCCAGCCCATCGCCATCGACGAGGTGGGGCTTATCGGCGCCGTCCAGAGTGTGGCGCAGGGAATCGAACGGGAGGCCGGCATCGTGGTCCGCATCGACGACCACGATCTGCCGGCCACCATGAGCCTTTCCGGGGCGCAGCAGGTCCTGATCTTCCGTCTGCTGCAGGAGGCGCTCACGAACGTCGTCAAGCACGCCGGCGCCCATCAGATCGTGGTCCGTTGGCGATGTTCGCCCGAAGCCCTCTCGGTGGAAGTAGAGGACGACGGCCGTGGATTCCCCGAAGAGCAGGCGGCGTCGCACCACTTTGGCTTGCAGGGAATGCGCGAAAGACTCCGCCGGGTGGGCGGCGACCTCGCCATCCATTCCCGGCCCGGATCGGGATCGGTGGTCAGCATTCGGTGGCCCCGGGGTCCCAGCGCATGACACCCTCGGGCGGGGACCCCCTCGATCGCGCCCAGGAGCTCTTGAGCCGTGGATGGGCCGAGGCGGCTCGCGAGCTGGTGGAGACGAGCGGCGGGTTTCGGGGAAAGCAGGCCTGGCGCAGTTCCAACCTGGTCGGTAAGAGCTTCGTCGTGCGCGAGGATCCGGACACGGCCGCCCGATGGTTTGCACGTGCGGAGGAGGCGCTGCCGGCGGCTCCGCCGGCGGGAGCAGCCCTCGGGATCGGCATGAATCGGGCGATGGTGGAAGTGCAGCGTGGTCACTACGACCTGGCCCTGCGCGGCATGGGTGCCCTGGAACCGCTTTTGGTGGCGTCGCCGGACGCACTGGTGGCGCAGTACTGGATAAACCTGGCCGTATGCCAGTTGAACCTCAACTACTTCCCCCCCGCTCTCGGGAGTCTCGAACGTGCCGAGCAGCACCTCGCAGGGGACGGAGGCCCCATGGCGAGAGCGGTGTCCGTGAATCGGGGAATCGTTCTGGCCGAGACTGATCGCCTGGATGCCGCCCGCAGTCTCTTCGTGCCCGCTCTGGCAGACGCGCACGACGCCGATCGGCTGCGGGTGTTGGTGGAGTTGGCACGACTCGAGTTCCGGGCCGGGAACGTAACCGCCGGCATGGATTGGGTCACACAGGCGGTCCGGCACTTTTGGACCTCCTGGATCGCCTTTCATGGCGTCGAGCTTGGTTACGTCTGTGAGGTGGCCGCCATGTTGGCGCGCCATCTGGGGGCATACGAACTCTCCCGCCGCTTGGCCGAGCGGGCCCTCATCCGGTATGGCCAGGCCAGTCTCTGGCGCGAGTGGCGCGGGCTGTCGACGCGTATGGAGGAATGGGGCCGTACGTCGGAGGTGCGAAGCCGCCCCGGATCGGCGGCCGAAGTCGATGCCTTGGGCGAATTTTTAACGTTGATAGATTTTATGGCCGCGCAAGACCTGGTGGAGCCCGGCGCCTCGCTCATTTCCGATTTGCGTATTCAGACCGTAGAGGCGATGGGGGCCACAGGAGCGACGGGATCCTTGGAGCCGATGGGACACGGCGGGACAGGGACAAGGCTCGGCGAGGACATCCCGCTGGACGGCTTCGTGTGGGTGAGCCGGCTTTCAGATGTGGGCCTTGGCGCCATGGAGCCGGGTGTGGCAAGCCAGCCGGACCGCTCGCCCGCGGCCTGGGCCCGCTTTACGAAGCACCCCGAACTGAGTCTCAAGCTCCTTCGGGACATGGATCTCTCCGGGGACGTGCGCGCGGCCATTCTGGACCATCACGAGTTGTGGAACGGTCAGGGGTTTCCGGCAGGAAAGTCCGGACCTGCGGTACACCTGTGGGCCCGGTGGTACCGTGTCGCCGACGTATTTGCCCGGGCGCTGTCGCGGGGCCTCAGTCACTCAGCGGCGGTCGCCGAGGTGGACGGGGCACGCCGGGCCGGCATGCTGGATCCCGCCTGCACGGAACGGTTTCGGATCGGGGTCGGTTCGCTCCTCGACGGGCATCTGATCGAGACCTTTTAGCGCGGATCTGGTCCTGTCAGGAGGATCCCGCGGCCCCGTGTTCCTCCCCAGCCGGGGGCGAAAGGACGGTCACTTCGCTCGCAGCTTCCCCGCGTTCTGGCCACAAACGGTGTTTCACCAAGGAGAAGATGGCGGCCACGCCATCGGTCCATCCGATCTTCTTGCCTTCAGACTTCCGGCGGGCGTCGTAGCTGATGGGCACTTCGATGATAGTCTCGCCGCGGCACAGGGTCTTGGCGGTGAGTTCCGTTTCGATATCGAATCGATCTGCGGCCAGCGGGAGCTCCAGGATCACGTCAGCGCGAAACGCCTTGTAGCAGGTCTCCATGTCGGTGAGCCGCGCCCGGAACAAAAGGTTTGTGAGCGCTGTGAGGGCCCGGTTGGCGAATCGACTGGTGGCGGACATCGCCCCCGTCCCGCCGAGGAAGCGGGAGCCAAACACAACCCGCGCGCGCCCCTCCTCAATCGGGGCCAACAGCAGCGGGTAGTCCTCCGGGGAGTACTCGAGATCCGCATCTTGAATGATGACGACGTCGCCGGTGACCTGGCGCAGACCCTCGCGGATAGCCCGACCCTTCCCCCGATTCACCCGCTTCAGCACGGCGACAATGTCGCCGTGCTCCGCGATCTGGGCCCGGATGATATCGGGGCTCCGGTCCTCGGACTGGTCGTCGATAATGACAATCTCATAGGGCCATCGGCCCGCTACCGCCGCGCGCACACGATCGAGGAGGATATCGAGCGTCCGTTCTTCATTAAACACCGGTATCAATATGGAAACCTTCAAACCGCCGCCCCCACCCTTTGGTCACCCCTGTCGCCACTATAGCAGGAAGATTTCGACCTCTCGGGGCTGTTTTGGTTTGCCTCTAAGTAAACGGGTTCGCGCCGCGCGAAGTTACGCCTCTGCCGCATCGCGCTCGGCGATCACGAAAGCTCCGTCAGGGCAGGTTGTGGAGGATGTTGCCTGAACTGTTGAGACTATCGGACACCGTGTGGCCAAAAAAGCCCAGGCCCACGATCGCCCCGATGGCCACCAGGACCAGAATGAGTCCGTATTCGACGAGAGCCTGGCCACTCCGGTCTTTCAGTCTCCGGCGCGCCCGATCAAGGATGCGCCTGAGGGAAGCACTCACGATTTCGCCAGCCTTTCGACACGACTTGAGCCCACATTACGACACGTCCGCAAGAATTCCTGTCCTGCTGTTCGGATTTTTGCGAAGTCGTATGCCCGGATTCGGTCCCGGGATGGGTCAGAGGCGCTTCTCTTGGCCGGTGACAAGCCATCCCACCCTCCAGAGCGCAGAGCTTCCGGTCGGTCGACCCTACCCCGGAAGCCAGACCGCACCCCGGCGTCCGCCATCCTTGGGCAGAGGAAGGGAGTCGGTACTTGTCCCGGCCGGGAAGTCTTCTGGCGGTGGACCGCGCCACCAAAGAGCGTTGGCATCCCGTCCTACCCACGAACCTGGTCACGGTACCAGCGCCGCTCTCCCGGCGCGTCGAGGCGGGATCGCCCCCTCATGAGGGTGTGAGACCCTCACAAGTCGCGGCGGGGAGCGTCAGCCGAGCGCCCGTCCCGGCCAGGCTCGAGCCTCTCACGGCCACGCCGCTGCGGGCCACACGCCGGCGGATTGCCACACCTACGGAGCTTTGGGGGACGGGCCGCGGGGGACTCGAACCGGCCACGACCGAACGCGGCCTCTGCCCGCGATGCCGGCTGTCTACGGCCCCTCGCCCGGGACCAGCAGCAAACACGCCTCCGTCATGCGGCCTTGTCCCCCCGGAGCCCGATCCTGGCTGGCCGCTCGCATGGGACGCACGCGGCCCCGAAGGACTCGTGCCCCCGGCGGCGAAGGAGCCAAGAAACAAGGTGGCAGCATCGGTCTCGATAAGACCCTGCCGCCGGGGAAAGGATGAGGGATTTGCGCCGAAATCGCCTGAAAGAGGCTCTGAAGACCGGCGCCGTTCAGTACGGTACGTTTCTCAGTCTTCCCGACCCGCTGGCTGCGGAGAGGGTGTCACGCGTGGGCTGGGACTGGGTCTTGATTGATATGGAGCATGGGCAGATTGACCTCTCGACGGCCGCCACCATGATGGCGTGCATGCCCCAGGACGAGCATGCGCCGACCCCGCTTATTCGCGTGCCCCGCGCTTCCCACGACCATATCAAGCGCGCGCTTGACGCCGGTGCCTTCGGTATCCTGGCCCCCATGGTCATGGACCGGGCGGAGGCCGAAATGGTGGCGGCGGCGACACGCTACCCGCCCGACGGCAATCGGAGTGTGGCCGGCGGCCGGGCGCCGACCGCTTTCGGAACGACGGCGCCGGAGTACTTCCATGAGGCCAATCGCGAAATCCTCACCCTCATCCAAATCGAACATATCGAAGCCGTGGAACGTGCGGAGGCCATCTTGTCCGTGAGCGGACTCGACGGGGTCTTTATCGGCCCGAGCGACCTGTCGGCCTCGATGCACCTGCCGCCGACTCTGTCGCAGAGTGACCCCGCGTTTGTGGAGGCCGTGCGGACGGTGAGAGATGCTGCCCGCCGACACAAAGTGGCCGCCGGCATCATGGTAGCCGGGGCTGAGGATATCGACCGGTGGGCGTCCGAAGGCTTCACGTATTTCGGAGTAACGAGCGAAGTCGGATTCATGCTGGCGGGTATGACGCAGTTCTTGCGCCAGATCCGTCCCTCGTCCTGACATGGGGGCCACAACGCCCGGGGGGACGCCCTGCACGGTGGTCGACGCCTCCTCGGCCCTCAGGACCATGCCGGCGCTGGCGGCACGCATCACCGCCGCCGGCCACCGGCTCTTATGGCCGGAGACACCACCGCGGTCTGCGAAGGATGTGCGGGAGTACATCAACGATGCGGACGCGGTGATTGCGGGAGGCCGTGAACCATACGGACCCGACGTGCTGGCGGCCGCCACGAGGCTCCGGGTCATTGCCCGCACGGGGGTGGGCTACGACCAGATTGATGTTCCGGCGGCGAGTGCCCGCGGCATTTACGTCGCGACGACGCCCGGAACGCTAGAGGGCTCCGTGGCCGATCACACCCTGCTCCTGATCCTGGCGGCTGCCCGCCGCCTCCTGCCCATGGATGCCTCCGTCCGCCAAGGGGCCTGGGAGAGGATGTCGGGATGGGAGCTTGCGGGCAAGCGCCTCGGAATCCTTGGCTTTGGCCGCATCGGACGCGAGGTGGCGCGACGGGCGGTCCCGTTCGGACTTGCCGTGTCTGCCTACGATCCCGTGCCGGATCGGGATGCCGCGAGGCGTCTTCAGGTGACGCTCGCGGCCACCTGGATGGAGGTGACCGCCTCGGCCGATATCGTCTCGTTGCACCTGCCGCTGCTGCCCGAACTCGAGCGCTTTGTCAGTCGCGACTTCCTGCGCCGCATGAAGCCCGGGAGCATCCTCATCAACACGGCGCGTGGCGCGCTTGTGGACGAGGCGGCGCTCTACGACGCGCTTTTGGCGGGCCACCTGCGGGCGGCAGCGCTGGATGTGCTGGCCGTGGAGCCGGCGGGACGCGAGCACCCGCTCCTTCGTCTTCCCAACGTGATTCTGACGCCGCACGTGGCGTCCTTTACGGATGAAGCCTGGCTCCGGGTGGTGGCCATGGCGGTCGACAATGCGCTCGCTGCCCTGGACGGCCGGATTCCGGCCGGGGCGCTGAATCCGAGCGCGCGAGCTCGGGACTAAGGCTGGGGAGAGGAGATAGGGGAGATGGAAATCCTGTTGGTCCGCTACACCACGCGGCCAGAGGACTTGGATGGGATTCTCGCTGACTTCCGGGAGATGTGCGACGAAGTGGCGGCCCGGGAGCCGGGGTGCGTCATGTACCGTGTCCATCGTGACCAGGAGAACCCGAATGACCTCTGGCTCTATGAGGCCTACGACAGTCCGGCGAGCCTTGCGGCGCATATGAAGACACCTCACTTCGAGCGTCTGGTGGCGGACCGGATTCGCCCCAAGGTAATAAAGCGTGAACGGTGGATGCTTTCCCCGGCGGTGGAGGCGGACGCAAGCCGTTGACCGGTGAGCCGCGGGACCATGCAGGGTCCGTGACCAGAATCGAGCCGATGACACGGGAGGACTTTCAGGCCATCCTGACCGATATTCAGGAGTTTTGGCCGAACGGCGCGCCGCCTGTGTTTCACCCCCTGTTTCTTGAGGAGTTTGGCGATACGGCCTTCGTCATTCGCGAAAAAGGACAGGTGGTCGCGCACCTCTTCGGCTTCGTGGCCTCCAAGTCGCCCACCGGGTATGTGCATCTGGTGGCGACCCGGATCGGTTATCGAGGCCGGGGCCTGGCCCGCGCTCTTTACGCTCACTTCGCGGACGTGGCCCGAGCCCGCGGGGCAACTGCCTTAAAGGCCATCACGACCCCGGGCAATGCGGGGTCGATCGCGTTCCACCAACGCCTCGGCTGGACACTCCTCGGCGAGCCCAGCTCAAACGGCGTGCTCGTCGTCCGCGACTACTCCGGTCCCGGCGTTGACCGAGTCGTCATGACCGCGCCACTCTAGACCCGGCTAACACCCGGGACCGAGACACGCTCTCGGCCGCGACCGGTTCACACCGGGAGTGCCTGAAACCTGATGGCGAACGAGCGCACGGCGGGACGTGCCTCGCAGGGGTGGAGGAGGAAGACCGATCCCGTACGACCCTCTGGCGGGAGACGCCCGCTCAGGACTGGCCGTCGCGCGTCAGCCGCCGGTGCAACGGTCCCGGCATCCGCCCATCGGCCTCCGTCGCTACTCGGCGACCTGCCGGCGGACCGT
>JAKATP010000022.1 GCA_021818685.1 Bacillota bacterium | reverse complement strand
GACGGGACACAACACCCCGATGTGACCCATCCGGTGCTGTCCGCCCACGTCCACCAGGTGCTCGTCACTGGGAGGAAGCCAGGCACCGAATTCTAGCGGCCGGTGGGACACCTGCGAGTCGTATGGATCTGCCTCCGTGACCACACCCGCCCCGGTAATGACCACCGGTTCCTTCGGCCCTCTGAAGCGTTCCCACACCTCTGTCACGACCCGTGCCACGGCGTCCGCCGGCACCCACCCGGCCGCCACCGAGGCGGCCACGAAGAGCCACCCGTCGTCCGTCGCGGCCAGGATCCGCACGGGATCACCAGTGTGGATGCGGGTGACCTGCCAACGATCAAACTCCCGGTCGTGCGCCTCGCGAAATGCCGGCTCGCTGGTCGGCCAGGCCCGCAGGCTCACCCGGTCCACCGTCACCCCGAGATGAGCGGGCACCGACTGCGTGCTATCCAGCCGCCGGACCAACACTGACCAGGCATCCGCGTCCCAGGCCCGGCCGTCAGCCCGGAATCCCGCCGGCACCTCGATGGGCGGCGGCGCCGGTGCCGGCAAAGATTCCACCCGCTCCAGGTCGAGGAGTCCTCCCTGCACGGAGGAAGCTGCCTCCATCCGATCCCGGCAACCGCCTCCGATCCGGTCCCGGGCGATCCAATATCCGGCTGTCCGCATCTCCGGGGATACGCCCGGAACCCCTGGTACTTCGCCTGTCTGCCGGTCTAGCACGTACGAGTCCCCTCCCCGATGGATGCCTCTTCGCGAGGATATCGTGGCGGATCCTGCCTGTCACGGACGCGACGGCGTCTTGGCTGTCACTTTCACGTGGGAGAAAGTGTCTCACGAGCCTGCGCCCGGAAAAGGAGGTGGACCCGCACCGAGCCGTTCCCCGTCCATACCGTGAGATGTGAGCGTCCGCTAACACGTCGGGCCAGCGCTCACATCTTCAGCAGAGGGGATGGCCATGAGATGGAACGAATGGAACCGATGGGGCACAGGGCGCAGCGGGCAATCGCCGAGGGCGAGCCGGATTTGATCCCCGCCTCGCTGTCGGAACGCACCGCCGCCCGGGCCGAGGCCGTCTTAAGCGGTCAGACCGGCGGTGTGAAAAAAGTTTTGCCGTTTATCGGTCCCGCCTTCATCGCGGCCGTCGCCTACATCGATCCCGGCAATTTCGCGACCAACATTCAAAGTGGGGCCGCGTTCGGGTATCGGCTCCTGTGGGTGGTCTTGATGGCTAACCTGATGGCGATGCTGTTTCAGACCCTCTCCTCGAAGCTTGGCATCGTCACCGGCAAGAACCTTCCCGAACTGTGCCGCGAGCACTTCGGCCGACAAGCGATATACGGCATGTGGGGGCTCAGCGAGGTAGCCGCCATGGCCACCGACCTTGCGGAGTTCCTCGGCGCGAGCCTCGGCCTCTACCTTCTATTCCACATTCCCCTTCTATATGCCACGGGGGTAACCGGTCTCGTCACCTACGGGGTGTTGATGCTGGAACGCTACGGCTTCCGACCCTTCGAGATGGTCATTGGCGCCCTCGTCGCCGTCATCGCCCTATGCTACCTGGTGGAGACCGTGCTCGCCCGCCCGCACTTGGGCCTCGTCGCCTACCACACGGTGGTGCCGTGGCTTGGTGGGCAGGAGAGCGTGCTCCTTGCCGTCGGCATCGTCGGTGCAACCGTCATGCCCCACGTGGTCTACCTGCACTCGGGGCTCACCCAAAACCGCGTCCGTCCCCGCTCCCTCGCCGAGGCCCGGCGCATTCTTCGGTTCAATAAAGTGGACGTCATCCTGGCGATGACGGTGGCGGGACTCATCAACATGGCCATGCTCTATATGGCGGGAGCCGTGTTTCACCACGGCCACGCCGGGATCGCCGACATTACGACCGCCTACCGGACGCTCACGCCCCTATTAGGCGGGGGGGCCGCGGCGGTGTTCCTGATCTCCCTGCTGTCGTCGGGCTTCTCGAGCTCCGCCGTGGGCACCATGGCCGGGCAGATGATCATGCAGGGCTTCGTCGGCTTCTCGATTCCGGTGTGGATCCGGCGGCTTGTCACGATGGTGCCGACGGTGGTCATCGTGGCGCTTGGGGTCAACCCGACCGAGACCCTCGTCGTGAGCCAGGTCATCTTAAGCCTCGTGCTGCCCATTCCGCTCGTGGCCCTGACGCGCTTCACCAACCGACGCGACATCATGGGCGCCATGGTCAACACGCCGCTCACGGCGTGGTTGATGATGGTGTGCACCGCCGTGATCATGCTCATGAACGCCCTGCTCTTGTGGCAGATCGCGGGGATGCCCCTGCCGGCGCGGCTTTGAGACACGGTGTCATGGTGGCTCGCTCCGTCTCCCATCACGAAAACTCTCCCAGGTCGCCGGATTCATGCGGCTCGGTTGGTGACCGCGGCTCGGCGGTAACACGCATCGGCCCGGGGGCGTCCTCCCGGGCTCACCGTGCGTCGCCTTCAGCTATGATGGGACCATGATGAAAGACTATCTCCATGCCGAGCGCGTTAGCCTGACGGCGTTTCGGCCCGAAGACGCCGACATCCTGGCCGCCTTCGAGCAGGACAGCGAATATCTGCGCTTATATGATGCCGAGGTGGCCCGTCCCCGCACGGCCGAGGCTGTGCGAGCGGCCTATGAAAGCCTGACCGCGCCGGGAAACTTCGTGTTTACCGTTCGGGGCCTGGATGGTGACGTGATGGGTATCGTCTGCCTGGACGGCATCCTGCCCTTCCAGGGTGTGGGTGGTCTTTCCATCGCCCTCGGGCGTCGGTACTGGGGACAGGGCTTCGGGCGCGAGGCACTGCGCCTCGTACTCCGGTTCAGCTTCAACGAGCTCAACCTACGACGGCTCACCATCACCGTCTTTGACTACAACACGCGTGCCATCCGGCTGTACGAACATCTGGGTTTTGTCCGCGAGGGCGCCTTCCGCTCGTTCTTGGTTCGCGACGGGAAGGCGCATGACATGCTGCTTTATGGTCTCTTGCGATCAGAGTGGCACGACTCGTAAAGATTCACGCCACCTTGTGGCCGAGGAGGATGCCGATGCCGGCGCCCACGGCCGAGGAGGCACCGGCCAGGAGCATGAACTGGAGCCCCGACAGCCATAGGCCGGTGTGAGTCAGGCGGCCTTTCACCGCGCCGAGGCCGAATGCGGCGAGAAGCGACAGGATCCAGGCTGCGTTCCGGGCACTGAGCTCGGAGAGGGGAAGCAGGAACGGCAGGACGGGCGGCACCGTCCCCAGGATGACGCCCCCGGCCATGGTGAAGGCGTTCTTCACGGGATGCTCCGTCCGACTTTCATGGAGGCCGAGCCGTTCGCGGACCAGGAATCGGAGCCACCGGCGCCGGTCGTCGGTAATGCGGACCATCACGGCCCGGCGTACCGATTCCACCACTCCCATTTCCTCCAAGATGTCATTGACGGCGGCACGCTCGTGAGCTGGATCCCGGCGAATCCGTAGCTTTTGTTCGTGCACCTGCCGACGCGCAAAGTCGTTTTGCGAGGAGGACGCCAGGTAGGAACCGATCCCCATGGACACGGTGGCCGCGCCCACGGCCGACAAGGCGGCAATAAGGACAGAGGACCTCGGCTGACCGGACAGCACCTCGCCTGACACGAGTCCCACCGTTGCCACCAGACCGTCATTGATGCCAAAGACGGCCTCCCGCAAGAGACTGGCACTGGGTGCGCGGGAGCGCCCGCGGAGGGCCGGCCGCGCGCGGGGTGTGTTCCTGGTGGTGGTGGCCATGCGTTCACCTCGCCGAGACTTCCTCTCCAATGTCCCCGCACCGCCGTCGGCTCATGCGAGGGAGGACCGTGACGCGAGTGACGCCCCCCTTATCGCGGCGAGCTCGGGCTTGGCGATTCGCTCAAGAAGTGCGCGAGCAGGCCCTCCGCCTGCCGTCGCGCGTCCTGCACGCAATCGGGAATGCCGACCCCGTGAAACGCGGACCCGCATACACGCAGACGCGGCCAGCCCGCCAAGCATTTCTCTATGGCCTGCACCCGATCGTCATGACCCAGGGTATACTGCGGCATGCCCGGCCGGTGACGGAAGACGCGCACGTAGCGGGGCTGGCCTGACACCGGTGCGAGCTGGGCGAGCTCCGACACTGCCAGTTCGGCCAGATCTATATCGTTCATGCCCACCGCCCGGTCATCGCCGCTCCGGCCATAAAACACGCGCACCGGAATCACCCCCACATCCCCATAGGGCCACTTCTGGGCTACGTAGGTGACCGCGGTCAGCGCGAGCCCCTCTCCTTTAGGAACGAGAGCTCCTGTCCGGCCTGGAGGTGCCGCGATGGTATCCGGGTCAAACACCAGGCCGACGACGGCCAGCGGTGCGTAGGGAATGGTACCGAGCAGTGCCGCCGCGGCCGGTTCCACCTCCTCCGACAACCGGGCCGCCTCCATCGCCGGCACGGCCAGCACCACGGCGTCCACCAAATCCACTCCCGACGGCGTACGGACCCGGAACCGATCGCCGTCGGGCACCACCGCCTCCACCGGAGCATTCAGGCGGACGCTTGCCGACAGCTTTTGCAAGAGCGCCTGCACGAGACTTTGGAGTCCGGCGCGCGGCGTCATGAAAATGGGGGCACGAGGGCCGGGGGGTGGGGGCGGCATGGCGGCCCGGCCGGCCATGAGACTCCGATAGCGCTGCTCCCATTCGAGCAGTTGAGGGTAGGTGGCCCGCGTAGACAGCTGCCAGATGTCGCCGGCATAAATGCCCGACAGGAGCGGGGCCGCGATGCGATCCACCAGTTCGGGCCCCAGATGATAGGCGAGCAACTCGCCGAGGCTCACATCCCCGCCCGTCCGACGCGGACGCGGCCGGCGGCGATCGCGCATGAGGTCGCGTTTGCCCTGCGGACCGAGAAGTCCCGACTCTAAGAGCGGCTTCGGGTCGTCAGGAACGCCGGCCATGAGGCCGGGCGGAATGGGATGAAGGACACCGTCGTGAAAGATATCGGCTCCGCGCGCGTCGGGATGAGTCGGGACAAGACTCTCGCCGAGACCGAGTTCGCGCACGAGGCCCACGCCGGCTGGCTTCCGGACCAAGAGCGAATCGGGGCCTCCCTCGAGGGGAATGCCCTGGCTCACGTCCGTGATAATGGCGCCGCCGGCCCGGGAGCTGCCCTCGTACACCGTGACGCTGACCGATCCGGCGCCGAGGGTTTGCAGATAGTACGCGGCAGACAGACCGGAAATCCCCGCGCCCACGATCGCCACCTTAGGCAAAGGTTCCACCCACCCGGGTCTCTGTCGGCAGGCTGCCCTCTTGGTGTTCCAGCACATCGGCCAGCACTTCCGCAAATGCGGGGTCGTCATTCAAAGACCGGGTGCGAGCAAAAGCAATGCCCGCCTCCCGGGCCACCGCCCGCGCCTCCTGATCGAGATCGTAGAGCACTTCCAGATGATCCGACACGAAACCGCAGGGACAGACCACCACAGACGCGGCGCCGCTGTGTGCCAGCTCGCGGATACGATCGAGCACGTCGGGACCAAGCCAAGGATCCGCCGTGCGCCCGGCACTTTGCCAGGCAAAGCCGTACCGGGTAAGCGACAGAGCCCGGGCTACGAGCTCCCCGGTTTCCTGGAGCTGTTCCGGGTACGGGTCACCCGCGGCGATGATGCGTTCCGGGAGGCTGTGGGCCGTGAAGAGGACGACGGCGTCGTGGCCCAGGGGCCCCAAGGTCTCCCGCGCCTCCTCGACCCGTGCGGCCAGCAGACGGATGAGCGACGGCTCGGTATGCCAGGACAGAATGTAGCGGCGAACAAGAGGTCGGTCGAGTTTCGCTGCCTCTCCGGCCCGGATATACGCCCCCACGCTCATGTCGGAGTAGTGGGGCGCCAGGATGAGACCCGTAATCTCCGTGACTTCCGCGTTCGCGGACAGTGCCTGCAGCGCGTCGGCAATATAGGGCTCGCAATGCCGAAAACCGTAGGCGACCCGGGCCGCGCCCGGTCCGTGACGCCGTTTTATGACCGACTCCAAGCGGCCGGCGAGACTGCGAGTGAGCTCAACCAACGGCGAGTGCCCGCCAATCGCCCGGTACCGTTCGATAAGCTCCGCCTCAACGGCCGGATTGGTGGGCCGTGCACCGCGGATATGTGCGTAATAGCGCGGGATGTCCTCGATATCCCGCGCGACCCCGTGCGCCATCAACAAAATTCCCCTTGCCATCTGACACGCTCCTCATCCGTTCGCGGCCAGGCCGGTCTCATGCACCAGCCGGACTAGGCGGCGCACCTGGTCCGGTTGTGTATCCGGCAGGACACCGTGTCCCAGGTTGAAAATATACCCGGCCTCCCCGGCCATGCCCTGCAGGACCGCCTGCGCCTGCTCCTGCGTCACCGCCCATGGCGCCAGAAGCGCCACGGGGTCGAGGTTCCCCTGCAGAGCGAGCCCGGGTCCCAGCTCACGGCGCACCGATGGCAGATCCTGGCGCCAGTCGATCCCGAGCACGGTCGCCCCGGAGGCGGCCATGGCGGCCGTCAGGTGACCCGATCCCACCGCAAAGTAAATCCGGGGCACCTCATAGGATTCCAGCCCTTGAAAAATCCGGCGTACGTATGGCAGGACGGACGCCTCGTAATCAGCGCGGTCGAGTGCGCCCACCCACGAATCGAAGAGCTGAACGGCGGCCGCGCCCGCCTTCACCTGCAAAACGAGATGTCTCAGCACGATCTCGCTTAGCACGTCCATGAGTGCTCCCCAGGTGGAGGGACGGGACCACATGAGCCGTTTGGTCTCGGAGTATGTCCGGCTGGGCCGCCCCTCCACCAGATAGCTCGCCAGCGTGAAGGGGGCGCCGGCAAAGCCGATGAGAGGGACGCCGGAAAGCGCCGCCACGGCTCGCTCGACAGCCTCCGCCGTCTCCGGCTCGCGTACGGTCGCGTCGTAGACCGACAGCGCCGCCACGGCGGCGCCTGTACGAATGGGAGCCTCCACGACGGGTCCCACCCCCTCTCGGATTTCGTAGCGGACGCCCGCCGGGCCGAGCGGCACCATGATGTCGGAGAAGAGAATGGCGGCATCAAGCTCATAGTCGTGCACAGGGCGGACGGTCACTTCGGCTGCCAGCTGCGGGGAGAGCGCAATCTCCAGCATGCCGTAACGTTGGCGGAGTTCACGATACGAGGGCTGGTAGCGTCCAGCCTGCCGCATGAGCCAGATGGGCACGCGATCGGTGGGCTCGTGACGCGCAGCCCGCAAGAACCTGTCGCTAGCGGGCATCGGTGACGGATCCCAGGAGCCAGGCGCTCAGAGAGTCAAATCCGATCCGACGGCCCACGTAGAAGGGACCAAACTCGGCAAAGCGCGCACTTGCCTCGTCAAACCGCATCTCGTACACCAGCTTCTTAAAGTCGATGGCATCATCGGCGTAGAGCGTGACGCCCCACTCCCAGTCGTCGAGTCCCTGGGAGCCGGAGATAATCTGGGTGACACGTTCGTGATATTGGTGCCCGATGCCCCCATGCCCTCGCATCATGCGCACCCGCTCTTCGCGCGGAAGCATGTACCAGTTATCGTCCCCCTGGCGTCTCTTGGACATGGGATAGAAACAGACATAGGTCGTCTCGGGCAAGGATGGATAGAGGCGCTCACGAAGTGCCGGATTGGTGGCGGGATCGGGATTGCCGTGGGCCACGTAGCGGGAGAGCTCTACCACCGAGATGTATGAGTACACCGGCGGGTGAATCCGAAAGAACGGTTCGGGCAGGAGCTCGGCCTTTAGTGCCACCAGATCCGCGAGACTGGGGCGCAGATGCATGAACAGGAGGTCGGCCTTGTGCCCGGCCAGCTGATACAGGCCGAAGCTCGACTCCCGGCGGGCGTTTTTCGCTTCGAAGGCGCGGATGCGGGCACCGAGCGACTGCAGGGCCGCCTCTCGCCCGCCCGCTCCAAGCCGGTCCCAGACGTCGAGATCCACCCGCCGGAAATCGTGCCAGATCCACCAGCCCTCAAGGGTTTCAGGGGCTTCGCTCATCGATGACGCCTCGCTTCAAAAAACTGTTCCCGTCCCACAATAGCACGCACCACCGCGCCGTTTGACACCCCTTTAGCCGCTCGCTAAGCTTAGCGGGATTTGTCCCAGGGGATCCGGAGGCCAGATGATCGAAGACTTGCTCCTTTACCGAACGACGCCGCTCGACCTGGAGCTCGGAGCGTCCATCGGCCCGGTGACGGTGCGGGTGGAAGGCTTCGGCGTACCGCGGCCGCGGCGGACCTGTCTGGTTGTGCACGCTCTCACCGGTGACGCCCATGTGGCCTCGCACGGCCCCGGCGACCGTCCGGGCTGGTGGGACGCCTTTATCGGGCCGGGCCGGGCCATCGACACCGAGCAGTGGTGGGTCATCGGCATGAACGTGATTGGCGGCGCCGCCGGCAGTACCGGCCCGTCGAGCCCGTCTCCCGACGGGGGCCCATATGGCCGTGCCTTCCCGGTCGTGACGGTCCGGGATATGGTCCGGGTGCAGGCCGCTGCCCTCGATGCACTGGGAGTCGAGCGCGTGGCGCTCGTCATCGGAGGCTCGGTCGGTGGTATGCAGGCGCTCGAATGGGCGGCCCTTTACCCGGACCGGGTGGGGGTCGCGGCCGCAGTGGGGGCGACGGCGAGCCTGGGTGCGCTGAGCATCGGCCTAAACCAGGCCCAGCGCGCGGCGGTCGCACTGGGCGTACAGCATCAGGATCCAGCGGGCGGGCTCAAGGTCGCGCGGATGATTGCCATGCTGACCTACCGTTCGGCTCGGCATCTGGCCACGCGGTTCGGGCGGGACTGGCAGCCGGGTGCCGACCCCGCGGCGCCACCGGAGGCGGTGCGTTTCCAGGTGGAATCCTACCTGGAGCATCAGGGGGCCAAGCTCGCCGCCCGCTTCGAGGCCGAGACGTACCTGCGCATGAGCCGCGCCATGGATCTCTACGATCTCTTTGACGGCCGCGAGTCCGCGGACGCCGGCATCCGATCCCTGGTGCGCCTGGCCGGCATCACCCACGACTGGCTGTTTCCGCCGGACGATGTGCGCTGGCTCCACGAGCGGCTGCAAGAGGCTGGCGTGGACAGCCGCTACACCGAAATTCCGTCCGAGGTGGGCCACGACGCCTTCCTCATCGATACTCCGCCTATGCAGGAGTGGGTGCGCAGCGTGATGTCCGACGTGCGGGCGGCGGCGCCGGACATGCCCCGATGAATATCGCCGTCATCGGAGCAGGACATGTAGGGGCGGCGCTCCTCCGCCAGCTTCACGGGCGGGCGGAGCGGGTCGCACGCGAGGCCGGCGAGCCCGTGACCGTCCTCCGGGCAGCCGTACGGGAGCCGGAGAAACCGCGTGACTGTCCGGATCCGGTCTTCGGCTACACGCGGGACGTGGGGCAGCTACTGCAAGATGCCCGCGTCGACGTTCTGGTAGAGGTGGCCGGCGGGGAGCACTGGCTCCCGGCGCTTTCGACGTTTCTCCGGTCAGGACGTCCTGTCGTCACCGCCAACAAAGCACTTCTCGCACGGCACGGCCCCGTACTCTTTTCCCTGGCCCGCGAGCACGGGGCGCCTATCCGCTTCGAGGCCGCCGTCGGGGGAGCCATGCCGATCATCCGGATCCTGCTCGACGCGCGCCGGGTCGACCACCTGAGCTATGTGGGCGGGGTCTTAAACGGCACCGCCAATTTCTTGCTGGACCGCATCGCGGGTGGGGTACCTTACGAAGCGGCGCTCGAGGAAGCACGCCGGGCCGGTCTGGCCGAGGAAGACCCGTCCGACGATGTGGAGGGCCTCGACGCGGCCCGCAAGCTCTCCATCCTGGCCCAGCTCGCGTTCGGGACGGCCGTGCCACCCGAGATGTGGCCCCGTGCCGGCATCGCCCGTCTCAGCCCGCGCGTACTTCAGGCTGTCCTCCACGAGGACGAGCGGGTGAAACTGCTGGCGGAAGCGTGGAGAACCGAAGACGGCATCACCGGGTATGTCGGCCCCGTTATTCTGCCCGCATCCGCCTTCCTGGCCCGTCCGTCGGGAGCGGAAAACGCCGTCGTACTGGACGGAAACCCGGGCGGTCCGACGGCACTCATGGGCCTCGGGGCCGGCGGCGACGCCACCGCCTCGCAGGTCGTGGCCGATCTCGTGTCGGTAGCCCGCTCCCGGCGTGCCGGAGTCCCGGTCGATCTCCTGCCGGCCGAGCCGGCGACCATCCTGTCGCCACGGCTCCGAGCGCGCTTGGCTAGTCCGGACGCCCGGACTCTGGAGGAGTTTTCGCGCCGGCTCCCCCCTCTAACCCCCCTCGATCTCGATACCGGTGTGGTGGGACCCCTCGACGCCGGCGCCCTCCTGGCGTTGGCTGCCAGCGCTGATGTCCGGCTTCTCATCGCAAGACGGGGCGGCGGCCTGCTTGGGGCCCCGCCCGTGCCCCTCTAATCGCTCAGCCTCGAGTCACGAACTGCACGCACAAGCCCCCGGGCGCCATCACCATGTCCCCATCCAGGGTATAGCCGTGCGCCGAGAGACGTTCGCGCACCGCACCCAGGCTGGACGCCCGGAGCGCCAGGTGGTCCGGAACTCGCGGCGCACTCCGTTCTCCGCGCCCCCCCTCCTCCGTTCCCACCTGAAACACCGCCAGGGTGACCCCTCCCGGGAGCGCATAGAGCCCCCGGGTGTCGGTCCCCTTCCGTTCGAGGCCGAGCACCTCGGTCAAAAACCCATGCAGGGCTACGGGATCCTCGACCCGGATGGCCACGTGATCCAATACTCCGAGCTCCATGGGGCACTCTCCTTCCGAAATGGTGACGCTTATGACCGTCCACGGACGAGCCACGTCTTCCGTCAGTATAGAGGGAGACGGCGGCGGTTGCTCCCAGGCGGGCGGAGGATTAGGGTGAATTCGAAAATCTCGAACGGGTGGGCGCCAGAACGCATGGATGCGATCGTGTTCCACGTCGACGCCGATGCTTTCTTCGCTGCCTGTCACCTCGCGGTCGACCCGGCGCTTCGGGGCCTGCCGCTGGTGGTGGGCGGTGATCCCGCCACGCGCCACGGGATCGTCCTGACTGCGACCTACGAGGCGCGCCGTTACGGGGTCCGGACGGCCATGCCACTCGGGCAGGCCCTCCGGCTCTGCCCCGGTCTCACCGTGATTCCCCCTCAGGGTGGCCTTTATCAGGAGTTCAGCCGCCGGCTCCGCCGCCTCTTCGATGATTTCAGCCCCGTGGTCGAACCTGCCTCCGTCGACGAGGCCTGGCTTGATATGGGCGGCGGGGTCCTCCGCCGCTTCGGGAATGACCCGGTGGTGGGCGCTCGCGTGCTCCAGGGCCGGGCTCAAGAGGAAATCGGCCTGTCGGTCAGCATCGGCATCGCCCGCAACAAGATGCTGGCCAAGCAGGCCAGCGATCTCGACAAACCGCACGGCCTCACGACCCTATGGCCTGATGAGGTGGCGAAAAAGCTGTGGCCGAAACCTGTGCAGGCCCTGTACGGCGTGGGTCCGAAGCTCGGTGCCCGGTTTCTCGCGGACGGCATCGTCACCATCGGCGATCTCGCTGCCCTCCCCGCGACAGAGCTTCGCCGCCGATACGGGGCCGTCGGGCCCCTGCTCCTGTCCCGCGCCCAGGGGACCGACGACACCCCCGTGAACACTCCCCGTGCCGGCGAGGAAAAGTCGCTCAGCGTGGAACGCACGCTCGCCCATGATGTGACTACGACGGCCCAAGCTGAACCGCATCTCCGCGCGCTCGCGCACGAACTGGCGGGCCGCCTGCGCGCCCAGGAACAGGCGGGCCGCACCGTCACCTTGAAGTACAAGACCCACGAGTTTGTCCTGCACACCCGCCAGCGGACGCTGTCTCGGGTGAGCCGCAGTGAGGAGATCCTGTACGGGACAGCCCGCGAGCTGTTCCTGTCCCGACCGCACCCGGAGGCGGTCAGGCTTCTCGGGCTCGGGGTCAGTGCGCTCGCCCGCGAGCAGGCGGATCTCTTCGAGGATCCGCGCGAGCGGATCCTCGCGGAGACCGTAGATGAGATCCGCTCCCGCTTCGGCACCGCGGCCATCGGCCCGGCCCGCCTGCCTCTTCGCCGCGAGAGCC
Source organism: Bacillota bacterium (assembly GCA_021818685.1). GTDB lineage: Bacteria > Bacillota > Sulfobacillia > Sulfobacillales > JAIMBI01 > JAKATP01. The sequence continues at coordinate 16,166 of JAKATP010000022.1, read as the reverse complement.
CGCCGTCCACCTTCAGACGAAATCCCGACCCCCCGGAGGAGAAGCCGCAGGTATAATAGGAAGCATGATCGATCCAATGTTTGGTCACGGGGAGGCACGTTGTGCGCGTCGTCGTTTACCACCAGCCCGGCTGAGGCGCTTGCGAAATGGAGAGAGCGTGGCTCTCTCGAAATGGAGTCGCGTTTGAGGATCGAGACATCATGGACGACAAGGCCGCCATGGACGAGTTGATTAAACTGGGGTCGCGCAGCACCCCCACCACCGTCGTCGAGACCAAAGGCGGCGATCGTCAGGTCATCATTGGTTTCCACGAGGCAGAGCTTCGTAAGCTTCTCGGTCTATAAGACGTCGTCCACGTGCATGATCACGTGGGAAGGGGCGGGTGTGGTGGCCGAATTGTCTTTTGATCTCCTGGCGGCGAGCCTGCGTCAGGATACCCACGACCTAGAGGCCTTTCACGAAGTGCTGGCCGCCAAGCTTCAGGATGCCCTTCCTGCCGATGCGGTGCGCGTTCGGCGCGGTGGGCTTCCGTTCTCGTCCCATCGCCCGCTGGCAGAGCTGGAAGTGGTGCTGGGCGACGAGAGTTTCGTCGCCACCCACCAGGCCGGTCACTTTTCCCATCGCGTGGCCAAGGTAGTGAGGGGCATCGCGCTGAAAACATCGGAAATGCCCTTCCAAGACTGGCTCGAGCAGCTGACCCGGGCGCTGTGGTCGGAGGCCCAGGCGAGCGAGTCCACGCGCGAGGCGCTGGAGCGCTTCCTGAACTGAGGTTACGGCACCACGAAAGCGAAACGAGGGATGGCGGATGCCCTTTTGGAATCGGAATCGGTCCCCTTCCGGCAATCAGAATGCGCCCCGACCCGACCCCGCGCGACAGCAGGCGAGCATCCAAGCCCTTGAGGAAGGCTTGCTGCCGTTGGAGGCGCAAGATCGTCTCCGGCGGCAGGCCGCCAACGAGCTGGCCTGGACCAGTACGCTCAGCGTGGCCGGCTTTTTGGAGGCGCGCAGTCTGGGCCTCATCCCTCTGGGACAGGTAATGGGTTCATCGACCATGCACCCCGCCTTCAGCAGTCAGTGGCTCTATGGAGCGTGGCAGAATGGCGATGTGCGGCCGCTGACGCGGGCGCTTACCGATGCCCGCGACAACGCTTTGGAGCGTCTTCGCCTGGAGGCGCAGGCACTTGGGGCCCACGGTGTGGTAGGGGTGACGCTGAAGGTGAGCCGGCCCGAATGGGGAGCCGGACTCCTCGAATTCACGGCCATGGGCACGGCGGTGAGCCTTGGCAGCGTGCCGGTTCCTCATCAGATCTTCCTCGGTACGCTCTCAGCCCTCGACACCGCGCGCCTGGTGCAGGTCGGCTACATCCCCATGGATCTGGCGTTTGCCACGACCGCGTACTACGTCATGACCAGCTGGGGGGCCGAATGGGCCGAGTCGAGCTGGTCCAATCAGGAAATCCCCGACTTCTCACGCGCCATCTACGAGGCGCGCGATTTCGTCGTCGCCGGCATGCGTGAGCAGGCGCGCCATGTCGGTGCCGACGGCGTGCTGGGAGCTGAATGGTCCATGGAAGTCGAAGAGATTGAAGTCGAGCGCCCGGCCGCGGGCAATTACGGCATGGGCGGCTACGGCATGGGGATGGGCGCCTCGTCGCATCGGGACCACATCCTCCATCTCACCGTGACCGGCACCGCCGTCGGAAAGCTCGGAGCCGGCTTCCCGTCACGCCCGCACGTGCTCCCCATTCTGTCGCTGAAGGACGCCCCCGAAGGAGTGAGAGACCTATGAGTACCGGGAATCTTGAGAACGTCCAGGACCTGCCCCAGCATGCCGTCGAACGCTTGAACCGGATGTCCGCCGCGGGCACCCGGCTTTGGACATCCGATTTGAGCGTCAACGAATTCCTTCTGGTGCGGGAGGCGGGGTTCGAGCCTCTCGGTCTGGTTGTGGGAAGCTCCATCTACCACATCGGTTACCAGCAGCAGATGTTTCGGCAGAACGAAGAGATGACCGTCCTCTCGGGCGCCATGTATCACGCCCGCGAACTGGCCATGACGCGAATGGAAGAGGAGGCCGACCAGCTTGGTGCTGACGGCGTTATTGGCGTCCGCCTGGACGTGAACCGATACGAGTGGGGAGCCGGTCTCGCGGAGTTTATGGCCGTGGGCACGGCCGTACGCTCGCTTGGGGAGAGCCACCGGCCGGCCCACGGCAAGCCATTCACGAGCGACCTCTCCGGCCAGGACTTCTGGACCCTCTTGAAGACGGGTTACCGCCCCGTGGGCCTCGTCATGGGCAGCTGCGTGTACCACGTGGCCCATCAGACCCTGGCGCAGTCGCTCCGCACCGTGGGTCAGAACGTCGAGATGACCAACTTCACTCAGGCCCTCTACGACGCGCGCGAACTGGCGATGGAACGGATGCAGTCCGAGGCGCAGCAGTTGGGCGCCCACGGGATCGTGGCCGTACAGATTCAGGAGCGCAGCCACGGGTGGGGCAGCCACGTTATCGAGTTCTTCGCAGTCGGCACAGGAGTCGTGGGGGCCCAGGTCGACCAAGCGGTGCCGGCGCCCACTCTGACGCTCGGCCTGAACGACAACTAAATCCAGCCAGGGGGAGGCGTCCTGAGAGCGCTTCCCCCTTTTGGGCTGCGGCGCTCAGCGCCTCCTGCGCCGTTCTGCCATTGGTCCTTTCGGAGATACGGGATGGCGAGGTTCTGTCTCGTCTGCGTTCTCCCGTGGAACGATCCCCTAGAATCCAGCATCGCAGGGCTCTCAGTTTCCATCGAGGCGCGCCTTCAGGCGCGACAGCTCCCGTCCCAGCTGCTCCATCTGACCCTCGGCCATGCTGAGAAAACGGGGCAGGTCCCGGTCGGCCTCGTGGTCAGGGTCCTCCATGAGGCGTTTCACCTCCGCGTAAATGTCAAGCGCCCGGTCGACTTCCGTCCGGAGGTTCTTGATGTGGCGCTCGATCGCGACCCGCTCTTCGCGGGGCTTGGTACGGGCGTAGACCGGCGCGAGAAGGTTCGTCAAGGCCAAATCGTCGGTGGAGACCCGCACTTCGATGGCATCGCGGGGTGCCCCGCGCACGGAGTCAATCCATAAGAGCGGATCCGGGATGGGGACGCCCCGAATGAAGCCCTGCCAGGGCATCATCGGCACCTCGATGCGCCGGTGGATGCCGAACGCCATTCCGAGGGGCGCTGTCGGATCGAGACGGCTCACGAACCGGGTCCGATCCGGCTGCGCGAGCAGATACCCGGCCATCAGGTGTGCGGGAGGCACCCCGGCCGTGAGCCGTGCAAGCTGAGCTAAAGACGCCAAAACTTCGTCCACAGGTGTGTCCTTCCTCAAGAAAGATCGGCTAAATCGGCTCCGGATCGGGCCAGTCGGCATGCCGGAACCGGTCAGGGCGAAACGCACTCAGATCCATGGGCACCTCGGTCGAGACGGTCCAACCGGCTGCCAGCTCCGCTGCCAGCGGTGCATACAGCCACTCGAGACCTCTCAGGCCCACGGCGATGAACAGGCCCTCCAGATCCGGCCACGGACCGAGAAACGGCAGGCCGTCCGGAGTCCTGGTCGTAAGGCGGTGTCCCACGAGCAGAAGCTCACTGGAGGCGGCGCCCCGCAATACGCGCTCCCCGCGCTGCAGCAAGCGTTCCACGGCGTCAACCCGGGGCGCACCGCCCCCATGCACGCGGGCCGGGGCAATCCACTCGGCGGTCCCGCTCCGCGATGGTCTGATCGCGATCCCGCTCGCCACTACCGGGCGCACCACGGGTTCAGCCGACCGCGTGAGCGCCCAGGTCTCGGGCACCGTTCGCAGGGGCAGCATACGGCCGAGCGTGTCCAGCATACGGCTTGCGAGCGCGCCTTGGGTAAGGATAATGACACCACCGGGAACCACCTCCCCCATGATCCGGACGCCGCGCACCCGCGTGCCCCGCATCTCGAGCCCCAGGACGGGAAGATGGTGGCGTATCAGGACACGAGCGCGCTGGCAGGCGTCCCGCAAGGCCGCCAGCCCCGCCTCCGCGTCCAGCCGCAGAATGTCCGGGAAATGTACGGCGCTTCCATAGTGGAGACCGGCTTGGAGGCCTTCGAGTTCAGCCCCGTCCAGGCGCCGAACTCCGTCCCAGGCTGCCGCCCGCGCCTTTTGCAAGAGGTCCATGGAGAGAACCCGATCGTCTTCGAGCACCAGGAGCCCCTCCGGCTCCACCAGCGCACCGTGAATCTCCGGCCAGTCCCCCGCCCATGCCTTCCAGCGGAGCATGGCATCCCGCCCGAGACGGAACGCCGGGTCGCTCAACGGCTCCGTCCCCACCGCCGAAAGCGGGATGGCGCCGGGCGCCCGAGGCTCTGGCGGGCTCTCGTCATCGAGCACGGTGACCCGCACTCCCTCGCCGGCGAGCGTGAGCGCCGTCGCCAGCCCCACGGGACCTCCCCCCACGACCACGACATCCGTGAGCATGTGCGCCACCCTTTCGGACTGACCTCTCCTGACTATATGATTATAGGAGAGTGGCTGGCGGATAAATTTGGACAGCGGGGGAATTCATAGCAGCGGAAGAGGTCAGCGCCCAGGCAGGAAGCTCAGGGCAGGAGGCGAAGACATTCTTGGGCAATCACGAAGGAGCGATTCTCGCCGATGCACTGGCTTATCTATGTACACTTGGGCGTGGCCATCATCTTGCTCGCCGGAGCCCTGGCGCTCGCGATCGAGGCAGTGCGCTCGCGGCGGCTGTCTGCCCTTCCCGAGCGATTCTGGAAGGGAGCCACCCACCTAGAGCGCGGCATCTTCCTGCAGGCCGCGATCGGCGTGGTCCTTTTCCTCACCACCCGGCATCAGGGCCTTACGTGGACGCATTACCTGTATGGAGGCGTTGCCCTGGTCGTGGTGCTCATCGAACGGGGGCTCAGGCCGGGACGCGGCCTGCGCGAAACGCTTACGACCGATTACGGACGCTTTAATGAACCGGTAGTCCTGGCCATCTTGATGTTTTTCCTGTTCGGGGTGTTCGGACGGGCTTTCACGACGGGAATGTGGAACGTCTAACAGCATCTGGCACCCCAACGCGCGCGGTTACTGAAGGAATCGCCAGCTGATCCTCGAATGTTATAGCACGGCAGGCCGGCGCCGTGCGCCGGCTTTAGGTTACCCATATAATGGAGAGACGGGAAGTGGACGGAGTCGAGCCTTCACGGCGAAGGGAGAGATGGCCATGCGCACCCTGACCAACAATGAGATCAAGGCGTTAATTGTGCTCTTGGGTGACGATGACATCAAGACCGCCGGCATTGCCCGCAAGACCCTCCTGGAAGCTCGCCAGCAGGCGCGTCCGTTTCTGGAAGCCTCCCGCGAGGACACCGATCCTCATGTCCGCACACGCGTGTATGGCATTCTCGAGACCGTGCGCCTTGACGAGCTGGGAGAACGATTCCACAACTTTGCCGCGCTCCCCTCCGCCTGGCTGGATCTGGAGGAGGGCGCGTTCCTGATTGCCGAGTCTGCCTATCCCAATCTAAACCGGGCGCACTACACAGCGATCTTAAATCAGATGGCCGATGAGCTCCGGGCCCGCCTCGACCCCATGCCGCGCGGACGGGATCTCGTCGAGCGGCTGAACGACTATCTCTTTGGAGAGCTCGGCTTCCGAGGCAATGAGGAGCACTATTACGATCCCGACAACTGCTACATCAACCGCGTGCTCGACCGGCGGCTCGGCCTGCCCATTTCGCTGGCGGCCGTCTACCTGCTGGTAGCCCGCCGGCTCAGAATCCCCGTGGTGGGCATCGGCATGCCCGGCCACTTCCTCCTGCAGTTCAACGACACGCTGTTTATCGACGCCTTTCACGAGGGCCGCATCTTAAACCGCGCGGAGTGCGTGCAGTTCCTGATGAACAATGGTTTCGGGTACAATCCCGCGTACCTGAGCCCCACGCCCACCCGCTTCATGCTGGTCCGGATGCTGACCGGCCTCATCCAGGTATACAGCCACGCCGACCGTGAGCGCGCTGACGCGCTGACCGGGTTTCGCGATGCGCTCTTCCGCAGTTACGCCCGAGTCTGACGCACACTCAACGCCGCCGGGTTTCGTGTGGGACAGACCGGCCTGTCACAGTGGCTCCTAGCCCGCAGGCCGCCCTTCAGCCACCGATCCGGTGCATCGTGCGTTCCGGCTTCACGAACCCCGGCTGGTTGATGAGGTGGCCGGCCCACTTGGACCATACCGACTCGCGAATGCGTCGATCGAGATCTCCATCCGAAGCCCCCGCGCGGATAAGCTCGCGCAGATCCGTTTCGTCGGTGGCAAACAGGCAGTTGCGAATCTTGCCCTCGGCCGTAATCCGGACCCGGTCACACCACTCACAGAAGGGCTCCGACACCGAGGCGATGACACCAAATTCGCCCTTACCGTCCCGGAACCGGAACGTGCGCGCGGGTGCGGCCTTGTCCGCGGTGATCTCGTCGACCGGCGCGATCGCGTTGGCGGCCTCCACAATTTCCGACAGGGTATAGACCAGTTTCCGCTCCCAGATGTTGTCCGCGTCGAGCGGCATAAACTCGATGAAGCGGACCACGACCGGGTGCTCGCGGCTCCAGGTCAAAAAGTCCCGCACCTCTTGATCATTGACCCCCCGCATCATGACCGTATTGATCTTCACGGGCTGCAGCTCGTGCTCAATGGCAGCGGCAATGCCGCGCAGCACATGGTCGAGGTAGTCGCGGCGCGCAAGCTGCAGGAAACGGTCGCGACGCAGGGTATCAAGGCTGATGTTGATCCCATCGAGGCCGGCGGCCTTCAGTTCGGCGGCGCGGTGCGGCAACATGAAGCCGTTCGTGGTCATGGACACCGAGCGCACACCCGGCACCTGTTTGATGCGGCGCGTGATCTCCACCACGTCCGGTCGCATCAAAGGCTCGCCCCCCGTGAGACGGATTTTTTCCACCCCGAGGCGCGCAAACGCCGTGACCGCGCGAACAATCTCGTCCACCGTCAGGAGCTCGTCCCGCGGCAGGAACTCGGTATCCTCCGGCATGCAGTACACGCACCGGAAATTGCACCGGTCGGTGAGCGACACCCGGAGCTTCTTCACGACCCGTTGATACTGATCCACCAGGGGACCCGTCGTCGGCATCGTCTGAGCTATGGACATGACGTCGCCCCCTCAAAATTGATGTGAGATTCATTATAGCCGTCTCACCGTTCCCCTTTTCATAGTCTCTTGTTTCCGTCCGCCAGAGCGGGCTGTGTCCGACGCAAAGGTTCCTGCTTCACAGCGGCCGGTTTCACCAGACAGTAGTTCTCCCGGCCAGCGCCTTCTGCTCCACAGGCGTTTGGCGGTTCCGGGGAACACCCGGCGACGAACAACGCGAGGTTCCGTGCCGCATTCGAGTCCCGGTCCAGGGCCGCCCCACACCCCTCATACCGGAAGGCACGCTCCGCCAGCGGCATGTCGGTCTTCACATGGCCGCAGGCCGAGCAGGTCTTCGTTAGTGGGTAAAAGCGGGGATCCACGACCAACTGGGACCCGTACCACGCGGTCTTGTACGCGAGCATCCGCCGGAACTCCGACCACGCGGCATCCGCGATGGACCGCGAAAGATGCGGGTCGCGGACCATGCCGCGCACAGACAGGTCCTCGACCACGATGACCGACTGGGTTTTCGCCAGTGCCGTGGTCGTCTTGCGCAGGAAGGCCTTGCACTGACAGCGGATGCGGCGGTGCAATCGCGCCAGTCCCGCCGCCGACCGGCGCCGGTTACGCGATCCGCGTTGTTTGCGGCTATGCAGCCGCTGGCGGTGACGCAGGCGGCACAGGGCGCTCGCCCAGGAACGGAGCCCGCGGCCCTGTGCCCCCTACTGGAGGAGCCGCGCCCAGGCGTCCGAATTAAACCCGACCGCCACCCCGCGCTCCGTCACCAAAATGGGACGGCGGATGAGACGCGGCTCTTCGACCATGGCCGAAAGCCAATCGTCCTCCGTCCGAATACTGTGCGCACGCTGCTTAAAGGCGGGGCTTCGGGTGGAGAGGATCTGGTCTAATCCCCCAGCCCGCGCCACTATCTGCGCTACCTCGCCTCGGTCGAGCGGCTTACGAACTAAATCCCGCTCCTCGACATCCGCGCCTGCCTGCGAAAGCCACGCTTTCGCCTTCTGACAGGTGCTTCAAAGCGCATAGCCGTAAAACTGCACCGCCATACCCTATCCGACTCCCCCCCGGCCGCCTCCCTGGCAGGCTGTGCACACGCCGTAAAGCTTCAGCTCGTGGTCGAGGACCGTGAAGCCGGTCGCGGCGTGAACGCGCTCTCCGAGCCCATTCAGCCACGACAGCGTAAATGCCACCAGGTCCCCGCACCGGACGCAGATGAGGTGCTGCTGCGGCTGCAGAGTCTCGACGTCGAGCCGGTAACGGCTCACTCCGTCCTCGTGCATGACCTGAATCAGCACGCCGACCCGCACCAGGATGTCCAGAGTCCGGTACACGGTGGCCAATCCCACCGGATCCTCATCCTCGGCCGCCAACCTGTGCAGATCCTCCGCCGACAATTCCTCACCGAGGCGCCGGGACAAGATGCGCAGAACAGTCTGGCGCTGCGGCGTGACCCGAAGCCGGGCCGTCTCCAGTCGCTGGTACACCTGCGCCAGCTGCATGTGCTCCCTCATTTGGCCTATCCGTCTGTTGTTGAGCATAAGATCCTACTTTGCCGCCTGCAACCACGCCAACGGGAGATTCGTTAAAGTTGCGAGGCCCCAACGCCCCGGGTATGGTGAGATAAGACTTTCCCGAAGGATTCCAGTCCACCGAAGGGAGGGAAGCGGTCCGGTAGCCCGGGCCGCTATCCATGACCGTAAAGCACCGGATGATGGCACTCACGCTCACTGTCGGACTAGGACTGTTGACCGCGGGGTGCGGAGCGAAAAGTGCCGGTAATTTCTCCACTCCAGCCTCGTCGCACCACTCATCACATGCGAAGACGCCATCCACTCCCGCCCCAAGGGTTGATCCGCTCACCGGCAAGCCCAGTCCCGAACACGGTCCTCTCATCGCGGTCATGGTCGAGAACTCCCAGTATGCACGGCCGCAATCCGGGCTCAGCAGCGCCGACGTCGTGTACGAGGCCTACACGGAGAATTTCTACTACAGCCGGTTCATGCTGCTTTACTGGGGCGACTTCCCCAAAGTCGTCGGGCCCGTTCGATCCGCCCGGCCGTACTTCGTCTATTGGGTCAACAGCTGGAAAGCCACCTATTTTCACGCTGGAGGCTCCACGCCGGCCTACGCGGACATCGCGGCTGACGGCATCCACAACGTCGACGCCGACTACGGCATCTACCAGAGCCTCTTTTACCGCACCTCCGCCCCTCCCCCGCACAACCTGTTTGCCAATGCCGGCACCTTGGCAGCGTTTGCCCGCAAGAGCTGGGGCAATCCGCCGGTCACGCCCCAGTGGTCCTTTGCCCGGCAGAAGCCGGGAACGCCCCGCTACAGTACCATCACGCTCTTATGGAACCACCAGAACACGCTGGAGCAGTGGCGCTGGGACGCGGCACGGCAAGGTTTTACCCGATGGGTGGACTGCCAGGAATGCGGCACCGGATATACGCAGGTGATGGGCACCAACTCGGGTCACCCCGTAGTCGCGTCCAACGTGATCATCCAGTACACCACCGAGTCGCTGGACATGGCCGATCCGAACGCGGGCGACCGCTGGATCAACATCGACACGGCAGGTTCGGGCGAGGCGCTCTTGTTCCTGGGTCACAAGTACTATCGCGGTACTTGGCGAAACGCCGGCAATGGTCAACCGACAAAGTTCTTCCTGCCCGACGGCAAACCGGCTCTCTTCGACCCCGGGCAGACCTGGATCGAAGTGGTGCCCACGAGTTCTGCTCCGGCGGCCTTCCAGTTGACGCTTGGCAGCTAGCGCACGCTTGGGCTCGGCGGTGCCGTGGCGGCTTCGGTGCCGCCGCGGCCAATCGCCGTCTCCGTGCGGCGGCCGGTCGTGCTCACCTTCAGGATGCTGACGTTCCGGTACGGAAGCCAGCCCGTCTTAGGGATAGCCAGAGTACGGCGGCGGAGGTGGCCGTCAGTGCGGACGAGATAGGCGATGCGGCCGTTTTTCACTTCCCCGACGCCGACCGTGTCGGGCGGAAACAGCACGCGTACCTGACGCCCGGCGACGACGTTGATGAGCCAGACGGCCTGGGCCCGCCCGAGCAGACTCACGGGCCCCGCCTTCACCAGGTAGGGGGGATCGAGGTAGACGATGGTCGTGATGGCTACCGGGCCCTGATAGAGCAGCTTGCCCGTGCGAGCGTCGGCCACCAGCACGACATGGAGATACTCGTTGCTCTTCGGATGGGCGGACGGCGGGGTACCAATTTCCAGGAGAACCAGGTCACCCGCCACCTGCCAGCGCCGGAGCCACTTGTAGTCGAGACCGCCGATCGACACGAGAACCCGCTTGCGTTCGCCGGACGGCTGCACGAGAACGTCGAGGTTCCCGCGGGTGAGCGGCCCCGGACTGACCGACAGCACGCCCGTCTTGGTGATAAGGGTGGGGTGTTCCGTCAGGACCCGGATGGCGTGATCGCTCACGGGTTTTAGTGGCGGTGTCACGTGGACCCGCGGCAGCACGTAGGCCGGCCCGCACGCCGTCGCCAGCATCGCGATGAGGAACGCGAGACCCAAAGGTCTCAAGCGCCGTCCGATGCGCATTGCCGCCTCCCCGCTGGACTCTGTCACCTCGTCATGGGGAGTATACTGCTTTCGAAACCCGCACAACGAGACCAGGGTGAGAACGATACGGGGACGCGCTCAGACAGGAGGCCAATTTTCATGGCGCCGCTTGTGATCCTGCAAGGTTTCGGTCCGTTCGGCACCCACGAGGTGAATCCGTCCGAACGTCTGGTGCGCGATCTTGAAACAACCTACGACACTGCTCGTGCCCGGATTGTGGGTCGGGTGTTGACCTGTTCGGCCGAGGCCATGGAGGAGGTGCCTGAACTCCTCTTGCACCATCGGCCAGACATATATCTGGGGGTCGGACTTGCCTATGGGCGAACCGCGGTCGCCGTGGAACGCGTCGCCATCAATCTGGCGGACTACGGGATCCCCGATGAAGCGGGCCTGACCCTGACCGAGCGGCCGATAGCGCCCGAAGGCCCCGTCGCGTACTGGTCCACGCTTCCGCTCGCCGTCATCCGGGAGGCATGGAAACGGGCCGATGTGCCTGGCTATGTATCCAACACCGCCGGCACATTCTTGTGCAACCACTCGTTTTATGTCGCGGCGCACACGACGGCCACGGCGGGTCTCGCCACCCGAGTGGGCTTCATCCATGTTCCTGCCCTGGTCGGGCAGGTCCGGCGGGGGTCCGAGCCGGCGCTGCCCTACCAGGTGCTCCGTCAGGCGCTCACAGTGGCGCTCGATGCCATCATGAGCTCTCCGTCGCTTGCTCAGGGTGCTGCAGAAAGTGCCGAGCCCCTCGCTCGAGAACCATGACACCAATCGGCAGCGCCTGTTCGCTGACACGAAAGTGCGGAGAATGATGGGGAAATACCTCCCCATCCGGCGCCGCTCCTAGGAAGGCGAAGGCCCCCGGGCGCTCTTTCAGGTAGTACGCGAAATCCTCCCCACCCATCGACGGGGACGGTTCGATAAAGTGAACGTCCCGCCCCACCGCAGAGCGCCAGGCGTCCACGACGGGTCCGTGGTTGATAACGGCGGGATAACCGTACATATACTCGAGTTCGGCGCTGGCACCGTGCATGCGGGCGGTGTTTTCGGCCACGACGCGCATCTCCTCCTGCACCAGAGCCTGGGTTGCGTGGTTTAAGGTGCGAACGGTGCCGGTCACCTCGGCGTCCTCCGCGATGATATTGAAGGTGACCCCGCCGTGGATGGTGCCGGCCGTCACCACCGCGGCCTCCATCGGGCTCACCCGACGGCTTACGATCGTCTGCAGGTTGACGACGATCTGGCTGGCGATGAGGACCGCGTCCTTCGCGGTGTCGGGCTCGGATCCATGACCGCCCCGCCCGTGAATGCGGATCCGGAAGCGGTCCGAGTTCGCCATCATCGTACCGTGGCGGATTCCTACCGTCCCTACCGGGAATCCGGACCAGACATGCAGGCCAAGGACGACGTCGACGCCTTCCAGCACACCCCGCGCGATGAGATCGGGAGCGCCTCCAGGTGGCCTCTCCTCGGACGGCTGGAACATGATCCGCACGCGCCCGGGGAAATCACGCCGCGATAACAGCCGCTCCGTGGCACCAAGCAGGATGGTCATATGCATATCATGTCCGCAGGCGTGCATCACGCCCTCGTGACGGGACGAAAACGGTTCGCCGGAGTCCTCGACCAGCGGCAGCCCGTCGATGTCGGCGCGGAGCGCCACCGTGGGACCGCTTCCCCGTCCAGAGATGTCGGCCATCAAGCCCGTCTTACCCAGGCGCACGGGGCTCAACCCGAGCCGGATGAGTTCTCGCTCCAGATAGTCGGCGGTTTCGTACTCTTCAAATGCCAGTTCTGGAATCTGATGCAGTTCCCGCCGCCACGTGATGTACTGAGGATTGATGTCCATGGCGCTTCCTTCCTCTCGCCTCTCGCCTCTCGCCTCTCGCCTCGCCCAGGGCCCCAAAGGTTCCCGACAGGTCCTTTGCTTAGCGCCGGGGGCCTGTCCGCCCCCCGTGTCGGGCGACGGACAGCAACGCCCCGCCAAGCATCCGGCGGGTGTGAGCAGGGCCGGTCAATAGATACGTTTGCCGAGCGCCGATGCAATGAGATCGGCCGCCAGAATGCCAGTCCGGTTATGTTCGTCGAGAATCGGGTTGACCTCCACCATGTCCAACGAGGTCATGAGTTCAGACTCCGCCACCAGTTCCAGGGCCAGATGGGCCTCGCGCTCAGTGAGACCCCCTGAATGCGGCGTGCCGGAGCCCGGCGCGTAGACGGGGTCAACGGCGTCGATGTCAAACGATACGTGGAGCGCGTCGGTACCGTCGGTCGCCACCTCGAGTGCCCGGCTCATAACCTCGCGCATACCGTACTTGTCGATGTCGTACATCGAGAACACCGTGACGTGCTGACGGCGCATGAGCTCCGCTTCTTCGGGATCGAGGGTACGCGTCCCCACATACACCAGGCGGTCGGAGCGTGCAAACGATCCCTTGAACGGGGCGAGCAGCTTAGCGTGACCAAGTCCGGTTGCGGCGGCAGCCGGCATCCCGTGAATGTTGCCCGAGGGGGTGGACTGGTCCGTGTTGAAGTCCCCGTGTGCGTCAAACCAGATGATGCCGGGATTCTTACGAACGCGGGTAAGGCCTGCGATGGATCCCATGGCCAGCGCATGATCGCCCCCCAGAACGAGGGGTAGGGCGCCTTCCAATAGAACGCGTTCCACACTGCGCGCCAGAACCCGCGTGACCTTTACAATCTCGGTCAGGTACTTCAGATGCGTGTCCGTGGCCGTCCGGCTTTCCGGCACCGGAACCGGCAGGTTTCCCACGTCCGTCACGTCATGTCCAATGCGCCGCAGCCGTTCCTGCAGACCTGCGTACCGGATGGCGCTCGGTCCCATGTCCACGCCCCGCCGGTCCGCCCCATAATCTAACGGCACCCCGATAATGGTGACGTGCTTGATGGCCACCTGTACACCCCGGTGGCTATTATACCGCGGCGGGCTTCCAGTTATCGGGAGACAAACTCCGAGGGAGGTTTGGACTCCAGCCACTTGGCTGGAAAGCGCGCCCCTAGGTACCAGCGCTCCAGGCCCACGAAAATGTACCAGGCCAGGTCATTCTGGTAGCGCGGATTCAAGAGGAGCCGTTCCTCAGCGGCGTTGCTGATGAAGCCGAGCTCGACGGTGACGGCCGGCACGCCGGCCTGGCGGAGAATGTATTGCTGGATGCGTCGCACCGGCCTTCGGGTGCGCGTGAAGTAATGAAGCTCCTGCAGGATGTCCCGGGCCAGGACCTGGCTCGGGACCCCGTCAAAGTACAGCACCTCGGGTCCACGCCCTCCGGCGCCGGAATTGCAGTGCAGGTCGATGAGCACGCCCGCGCCGCTCGCACGGACCAGCTCCGCCCGCTGAGTCACGGGATAGCGGCGGTTGGCCGGAAGCTGCCTCAGGCTGGACCAGGTCATGACCACATTGGCACCCGCGAGCTCAAGCCACCGCCGCAGATCCAGCGACACGGCCAGATTGATGCGGTCCTCCCGCGCTACCCGGCCGACCGCCCCCGAATCCCACCCCCCGTGCCCCGGGTCGATGGCGATGAGGCGCCCGGCCAACAACATGTTGTACAGGGGCGCGGCTACCGATCGGGCGGGGGCGCCGCCCGTCGCCAGCAGGAACAGCACGCCCACGGCCAACCCCAATGCCGCCCCCACTCCGCTTGGGCGTCGATGGCGCCTGAATATTGGACATCGCCCCTTCAGAATCGAGGCTATGCCGGATCGAGGACGGTAAGTAGACAAACAGAACAGCCGCCCGCCGGCGGCCGTTCTCTGACTAACGCTTGGAGAATTGGGGACGCTTGCGGGCTTTCTTGAGCCCGTACTTCCGTCGTTCCTTCACCCGCGAGTCGCGGGTCAGAAATCCCGATTTCTTCAACGTCGGCCGGAAGTTATGATCCATGCGGATTAGCGCGCGGGCAATCCCGTGCCGGACGGCACCGGCCTGGCCCGACACCCCGCCACCCTGCACGGTCGCGATGACGTCGTAGCGCGTCTCGCCCTTAACCGCCTTCAACGGCTCCACCACCACCATGCGGTGCTGCGCCAGCTGGAAGTAATCGTCAAAACGGCGCCGGTTAATTCGGATCTCACCGCTGCCCGGCATGACCCGGACCCGTGCGATGGCCCTCTTGCGGCGGCCGGTTCCCCAAAACTGCAGTGCGGTCGCCACTACTTGACCTCCCAGGTCTCGGGCATCTGCCCAGCGTGCGGGTGTTCAGGTCCCCGGTAGACACGGAGCTTTCGAAACATTTCCTTACCGAGTTTAGTCTTCGGCAACATCCCGCGAATGGCCTTCTCCATGGCAAAGTCCGGTCGTTCGCTCATGAGTCGCCGGTACACGACCCGGCGAAGCCCACCGGGATAACCGGAGTGGTGAAAGTAAATCTTCTGGTCGAGCTTGCGTCCGGTCAGCACCGTTTTGGCCGCGTTGATGATGATCACGTGGTCCCCGGTGTCGACGTGCGGAGTATAGATGGGCTTGTGCTTCCCGCGCAGGAGCACAGCGGCGGCAACGGCCACCCGGCCCAGGGGTTTTCCCTCGGCATCGATGACCCACCACTTGCGGACGACGTCTTGGCGACGCGCCATGAACGTGGACACGAAGGTCGACTCCTCCCCAAAAAATGCGCCGTCGGCACAAAGCGCCAACTGGCGAGCACACCTATATTAGCCATCGGACCTGTCCGCGTCAACCATGTCACGCTGGCTTCGGTGTCGTCACCTCTCGATGCGGCAGGACGGGGTGCCGTGACACCGAACGGCCTCTTAAAAAGTATCGCCGTACCCCGCCAGAACATGGCAATACGCAGAGATGGGCGTCGGAGGCCGAGCCTTGCGCGTGGTTTCCACACGGTCCTCGCCAGCAATTCCAGATTGTGTCGCTAAACCGCCTCCACGGCGTGCTAAGAACTTTCTCATGATAATTTTGGGCGTTAGGGGAGGCAAGTGCGCCATGCGCCGGTGAGGTGGCAGGAGCGCTGATGAAGAGCCTGTATCTCGGTCACCCGGGATTCTACATCGAAACCGACGAGAGGAGTATCCGGTGTGGCCCATGGTCAACCGGCCTGCGTCGGAAGCTGGCGGCCTTTTGCCGTCAACGATCACGTGGATAAGGCGACCATCGGCTATCCCCCGTACAACTCGCTCTTTCTCTCGTGCCGCTTTCGCGCCCGCCGTGAGGGCCAGTACAACGCGGCCATCTACACTTTCTTTCAGGGCCGGAACCCCGACCGTATCCAGTACGTGCGAAAGGGTATGGGTTGGATGGATGGATGCATGCATGGAAAGTCAACAACCCCGCCCTAAAGGGCGGAGCTTGCAGGTGCCTGTCGAGAGACAGACCCCGCGTGCGGCTGGTTGACGGCAGCCCTACGGGCAATATTGCCCGCAGCGATGGTGTCGGCGGGGCCAGC
>JAKATP010000170.1 GCA_021818685.1 Bacillota bacterium | reverse complement strand
CATCTGTGGCACGAATACCGTGATCGACGTGGCCACCTCCACCGCGCGTCCCTGGGTGTTATTATTTCCCGGCCCCTCGCAATCCGGGTCTCGTCTGTAGAACCCCTTCCGCTCGGGATCGTCGCCGGATCCTCTGCCCTTTGGCGACGATGCTGAGCCCCCGCTTAAGCCACGACATGGCATATCGTTCGCGAAGGTATGAGACGCCCCTGATCAAGCCCCTTCTGGGAGCGCGCGGCCCACGGCCGCCCAGATGGCCGTCACCAGGTCTCCTCCCGCGCCCGCCACCGGGTGCGTCAGCTGCGGGGCCAGACGGACGCCGAAGCCGGGGCTTCCCGGGCGGTCAAGGGCTCCCCCTGGCGCGGCCTGGCGTCCGCATGGAGCACGGCCGCCGCATACCGCGGCAAGCCCACCGCCCGCGTCACCCAGCGTTGGAGGCGGTTGCCGGTGACAGAAAGCCGGGCCGCAGTCCACGGACCGCACAAGACGCCGGCTGATGCCACTTAAATCTGTCCGCCATCGTGTGCCTTCTACGTCAGGCTCATGAGCCACAAACCGGCACGCAGCAAAGCCAAGGTCGCCGCTAGCCACCCCGTCGATTCCACCTACCGCCTCTCTCAGGTGTGGGAGAAACGTAGACGCCTATGGGAGCGGCGGCCGCTGCTTGACGGGACAACAAAAGTCCGGGAACGATCCAACCCTAGCCCCTGCCTTACCAGCATACGAATCACCGTCGACCGTCCGACACCGAGGGCCTTGGCCTCTCGATCAATCGCCCGCACTTCCTCACTGCTTAGCCGGATCGTCAACCGTTCCTCGCGGAGGTCCACGCGCACGTCCACGGGTTCGGGGGTCGTCGCCACGTGCCCCGCCTCGATGCGCTCCCGGAGATCCTTCATCGCCATCCCCCTCTCTCGTTTCCCCATAGCTCTCGTTGTGCGGGTCTGGCGTCCATCGCCGTAATAGTGCGCCACCACCCTGTCTGCTCGAAGTAAATCCCCCACACTTCCAACAGGCGACCCGCTGCCGTGTACCCCACTACGACAAATGTTGGGTTTTCACCGTCCTCCAGCGTACGCCGAAAGACGGGGCCTCCCTCCAACACTTCGCGCACTTCCCATGGCTCGACATGATGGCGTGCGAGGTGTTTGACATTGCCGTCCGGATCTTCCTCCTCGTCCCAAACCAATCCTTTATCACTCCCTGCCGCGCGCCACCCAGCGTTCCACGGTCATCCTGGCCAGCAATTACGGGGAGGAAGGCGCGGTGAATCAGTTCGGACCCGGAAACGGGCTGCCGGCGGTTTATAGCGGTCACATGTCTTACTGGTACTGGGGACCGCCGCCGACCGGTGCCACCACGGCCGTAGCAGTCGAGGACAGCTGAGTGGATTCTGTGGGACGATCCGGCTGGCGACCCACCTTCACAACGATCTGCAGGTGAACGACGAGGAGCAGGACAACCCCGTCTTTGTCTGTTCCAACCTCCGAGCCACGTGGAGAACCCTCTGGCCCACTCTGAAATCATACGGGGAACCCGCGTGAGCGTAAGTGCCTGTCCGGGTCCGGGAGCCGGCGCGCCTGCCCGACGGTATCGGCCGTGCGGAGATCTGACATGGAGTATTCCGAGGACCGCCTGGTGAGAGCCGGCCCCACCCCATGGGGGAGAAGGGCCTTTCGAGCTGTGGCATTTCAGCGAGCACCTGGATTTGGAGCTGTTTCAGCCGTATGTTCCGGCCACGAACGCGATTTCCCCGTCGTTGGTGCGAGTGGTCGACATCCGCCATGCCCCTCTGGTTTGGTTTCCGAGGGAGTGTCCGAGGGGATGCATGAGGCCCACGTCGACTACGAGTGCGGAAGAACGGGAGCAATTCTTACCGGCTTCCGGTCGACTCCTTCCAACCCCACGAGGTCGGCGGCGACCGGGTGTCGGACGTGGCGGTGCGGGCCCTGGAGTGAGTCGACATGGACGACTTAGTCGGGGGACACTACGAAGGACGCCGGTCATGCGGGCGCGTCTGCGCGACGGCGGGGTCAACGGACGGCCCGCCCGAGGTCGCACAAGCCGTCGACCAGTAAGTCGACCAGCATCTTCGCGAGACGTCCATCCGGATCGAGATCCGGGTCGTACACGGTGACGTCTGCACCGACGGCCCCCGGAGCCAGAATCCGGAGGAGTACCCGCAGATCGGCGGGCTGGAGGCCCGCGGGGGCGGGACTGTCCACGGCCGGCATCACCTCCGGATCGAGGATGTCCACGTCGAGGTGCAGCCAATAGCCGCCGGAGCACGCGGACAGCGGCTTTAGGAGCGCTGCGACAGCGCCGCGCACGTCGCCGGTTAACTCCCGCGCGGGGGCCACGGAGGCGAGGACCGACCGGACTTCCTCGACATGGTCGTCGTCGTCACGACACCCGGCGTGCACCACATCCTGGGGGCGAAAGTAGGGCGTCGCCCCATCGATGTTGGCGATGGCGGGCCAGTGCCGCCCGACGACCACCGCGAGATCCTCTCCGGCGAGGCTCGCGCAGTCGGGTGAGTTTCCCGGATGGCGGAAATCCGTGTGGCCGTCCAGGTGGACGAGCCCGAAGCGCCCCATAGAGTGGAGCGCGAGCCCGGCCGCCACGAGGAGACTGCAGTCCCCGCCCAGCACGAGGGGAACCGCGCCCTCCATCCGCACCTGGCGGATGCGATCGGCGAGGAGACGGCTGTGCCGGAGAATCTCGGCCTGGTTCCGAACCTGGCCGGGCGAGACATCCGGTCGGTAGCGGCCGGGGACAACGACGCCTGCGTCAAAAGCGCCGACGGCGGCCAGACCGCGATAGAGCCCCGCCTCCCGAAGCGCCTCCGGGCCCTTCGCACACCCGGGCACCGCGCCTGTCTCGGGTGGTCGTAGTCCCAGATTCGACGGCGCCGCCACAATGCCCATCATGGTAACCCCTCCGTCTCCTTCGTTCGACAGAATAAGCCTTTCGCTGCCGTGGTGGATGCCTCGGAGAGCCGATCGGCTTCGCTGCACGAGACAGGAGGAACTGCGCATCGGGTCGGGATCCTCCGAGAGTCCCCCGGGGGTTGCGTTATCCCCGCGATCCTTCCGTGGCCGATCGCAGCGTCAACGCCGCTACGACCGGCTCGTCAGCCGTGGTGAATTCCCGTTCCCCAGATGGGTGCACGACCACCCGGCCGGGCCGCCCGACTACCGTGACGAAGAGCCCCCGCTTAAGCCACGGCATCGCCTATCGTTGGCAGATGTATTGAACGCCCATGATCAAGCCCCTTCCGAAAGCGCGCGGTGCACGAATGGCAACCGGGCGACTGATGGCGTCCGGTCTCAGTAGTGGCCGAGGATACCCTGCCGTCGCGCCAGACGATCCGCGCCCATGAAGAGGAGGATGCCGCTCGCCAGCATGAACAGCAGATTGAACAGGGACTCCACCCACAGCCAGATGGTGGCCGTTGCCCCAGATGTCAGGAGTCCGTGCAGGAGGAAGACCTGGGCGGCAAAGGGAATCGCCATGGCGGCCAGGTGCCAGCCGATCCCGGGCAGCACGGCCACCGGTGACACGATGACAAAGAGGAGGAGGAACTGCACGATCTGCAGCACCTGTCCCACCCGCTTCAGCAGGAGGGCAACGCCCGCCACCAGGAGTCCGAGACCCCAGGCCGTTCCGATGACCATCGCCATCGGCACCAATGCGGCAGAGCGCCAGGCCAAATGGACGTGGGTCATGGCCAGCAGCGCTACGAGAACCGCCCCGACAGGCACCAGCATCCCGACGATGGCCATGACCGCCCGTACGAAAAACACCCAGACCGCGTTCCAGGGCACCATCATGACCTGTTCCAAGGTGCCGTTCTGAGCCTCATTCTGAACCGACCAGGCCATATCGCCGGTGGCCGCCATCATCACGATCCACACCGTGTAACCCAGCACGACGGTGGAGAGACGTCCGCCGCCGATGGGGGAACTCGTGATATAGCGGGCGCCGTAGAACAGGCCGGCAAACACGAGAAACAGGGTGAGGGTGGAGGCGATGGTGTCGATGGGATAGCGGACAAGACCCACGACCATGCGACGCCATTCGGCGATGACCAGCCATCTCATGGGCCCACCCTCGTCCCGACGACTTCCAAAAACACCTGGGCCAGGTCAGCCTGGTGCCGCTCCACTCGGGCAAGAGGATGGGGGGCAAGCCGGGCCAGGAGGGCGTACAGGGCCCGCTCCCCCAGATCTCCGGGCAACAGTTCTAATGTATCGGGTCCCGTGACGGTCACCGGCAACCCCAAAAGCCGCTGATCAAGGTCGGCCGGCCAGGGCTCGGCGGCGACGACCTGCACCAGGGGTCGGGAGAATCGATCCAACACCGCCGCGGTCTGTCCTTCGAGGACCACTTGCCCGTCACGGACAATGGCCACCCGATCCGCCAGCTCCTGGGCAATGTCAAGCTGGTGAGTCGTGAGGAGGACGGCGATCCCGTCATGGGCGAGCTCCCGGACCATCTCCTTGATACTTTCACTGGACTCGTAGTCGAGACCCAGGGTCGGTTCGTCCAGCAGCAGCACCGGCGGATGGTGCATGAGTGCCTGGCAGAGCGCCACCTTCTGCTGCATGCCGCGCGAGAGGGTCTGGACCGTGTTGTGGGCGCGAGCGAGAAGGTCTACCCGGTCGAGGAGGTGAGACGCCCGCTCTCTCGACAGACGACCGGGGACGCGCCGCATCGCGGCCCAGTAGAGCAGATTCTCCATGACCGTCAGGCGCCAGTACAGGTTCCGGCTGCCCTCCAGCACGGCCCCGATGCGGGCCGTCACCCAATCGTGATGGGACGCGAGTGAGCGGCCGTCCACCAGCACGTCACCGTGGTCGGGACGGACCAAACCCGCCGTCATCTTGATGGTAGTGGTCTTCCCGGCGCCATTCGGTCCGAGGAAGGCCAGGACTTCGCCCGCCTGCACCTCGAATGAGATGCCGCGCACGGCCGCGATGCGGCCGGTGCGGGTCTGGAAGCTTTTGGTCAGGTCTTGCACACGGAGCATGGCGACACCGCCCTCGACGAGTCTGCAGGCCCCCGGTTGAGACCACTTTAGACTACGGCGAGCGCCGGGACATTGTCCTCGGGAACAATCTGGCCGGAGAGGGCGGAAGGCCCTCACGTCGGGGCCCGACTCCGGGCGCGGAGCCAAGCGTAAGAGACGGCCCGGAGGGAGAGCATCGCGCCCTTGGGTCAGATCCCGGCGGCGGGACGGCACGGGACTAAGTCCTGTTGTCATAGGGGGCGTGCGCCGATCGTCGTTGGGCGTGTCGCGGCCGTACCGGGTTCGCGTCCCGGCTTGAACATAATGCCCGCGGCGGGCTTGCACCAACACCCGAGCACCTTGCCGCGG
This sequence comes from Bacillota bacterium, assembly GCA_021818685.1. Lineage (GTDB taxonomy): Bacteria > Bacillota > Sulfobacillia > Sulfobacillales > JAIMBI01 > JAKATP01. The sequence continues at coordinate 87 of JAKATP010000170.1, read as the reverse complement.
AGCCCCGGGACCCGGGCGAGCAAAGCGGGTTGCCCGAGCAGCCAGGCCCGATACGCCTCCACGGCGGCTTCACGGGTTGCGACGACT
>JAKATP010000169.1 GCA_021818685.1 Bacillota bacterium | reverse complement strand
CGGAGGGGAGCCCCCGTCGGAGCTCCCCTCCGGGCCGATGGCGCCGGACTGGGTCGGTAAGCGCTTGGCAAGCGCGTTTGGACCCGTGTCGAGACAACGGCTGCCCCGTGCCTCCGTCGACCACGGCCTGAACGCTTGCCGACAACCGTTCCGCCAGTGTCGGGGGCATCGGTTGCGCGAAACGTTTTAGGGGCCGCAGCCGAGGGCCCGGGCTTCTCCCACCAGCATCAGGTGCCGGTTGCGCCCGCTAAGAGCCGCTGCAGGCGTTCACCACGCCGCGTCCCCCGCAGGGCGCGTCGCATGAAGGACTTTCCGCTCACCGCTCGGGAAGCCTGGGCTATCGCTCTTTCCCCTTCCTCTGATTGGGAACCGGTTCGCCTTCGGGCGAGCGTGCCCCCGAACAAGGCTCGGCACGAAACGTGTAGGCGGGGTTTGAGAATGTGGTGTCTGCTCCTTCGCGTCATGCACGCCCGGTCCCCCCAACCCATCGGACCGGTTGGCGTCACGGAGGACGAAGAGTACACTCGAAGCGCCGTATCACCGGGTGCATAACAGGGAATCAGCCAAGCTGAGCGGCACCCGCCACTGTATTCGGGGAGCCCGAAAGCCACCGGAACCCGGGAAGGCTTTCAAGGGGTGAGGATCCGAGAGCCAGGAGACCTACCCGGTGAAATGGGCGAACCCTGCGGGTGGCGGGGGTGCGCCTGACTCGATCAGGAGCCTTGTCAACCGTGGAGCGCCGGATGGACGGACCAGCGGTACGGTTGAGGAGGCTTTCTTGTGGCCAAAGCGGAGGGGATCGCCCCTGCCGGGGGATCGGGCGCCGTGCGCACACACCTCCGGTGGCTTCCGGGGTCGCTCTGGGGGGTGGGCGCGCTCGTGCTCATCGGAAGCGCGCTCCTCGGTCTCGCGCACGGCCCCACCCCCATCAGCCTCGGCACCCTCTTGTCGGCGCTCCTTCATCCGTCCGCCGGACTCCCGGCCCTTATCCTGTGGCAGATTCGCATGCCCGCAGTGGTCACGGCGGCCGTGATCGGCGCGGCGCTGGCGGGGGCTGGGGTGATGATGCAGGCGCTCTTGCGCAATCCGCTCGCCGACCCGTACATCATCGGCGCCTCGGCCGGAGCCGGATTCGGAGCGGTCGTGACCCAGGAGGTGCTGGGTGAATTAGCGCCCGGGGGCGCGTTTTTGGGTGCACTCGGTGCCGTGATGGTCTCCTATCTCCTCTCACGCACCCGCGGCACGGCGCAGGTGCTGACCTTGCTCTTGGCCGGCTATGCGGTGGGCGTGATGCTGGCGGCGGTGTCGCTCTTCCTCTTGCTGCAGAGCCACCAGAATCTGCAGACGGTGCTCTCGTGGGAAGTGGGCGGCATTCACGCCGTCGGCTGGGGCGGGCTCTTGTGGCCGTCGCTGCTCATCCTGGCAGCCCTTCTCTTGGCCTGGCCGCTGACTCCGGTCATGAACGCGCTCCTCCTCGGCGAGGAGCACGCCGCGACGCTCGGACTCGATGTGCCGCGGGTGCAGTTCCTGCTGTTGGTCTGGGCGAGTCTCCTCACCGGCGCCGCCGTCTATCTGGGCGGCCTCATCGGATTTGTGGGCCTTGTGATCCCGCACGTGGTGCGCCGCTGGAACGGCCCCGACCATCGGACCCTCCTCCCCCAGAGCCTCATCTGGGGCGCAGCATTCCTTATTCTCGCGGCCACCTTCGCCGAGACCATTCCGGGTCTCGGGAGCGTCCCCGTGGGCCTCGTCACGGCGTTTCTGGGCGGCCCCTACTTCCTGTGGCTCCTTTTGAAGACCCAGCGGCGGGGCGTGACGTTTTGAACATCGCAGCCGAGGACGTCCGCGTCACTTACCCCAACGGTCGGGTACTGGGACCGTTCAGCCTCCAGGCGGCGGCCGGTGACTGGCTCGGGCTCGCCGGGCCCAACGGCGCCGGCAAAACCACCCTTTTAAAGCTTCTGGCGGGGATGCTGAAACCATCATCGGGATCCGTGCGGCTCGGCGGCCAGGACCTGGCCGCCATCCGCCCGCCGGCCCGGGCGCGAACGCTCGCGGTGGTGCCGCAGCGGCTCGAGGTGCCGTTTGACCTGCCGGCCGCCACCATCGTGGAAATGGGGCGGCTCCCGTATCTCGGCTGGTCGGAGCGTCTCCTGCCCCTCGGTGGGGAACACCGGCAGCGGGTCGACGAAAGCCTCCGGGAAGTCGACCTCTGGGACCTGCGGGACCGATCCTTTCGGGAGCTGTCCGGCGGCGAGCAGCAGCGCGTACTCCTCGCCGCCGCCCTGGCACAGGGGGCGCCGATCCTGCTGTTAGACGAGCCCACCGCCTCCCTCGATCCCGGCATGAGCCAGCGTTTTCTGGACGTCGTGCGCCGGCTGGCCGGGCGCGGGCGGACCATCATCATGGCCGCCCATGACCTGTCCCTGCTGGGTCAGTACTGCACGCGTGTGGCCCTCGTGGCGGAAGGTCGAGTGGCTGCCGAAGGTCCGCCCGAACGTGTGCTGCAGGGACCCCTTCTGAGTGACCTCTTCGGGACGGAGCTTCAGGTCTGGCCGCACCCAGGCACCGGGCGGCCGCTCGTCCTCCCACGATCCTGAGCGCTCAAGCCCACTCGCTACAATGATTAAGGGATGTGACATCTTCCGTGGAACTTGCCATCGAATGCGGCGCCTGCGCCGCCATCCAGTTAAGCCGCACCCTGTCGGCCCGCAGTCGCGACGACTGGCAACCGGCATATTCGCTCGCCTTCGCCGCCATAGCCGCATCGCTCGATCGGCGAGCCGAACCCGCAGAGGTCCTGTCTGCGCTCTATGGGTCGGTCGCCGCCTCCTTGCAGGATGACGACTTCTACCAGGCCGCGAAGGACACGGCCAACGCGAGCGCGGAAGCCTGGTTCTCCCAACAGGGCCCGCCGCTCGCCGATCTCGAATCCCGTATCCTGCTGGCTGCCGCCGCCAACGCCATCGATGCCGGGGTGGATGTGGAGCCGGCCGTCGTGTTTGCCCACTTCGAGCAGGCGGCCGCCGACCCTCCCGGCCGCGACGACCGCGCGGAGTTCCTAAAATTCTACGAGTCCCTCACCGCTCCCCGTGTGCTCTATCTCCTTGACAACGCCGGTGAGGCCGTGTTCGACCGAGAAGTCATGCGCGCGCTCCAGCATCGCGGGGCGGACATCACGGCGGTCGTTCGGCAGGAGGCGGTGCTGAACGACGTCACGGCCCGGGAAGCCGAGTGTCTCGCACTTCATGAGGTGGCGTCGGTCACCACCACCAGAAGCCCGGGATACGGCCTGGCCGCCTTCGCCGACAGCGCGTGGAGCACGAGCCTCTTTGGCGCGGCCCATCTCGTCATCGCGAAAGGCATTGCCAACCTCGAGACCCTGTCCCATCGCCGGCTTCCCTGCCCCATCCTGTTTCTCTACCGTGCGAAGTGCGAACCGTCGGCCCGCGCGGGACAGGCAGCGAGGGGCTCCACCGTGATCTGGTGGCGCCCGGCGTCGTAGCCTGTCGACCCTACGGGGCACCCCGATCTTTGGTCACGGCGGATGCCGATGACCGTGAACCGGGCCGATTTCGGGGCCTGGCTGGTGCGTGTGCCCACAGGACCTAGGCCTCCGGCAGGCTTAATCCCCGCCGGGAGGCCGTTTCCCAAAGCGCCTCCCACTCGCGGCGCGACAGGCGCACCCGGGCCACCTGCAGCAGAGACAGGGACTCCTTGCGGACGTGGAGCCGAAGGGCCTTGGCAAATGCCTCGCGGGATCGGGCGTCATCGGGATCGAGGGAGGCCCAACGCCGTTCCAAATCCCGGTGCTCCGCCTCCATCACGGGTACCGGTCCGCCCCCGACAAAGTAGCGGGCCAGGCGGGGAAACAGCACACCCTCCTCCCACTGGCGCTGGAAGTCAAAGAGCGCTTCCACCGGCCCACGGGCGGCCGGATCCGCGAGCTGAGCCCCCGCGGAACCGACCGCCGCCACGGCCCTTGCCAGCACCTCTTCCCAGCGCTCAAACAGGGGGTGACCCGGCGCGTCCGGGCTCACGGATTGGCGGCCGATGCTTTGGCACTCCGCCGGCGCGACTCCGGGACACGACTACGCTCGACAGCCCAGTAGAGGAGCACGATTCCCAGGATCTGGGCCAGGAAGAAGATGGCCACGACACCATAGGCGGCGAGGGTATCGGCGAGCGAAAACACAATGCCACCGAGGGCGATGCCGAGGTTATAGATATAGCGGGTCCGCCACCAGGACCAGATCGCGCCGAGCACCAGGGCCGCCGCCCCGATAGTCCCCAAGACGGCATAGCCGAGAACGATTAGAACGCTCGTCGTTACGTGCGTGACCGCCTGACTGGCGTTCATTACATTGGACAGGGCAGCGGGATTGAGGGTCGCGGAAAAGGCCCCCACTGCCGTAAGCAGGATGAAGACCAGGACGATGACCGTGTAGTACCAGGCCCAACGGGCCCAGAGCAGGAACATGCTGCCGGCGCCCATGACCCCCGGCACTGCCGCGGAGAATAAGATGTACAGACGATAGTCGAACGGGCTGAAGGCATGACCCAAAAACCCTATGAATTGCATGGCCGCGGCCAGCGCGGTCGACAGGAACGCGAGAGCCCACCAGAGTTGGTAGGGACGATGGCGTGAAGCATGCTGCCGCGCAAAGCCGACGGCCATCACCAACGCTACCAGCACCGTGACCAGCGCGGCCAGGGCGCCAAACGACATTAAACTACCTCCCGTGGACACCATAACGCGGCGCCAGCGCGGGGTCCAGCCACCGGGACACCTCCCATACGCGACGCTCGAGGAGCTCGGCCGCCCGGGAAAACTCCCCGTCCCCGGCCGCGTTCGGCGTGAGGGAGAAGAGGGCAGATGCCCCACCCCCGTAGAGGGGCTCGCCCCCTCGATCGATCCGGCCCGCCATCACCAGGGCGGGCACACCCGCCTGGTGCGCGAGCCGGCACACGACGCCGACCACCTTACCCTCGACGGTCTGGGCGTCGACCGCCCCTTCCCCGGTGATCACCGCCCGGGCACCATAGAGCGCCGTCCCGAGGCCCACGGCGTCTGCCACCGCCGCCCCGCCCGGTACGAGGCGCCCCCCAATGGCCGCCAGGGCGGCCCCGAGGCCGCCCGCGGCGCCGGCGCCGGCCGTCCGCGCCACCGGGCGTCCCGAAGCCCGGTCCAACAACGCGCCGTAACGGGCCATCGCCGCATCCAGCTCTTCCAGTTCCCGTGCCGGAAGTCCCTTCTGGGGCCCGTAGCCACGGATGGCGCCGCGCGGCCCCGTGAGGGGAGGAAGGACGTCTACCCAAACCTCAAGCGGGACAGGAAGGGGGACAAGCTCGATGGCGGTGACGGCTGAAAGCGCCTCCGCCCCCGGCTCCCCAACACCCTGGATGCGGGCCCCGAGCTCGAGGAGGGCCCCCATCCCTCCGTCGGATGAACCGGTGCCGCCGAGGGTCA
>JAKATP010000168.1 GCA_021818685.1 Bacillota bacterium | reverse complement strand
CTGAGGTCGGGTTGGTTAGCATGCGGGGATGCTCGGAGGGAGCGAAAAGGTTCCAAAATTGATCCCATGATCGGACACCCGTGGCGACGTACATGAGACGCCGGACATGAGACGAAAGGCTACCGTGGGCCAATGGCGCTGTTAAGTCCCGACTTTCAGATCTGGGGATATCGGGCACAACGGCCAACGGGCGCGACGTCCCGAGGGCCCATCTTACCTTGGCCGTGATAGAGGATGTCCATCGCCCTCTATCTGGTCGCACACATCACGGCCCACCGGACCGAAGCAGGTACCGAGGCTGACAAGATGGCAAATCGGCGTGCTCCGGAGCAGGCGATGCTCTGCCCGGGACGGGATAACGCGCGGGGCGGCAGGGTGGGATGCGACAGGTCCAGCTACCCGGCGGTCATTGCGAGCCCCCGATGGGCCTGGCGTGGGCACGCCTTCGTGTCCAACCGGTCCAGAATTCTTCGTCCACCAACATCGCGAGGTAGCTGGCGACATAGAAGAGGGCCATGACCCCGATCACGTGAACGATATAGGCATTGAGCGTCCAGTGGCTCGCCACCAGGTAGGCGCCGGAGACGATCTGTAGGATGGTGAGCGATAACAGAATCCCGGCTGCGCGTCTCAGATCAGGACGGGCGCGTTCCTGCCGGATGGCCAGGCCCGTCCAGATGACGACGCCCAACAAGGCGACCGCCGCCAGTCGATGAATAAAGACAATGCCCGTCAGCCCGTTAAAGCCCGGAAACCACTCTCCGTTGCACAAAGGCCACCCGCGACAGGCTTGGCCGGCTGCTCGAAACGACACGTACGAGCCCCAATAAATGACCAAAAACAGATAGGTCCACAAAAACCATGCGCGTAAGCGAGACCGGGGCGCAACCGGCTCCGAGGGAACAGGCACTGGTCGGGCCGTCCGGAACACCCAAGCCGTCAAGAGTCCCACGGCATTCATCGCCATCAGGCCAAACCCCAGATGGAGGGCCAAGATTTCCGGGGGGTTCACGAACAGGACCGCGAGGCCCCCGAGGATCGACTGCACAACGATAAAAAACACGGCGACGCCCATCAAGAGACGCACCACGGCCTGATCCCGGTGGTGGCGCCACATGGCCACGAGGAATCCCATCACGAGCACAATGCCCACCACGACTAAGGCGCGGTGACCAAACTCAATGAGGACGTGAAGCCCGGTGAAGTTCGGGATCACCTGGCCATTGCACAGCGGCCAATCTTGCCCGCATCCATAGGCGGAGCCCGTTTGGGCATCAATGAACCCGACCAAATTGACGACGAAGAGACCGAGGGTGGCCGCTATCCCCCATCCTCTCAGGCGCGGCGTCCGTCGCGGGTCATGCATGACGGATCAGTTCCTCTCGGGACTCAGACGGAGACGGGCCGACGACAGGCCTAGGCCGCTTGCAGTCCCGGCCCAGTCGGTTGCTCCCTCTTCTCGTCCATGCCTGGAGCCACGGATCGCTCCCCTTCTTTAGCTCCTGGCTGGTGAAGCAGCAACACGGTGCGGCGAACAGAACTCGCTCGGACTGGGCCCCGGCAATGTCTCCCGAAATTCGCACGTCTTCTTGACCCATGGCGGAACCCCCCATCGTCGCCATCACCCCACCGTCCGCATGCCATGTCAAAGCGCGTGGCCGCTTCAAAGATGTAACGATACCTCTCCCGCGTCACGGAGATCGCCGACGTCTCGGGGAGAATGACCAGCCGTCGGGACGGCTGGAGACCGGATGCTCGAGCCGTGAGGAGCCGTCCGCATAAAGGAATGGGGCGGACCGCCACGGATTCTGCGGCCAAACCGGAGGCGCCCAAACGAGCGCAAGACATCGTGTATCAGCGGGCACGGACCCGGCCGGGAGGAACCTGGACGAGCGACGGCGGAGCGCACTGAGCGGATGAGCCGTTCCCTGGCATGGAAGAGGCGATACCGCCAGCGATCAGGCGTGACCGTTCGCCAGGAATCCCGACGGAAGCCCCGCGTCCACGCGAAGAGGTCTCTCACGAGGGCCTCTGGGCCTCCTGGCGGATCCGGGCGCTTCGGACGGACTCAAGCCGACGGCGCGCTGGCTTTTCGGCACTCGGGACACAGTCCGTGCAGTTCGACGTGATGAAAGGTTACCAAAGAGCCGTTGCGCTCGGCGAGCTTCACCAGAGCCTCGTCCAGCCCGCACTCGTCCAGGTCAAATGTGCGCTGGCAACTGAGGCAGAGAAAATGGTCGTGATGTGGGCGGTAGGGACTCATCAATTCATAACCGATGTGTTCGTGGCCCACCATGACCGGATGGACGATGCCAGCCTGCGTCAACTGCTGCATCATGCGGTAGACGGTGGCGGGATTCATGCCTTCGTCCGCCAGCAACCCCGCCAGCTGCGTACTGGTGAGAGGCTCCGAATGGCCGGCCAGGGTGCGAAACATCCTAAGCCGGTTGGGGGTGATTCTCAGTCCATGATCCTTCAAACTGGCTCGAAACTGGCGTTCCGCGTTTGCCGTTGCCATACCGTCCCTCCTTCCCGCTTCGGTTCCACCATACGGCATGTTGTCGGAGGCGGCCACTTGACGACCACTTCATCCGGAATTATAGTGTACTTGCAAGAAATTCGCAGGAGGGCCGGACGTGATCAATCTCTGGGATCCCCAGCATTTGACCTTAATCCTCGTGTTCCCGACAGCCTTCCTGCTGGGCATGACGCACGGCGTCACGCCGGATGAGCACACGTGGCCCATCACGTTCAGCTATTCGGTGGGCAGTTACTCGAGCCGGGGTGGCCGTCGTGCCGGCTTCTTGTTTTCCGCAGCATTCACCCTACAGCGCGCCATCGCCTCCGAGTTGGCGTTTTTGGCGCTGACCTCGTTCGAGTTCGCAGCGCGCTGGGAATATGTCGTCTATCTGGTGGTAGGTGCGGTCATGGCCGCCTCCGGTCTGTACATCCTACAGAAAGGCCAGGTGCTCCACCTCGGCCACGTCCATGGGCCAAGTCCTGACTCGCGGGCCGCCCGGGACATGAAGCCCCCGCGTCCGATTCCCCCCTATATGCCGCTGGTGCACGGCTTTATCGCCGGCTGGGGCGTCGGGGCCTTCGCCGTCATCATCTACACCGTGCTGGCGCCAGCCATGCCAAGCGTTTGGATCGGCTGGGTGCCCGGCGCGCTGTTCGGACTGGGCACAATGGTGATGCAGATCCTGTTGGGTTCGGCGTTTGGAGCGTGGATGGAGCGCCGCCGCCTCAGTGCCGAAGCTAAGCAGTACGTCGCCCGCAAGATGAGCGGACGGACGCTGACCGGCGGCGGCATCGCCTTCATGGCGGTGGCCGTTCTCGGCTTGGTATGGCCCGGCGTGATTGCGCGGATCGCGCTGGTCACCCCGATTCACATCCATAACCTACACAGCCTGGGGGCCGGATTCATTCTGGCCGTGCCCATCCTATTCGGTGTTGCGGCCTGGGCCTTCTTCACTAGCACGCACGAGGCGGCGCAGATGCCCAGCGCATCGGAAGTGGAACCCCAAGTGGTCCGGAGCGCGCGCCCGTCCCCGAACCCGTAGTCATGTAGTCATAATGAAGGAAGCCGGTCCACGGTTCGCAACGGGTCGGTTACGCTCAGCGCGGAAGCACAGAGGCAGAGCTACGCGCGAGAGGGGTCGACAGAGGGATCGTAGCACGCCGATTGTGAGAGTTGGAGCGGGCGCCGTTCTTGGCGTCCACCACGCTGAGACTGTCATGGCCACCGTCGTTCTGGGACTCCGCGAGCACTGCCCACTGCCCGTCGACCAAGTCGCCCACGGGAGGCGGTTGAACTGGCTCAGGGGGTGGGGGAGATCACCCAGAGGCGTCTTGGACATGGGGGTCCTCCTTGATGCGGCGGTGGGCGAAGGCCGGGGATCCGGGTTTCGTTTGTACGAGGCCGGTCAGCGCCTGCGCGAGGATCGGGTGGGTTTTGTTGACGGACCGGGTGACGCGGATGAGCGCCGTGACGTTGGTTGTGGCCACGGTGTCGAGGAGCGTGGGATCGGCCCTGGCGGCGAGGGCGTCGGTGAGGAGCGCATCCCGTTGGGGGCTGTCGGGCACCCGGCGGTCTTGCCTGATATACCCCTCCCACGCCTCGTCGCCGGCGGTCATCGGCCTCGACAGGATCTGACCTGGGCTTTGGCGAGCGTGGCGGCGGCTTCGGTGGCGAGGAGCGCTTCACCCACGGCCGTCGCCGCCGGGTCGGGGGCGTCGGGCGTGAGCGGGTGGGGCGGGGCGGTCCACGAAGCCAGGGCCGTGGGCGCGTAGACCGCGGCGGCCGGGCAGAGGGCGGCGACGGGGCACGCGGCACAGAGGCTGGAAGGGCGGACGGGAAACGCGTCGGCGACGGGGACGCCTTGCTCCACCAAGGCCAGCTGGGCGCGAATCGCGGTCATCCGCGCCAGCAGTGTGGTGCGCAGCGCCGGGATGGCGGCGGGGTCGAAGAGGCGGTGGCGCGCGCCGGCGCGGGTGCGGATCCAGCGCAGGGTGACGTCGATGGGGAGATGCGGGGCATCGCCCGACGCGAGCAGGGCGTAGGCGGCCACCTGTTCAGTGACGGCGGCGCGCTGGGGTCGCCCCCGATTTTCCAGTCGATCACCCGAAGGTCGTCGGGGCTCTGTACCAAGAGGTCGAAGGCCCGCCGGTCCGGGGTTACCGTCGCGGATCGCCGGCCATGCTGAGACGACCACCACCTCATCATCCGCCTCACTCGGTCACGTTGAAGGACCCGGCATGCTGAAGCTGCGCGGGATTCACCCGGCTGAGCGCCCAGCAGCCATACAGCGTCCAGAGAGCGACCAGGATCGGGCCCAGGACCACCGGCCACGGGAAGGGGTACACGGGGTGAACCACCAAACCAGCACCACCAGGATCGAGCTCACGACCGGCGCGACGCCGTGGACGAACCAGCGGAATTCCCCAATGCGGCGATCGTAGGGCGTGAACGCAATGTTGGCCAGAATGTGTCCGAGGAGCAGAGCCACCGAGGCGATGGTCACGAGGACCAGAAAGCCCTTGAACGGCCCCAACAGTAGCCCCGCCACCAGGCTCACCACGAACCCCACTAAAAGACTCCAGAGGATGGCCTGGTGCGGCGAGCGGCGGGTGGCGTGCACCTGGCTCATGGCGTCTGGGAGGATGGTGCGGTCACGGGCGAAGGCGTACAGCATGCGGACCAGGGAATCCTCCGGCGCCAGGGAGCCGGCGAGGAGGCTGTTCACGACGAACAGCAAGAGGACGACCGCCATGAAGAGGCCGATGTCCTGCCGGGCGAGGATGACTCCCGGGATGCTGGCCCGAGCGAACAGTGGCATCCGGGACGGGCCCCAACCTACGGTGAGTGCATCGGCGAGCAGAAGGAACAGCGCCGCCGAAAACCCGAAGCTCGTCATCACAGCGTTTCGGATGAGACGGTGAGGTTGGTGGGTTTCCTCGCCCAGCGTGATCGCGCC
>JAKATP010000167.1 GCA_021818685.1 Bacillota bacterium | reverse complement strand
GCCGCCCCGTTAAAGAGCCGCCGGTACTCTGCGGTCGTCATCTCCGGACGCGGCCAAGCTTGCCCCGCGGGTGCGTAAAAATACAACGGTTCCTTGACCGGACTCGCGTACACCTCTTTATGCCCCGCCAACGCGCGGAACAGGAACGTGGTGCCGGAACGGGGAGCACCGAGAATCAAGAAGGTGGGCCAGCGGGTATCCGACCGCATATTTCGACAACCCCTCCTCTACGCCCTTTTGAGTGTAAAGGCTCCCGGTGCTGGCAGGCCTTACGATGGGCTGAAACCACAAGACGCATGACGCCCGGAGGGTCCGAGGTGCTCCCGGTGTGAGCTCTGCCGTAGTCGTCGATCACGGTGTGCGCCCCGCACCAGCCGGCGGCCAGACCTTTCACGTCGCTCCTTCAGGCATTCACACGTTTGACCTTCCCCAGCCTCGACGCAATATTCAGGTGGCGTTCAGTGCAGAATCTGTCCCGAGTCAGCTAGAAGGTGCAAGGTAGGTTTAGTGAGCGAGATGCCCTACAGGGCGGCCGATTTTTATGGTCCAGACTTTAACGAGGTGATTCTACATTGGTTCCAGCCCGAGTATCGCGCCGGGAACGGGAGCGCGCCCAAGGACACAAAGCCTTCGTCGTGTGGTTTACGGGCCTCTCCGGAGCCGGCAAGTCCACGTTGGCCGCGAACCTCGAACGGGCCCTGTTTGACCAGGGGCTCCGGACGGCGCTTCTCGATGGCGACGGGATCCGTCAGGGACTCAGCCGCGACTTGGGTTTCAGCGATGCGGATCGGGTCGAGCAGATACGCCGCGTGGGGCATGCGGCCCGTTTAATGTATGAAAGCGGGCTTGTGGTTCTGGTCGCGCTGATTTCGCCGTTTCGCGAGGCGCGCAACGAGGCGCGGGCCTTAGTCGACAAGGGGCGGTTTGTGGAAGTTTTCGTCGATTGCCCGCTCGACGTCTGTCGCACGCGCGATCCGAAGGGACTTTACGGAGAGGTGCAAGCGGGGCGGGTCGAGCAGTTCACGGGCATCACGTCGGCCTATGAACCGCCGCGCGACCCTGAAATCCACCTTCACACCCATCGGAGCTCCGTCCGCCAGGAACTCGAGCAGATTCTCGACTATCTGCGAGACCGCGACCTCCTGCCGGAAGCCGACGAGGAGGATGAAGGCAGCGACACGGCGCTGGTTGGCGAGTAGCTGGGCGCCCGTATGACTGTGCGGGCGCCCCTGTGCCTGAAACCGTCGTGATTAAGAATAGGCCGGTCTCTCCGTCTGCCCGCTTTTTCGCGGGGGATGCAAGATACGCATGACGGTATCCGTCCTACCCGGCCGGATATACGATAGAGGCGGTCGGTCGGTTGCCCGATCGCTCTGCTCGAGAGGAGAGATGCCCATGGCGGTCGATGTGAGCGATACCACTTTTGATGAGCTCTTGAAGACGGCGGACAAGGCCGTGGTGGTCGACTTCTGGGCCCCGTGGTGTGGCCCCTGCCGGATGGTGGCGCCCGTTCTTGATGAATTGGCCCGTGAACACGCCGACCTGCTGGTGCTCGCCAAGGTGAACGTCGATGAGAATCCGACCCTGGCGAGCCGTTATGGCGTGATGAGCATCCCCTGCGTCATCCGGTTTGACGGTGGGCAGGAAACGGCCCGCACGGTGGGCGTGCGCCCGAAAAACCAATTGGCCCAGCTGCTGAAGCTCAGCCCCCCCGCATAGGTCCCCCGTCATCGAAAAGACCGGTCGGATTTAGACCCGCCGGTCTTTTTGATGGCGTCCGGGCCGGTTTACAGGCCGAGGGAGTTTTCCACCGCGCGCAGAATCTGGGACGGGACCGTACCGCCCACCGCACTCACGCTTTGGGCACTCCCGCGCAACCCGGCCAGGGCCGCCGCCAACTCGGCGGGAACCGTACCGGCCGAGGGCACCTGCACCAGCATGGAGCCCGCACGGGCCACAGCCGGGCTCGCCGCCAGTCCGGCCAGATACGCTCCGCCCCCGGCGAGATACACGGTGCGCCACGAGAGTGACATGCGGAACGTGGTGATAAGCGCAGCCTCGGTTCCGTAAGGATCGCCGGGTGTGGGGCCCTCAATCCGGATCACGTGAATCCCCGCCTGCTCGAGGTCCAAAACCGCCGCCGCATTGACGGTGGCCTGTGATCCCACCACATAGACGGTCCGGAGCGACAAGGACCGGAGGAGGGGTTCTTCGACGGCCGGAATGCCGCTCGCGTTGGCCAAAAGGAGCGGCCACTGGTGTTCGCCGGCAATGGCGGCCACCGAGAGCAGGTCCGAGTACGTGAGACCGCTCGTCACGACCGCCGTTCCGCTGCGATCGCCGACAAAGCGCGCCAGGGCTGCCGCCGTCCCATAACGATCGGCGCCCCAGATGCGGGTCACCGTGATGCCCATCGCCGTAATCTCGTCCGCGATCTGGGGACTGATGGCCGCCGGGCCCCCCAGGATCACGACCCGGCCGACGTCCTCCGCCTTCCAGGTGCGAATGATGCCGGGTTCCAGCAAGGTGGGCGGCGTGAGATACACCGGCCAGTGCGTCCGGTCGGCCAGCACCTGCCCCACGAGCGCATCGTAGGGCAGATCGGAGCGGGCCAGGATCACGGTGGGACGCGACGGGGCAGGCGGCGGGGCGGGAGGTGGCGCCGGAGGCGGCGCGGCCGGCGCCACCGTGGCGGTGACCGTAGCCGTGGCGTATGGTCCCGCGTATTCGATGCCGGCGAGATTGTTCCCGTTATCCGCGTTGTTCTCGGCAAAGAAGGCCGTGGGGCCCGCCGTCGGCGCCAGAAGCGTCAGGGTGACGGTCCCGTTCGCGCCAGTCTCGCCGGCAGGAGTGCTCCCCGTTTCCGGCTTCACCAGAAACCCGCTCAAGGGGGCCCCGGTGGCCCCGGTCAGGGTAAACGTGACGGGCGTCGCCGTTTTCGCCCGGATCGAGGATGGGCTGGCGGTGAGGGTGGCCGGCGTGACCGGCATCGGGGCCACGGCGCTGAACGGCCCCGTCGCCGTCGTCGACCACGCGATTCCGATATTCTGACCGGCGTCGGCCGAGTCGGGATCTCCGGTCGCTTCCGCATCGTAGGCGAGAACCTCCACGGTATCCTGGCCGTTCACCGCCACCGGGGCCGACACCTGACCGGGTCCGATATCACTCCACCCGAACTGGCCATAGGCCGGCATGGCCGCGCCCGCCGGGACGGCGGCGACGTCGACGTAGTAGTCGGTATCGGCGGCGCTGGCCGGATTGTTTTTGAACTCGATGTACCCGGACAGGGGGGATCCGGTGGCCGGATTCTGAAGGGAGAGGGTAAAGGTCGTGAAGTAGCCTTCCGTGACCGCCGACGTGCTGAGCGTGACAGCGGGGACGGCCGCGTGGGCCAGGGGCGCGGGGCGGGAAAACAGGGCCGTGAGAAGCAGCAGGCCGCCGATGACGGCGGAGAGCCGAGTCTTCATGAGAATTCCTCCTAAGTCATTGTCGAGCGCGGCTAATCGACAGGTGTCGACAACCATCACCACCACTACCGAATTTCCTCCAGGCACACCAAACCCACGCGCTGGAATAATTTAGGCTTCTTGCGCCTAGCTGAGGGGGCGTGGGCAGGAGCCCGGGGCTCATCTCGGCGGATACAGGCCGCTCTCCCGTTTCCGACCGGGCCTAAAAGGGGCTCGCGGACGGCTCCATCGATTCGACAGCTTGGGAGGAAAGGGGTGGGACTGAGCGCCATCTGGGTGTCGGTCCAAGCAGGAAGTCGCCCTGCGCCCGCGAAGTGTTCCCTCAAAATGCCATCGGATGCCTGAGGGTTTGGAGAGGAGACGTCTCATGACAATCAGCACTTGGGCCGGCGTGGCCGCAGCCACGGCGTTGGTGTTTGGCATGCCGGCCGCAGCGGGCGCCCATGCGGGCCCTGCCGCCCGTTCCGCCTCCACCGCACGGACCCTCGGCCCCGTCCTTCACCCCTTCGTGAGGACCGCGAGGGGCCGGGGCCGTGTTGCGGGTTCGCTGCACTCCGCCAACTGGAGCGGCTTCATCGACGGCGTGAAGTTAAGCAGCTCAGGCCTCCAGTCGGTGGGCGCCCACTTTAGTAGCGTCTCGGCCAGCTTCACCGTCCCGCAGTTGAGCGCGTCGTCGCCCACTAACAGCTCCAATGCCGTCTGGACGGGCATCGGGGGCGTGTTGGGCACAGGGGGCATCGTGCAGGCCGGCGTCCTGGAGTCCTTCAAGAATCAAAAGAACCAGACCTACACCCCCATTGTGGAGGACTATCCGAATCCGATCGTCCCCCTGTCCGAGCCGGTAAGCCCGGGGGACACGCTTACGGTGACCATCACCGATACGAGCGGTAGCTGGACGCTCACGATGAGCGACAGTACCAAGAACTGGAGCATTGGGCCCACGGACATTTCCTCCTGGTACGCCGCGGGCGCCTTTGTCGCCCCGGACACCCAGTCGGCCGAGTGGATCGACGAGGACCCGTTCTGCGGTGGTACCTACTGCAAATTCGCCACGTTCTCGCCGGCGAACTTCAGCGCCGTCACGGACACGGCGACCAGTGCGAATTCGCGAACCCCGCTTGAGACCATTATCGTAAACCGGTTCGGACAAGCCGAAGTGTCGGTCGCCCCCTCGTCTATCGGCAGCACGGCAACCGTTGGAGGAGCGTACGACTCCTTTACCGTGACCCGCGTGTCTTCCTCCCGACACGGGCCGCACGCCTAGCAGCCGACGCGCAACGCGGCAGGCGGGACCGGCATGACGCCGGTCCCGGCTGTTGTGTCTGGTCTTGGTGCCCACGCCACCAGGCCTGAGCGATGCGCACGGGACTGCGCTCCGCTTTACGACCGGGCGACCGCGGGATTTCGGAGGATGGTCTGCAGGGGCACGCCCTCTTCGTCGGCAAAGCTCCGTGCCAGGGACATCAGCTTCTCCAGATTGGACTCGTACGCCACGAGAACCCCGGCCGCGTAGTGGGCGGCGACCCGCACCGCCTGGCGGAGCGCCTCCTCCGGGATCTTGAGTGCGTAAAGCTCAATCCAGAGCTTCTCGCCCACCCGTTCCTGCCAGGCGCTGGCCAGGATCTCAAGCCAGTAGGTGGTGCTGTAGGCGAGGTCATAGAGGGGCACCACGAAGGCGTCGACCGAAGAGGTCAAGGTGTCCACCGAGAGCCCATAGCGGGACTCCAGATGGCCCGGGTAGGGATCGGGATAGAGGGTGAAGTACACGGGTCGTCCGAGCTCACCCCGGATACTGTCTACGAAATCGGCCAGCACCCGGCGGTGCAGGGCGGGAAGCGAGAGGCCGCGACGCGCCGCCTCCTCCGCGCAGACAGTGCACGCGCAGAAGCCCTCGCGCGCATAAGTGACATCATCGAGCCGGACCCCGGCCTGGGCCGTCAGGGCACGCCGGACCCAGCCGCGCGCCAGATCCTGCACCTCCGGTCGGGTCGGGCAGAGCGCGTCCCAGTCGAAATAGCGTGCGAGATCGGA